>JBIICE010000075.1:0-17240 GCA_044239025.1 Verrucomicrobiales bacterium
CAGCTTGTAGAACAGCACGAGGGATCCGCCTGCGGCCTGAAAAAGAACGGGGTTCCATGTCGGATAGCGCTTTTCCCCGGATCCCGCCGGCGGTGCCCCATTCGCCACTTCCACGGGCTCGGTCCAGCTGCCTCCCTCCATCCTCGCCACCCAGATCCCCACATCCGGATGCTTTTCCTCCGTTCCCCCAAACCACGCCACCACCAATCCCCCCGGGGTCTCCGCAAGGGTCGAGGCATGACACGACGGAAACGGGGCCCGTTCATAAATGAATTCCTTATGCTCCAGCCCTTCCCCTGCCGCCAGGGACAGCATGGAAACCATGACCACCGATAGTGAGCGCCCCATCAACTCCGGAAACTCATTGTTCATCCGCACCACCCTGCCAACACAATCCGCTTCCGGCAAGCTTTCCCTGCCCGCACCCGCGGACCTCCCCTAGCTCCTTCCTGGAAAATCACAGCCCGCAGGCCTTGCGAGCGGAGAATCTTCCATCATGATGGAATCAATCCTGCTCCCCACCGGATGAAGCCTGCCTTTGAAAAACTCGCCGCCAGCTCGGAAGACGGCATCCACTGCAATGTTGTCCGCGGCACTACCTTCGGCTGTGTCTGGCATTGCCACCCGGAATTCGAAATCACCATGGTTCAGAAGGCCCGGGGACACCGCCTCGTCGGTGATGCGCTCACCAGCCTCCATCCGGGGGACATGGTGCTCGTCGGCTCAAATCTGCCGCACGACTGGCAGAACGATGCCCACGCTCCTGGTGGACCCCAACCCGTCGAAAGCATCTGCATCCACTTCCATCCCGACTGGCTCGGCCGCGGCTGGCTCGACCTGCCCGCGATGCAGCAGGTGCAGCGACTCCTGCACCGCGCTGCCCTTGGCCTCCATGTCACTGGCCAGACCCGGGACGACTTGGAACCCCTGCTCCTCCGCTGCCCCCGGCAATCCGGCCTCCCCAGAGTCATCACCGTCCTCGAAATCCTTCAGCGCATGGCCGATTCAAGGGAACTCCACCCGATCGCCAGCCGCGGTTTCGCACCGGAACTGGACCCCCGCGACGAAGAACGCGTCAACCGTGTCGTTCAGTACATCCAGAAGCATCTCGACGAAACCATCTACCTCGACCACCTCGCGAGCCTCGTCCACCTCAGCTCGGGTGCCTTCAGCCGCTTCTTCAAAACGCGTACCGGTAAAACCGTTCCCGGTTTCATCAACGAACTGCGTATCGGCCGCGCCTGCCGCCTCCTCGCGGAAACCGACATTCCCGTCACCAGCATCGCCCTCAACTGCGGCTTCACCAACCTCGCCAATTTCAACCGCCAGTTCCTCCGGCTCAAGCAGATGCCGCCCCGGGACTGGCGTCGGCGCTTCGCAGGCTGATCCCGGAACCTGTCACCCCGGGCCTTGACGCCGCCCACGTCCCCACCCATCCCTGAACCGATGTCCCTGCACGTCATTCAGGCCCTCGTGCTCCGGCACCTCTTCCTCTACGCCCGGAATCCCATCCGGCTCGTCGAACTCCTCTTCTGGCCAGTCATGGAGCTGCTCGTATGGGGAAATCTCGCCATGTGGCTCGAAGCCTCCAAAGGCGGACCAGCGATCCCCGTCTTCATACCCTCTCTCATCGGCGGCGTGCTCCTCTGGGATGTCGTCTTCCGGGCCCAGCAGGGCGTCGCCATTTCCTTTCTCGAGGACGTCTGGACCAGAAACCTCCTCAACATCTTCGCGGCCCCCGTCCGACCCCTCGAATACATCCTCAGCGGCTTCGTGGTCGGATCCCTCCGCATCGCCATAACCGTCACCGCCCTCGCCATTCTTTCGGCCCTCGCCTACCATTTCAATGTTTTCCTCTTCAGTTGGCACCTCCTCCCATTCTTTGCCCTCCTCATGATGTTCGGCTGGAGCCTCGGCATGATTTCGAGCGCCCTCATCCTCCGCTGGGGTCAGGCCGCGGAAAGCCTCGCATGGGCTGTCCCCTTCCTGATTCAACCCCTCGCCGCGGTCTACTACCCTCTGTCCGTCCTCCCTGCCTGGGCCCAGAACCTCGGGCTCTGCCTCCCCTGCGCCCCAGTGTTCGAAGGGATGCGCGCCATCGTTCGCGGCCAACCAGTCAACTGGTCGCTTCTGGGGCTCGCTCTCGCCACCAATCTCCTCTGGATGGCCATCGCCTCGGCCATCTATCTCTGGGTCCTCCGCACCGGCCGCGAACGCGGCACCCTTACCCGGGTCACCGCCCACTGAGCATGAGCCACCTCCGCCCATCTCGCGGTGCCGAAAATCCACAGTCAAACCCGCCGCGCTTGCCCGGATGCATGGCAACGCTTATGTGCCGTCCACATCCGAACCCATACGTCACTTTTCCATGAACAAAAAAGGCATCATCCTCGCCGGAGGAGCCGGCACCCGTCTCGATCCCCTCACCAGGATCGCCTGCAAGCAGCTGCTTCCCATCTATGACAAGCCGATGATCTACTACCCGATGAGCACGCTCATGCTCGGTGGCATCCGCGAAATCCTGATCATCTCCACACCGAAGGATCTTCCGGCCTTCCGCGACCTCCTCGGCGATGGCAGCCGCCTCGGCATCCGCCTCGAATACAAGGAACAACCCGCCCCCGAGGGCATCGCCCAGGCTTTTCTCCTCGGCGAAGAATTCCTCGCCGGATCCGGTGCCACGCTCATCCTCGGCGACAACATCTTCTACGGGAAACTCGACTTCTTCCGCGCTGCCCTTCAGAAGGATCAGGGAGCGTGCGTCTTCGGTTACCACGTGCGTGATCCGGAACGCTTCGGTGTCGTCGAATTCGATGCTCAGCGCCGCGTCCTCAGCATCGAGGAAAAACCAAAGAAACCCCGCAGCAGCTTCGCCGTTCCTGGACTCTACGTGTACGATGATTCTGTCGTCGACCGCGTCAGGAAACAGAAACCCTCGGCCCGTGGTGAACTGGAGATCACTGACCTGAACAATGCCTACCTCCGCGACGGCGAACTCAGCGTCGAACTGCTCGGCCGCGGGATCGCATGGCTCGATACCGGCACCCCCGCAAGCCTCCTCGAAGCCGGCAACTACATCGCCACCATCGAACACCAGCAGAACCTCAAGGTGGCCTGCATCGAGGAAATTGCCTTTAACCGCGGATTCATCACGGAAACCGAATTCTCGGACGTCATCGCCTCCACCCGCAGCCCGGACTACCGCCGCTACCTCGAGGGAGTCCTCCACGAGTGGCAGACCCAGCCACGCTGAGGGAGAAAGACCCGTCATGCGACTTCTCGTCATCACCGCTGCCCTCTCCCTGCCGCTGCTCCCCTCCTGCCGCACGGAACGCACGGTCGTGGCCGGCCCCACCAAAACCAGCCTCTCGCAATCGTTCGGCGGGTCGGAAGTGGATCCCAATTCCCGGTTCCAGGCGGCCGACCCCTTCGGCTACCAGGACAACAGGAGCGGGGGCTTGAATGCGCTCAGCGGGAAAATGTTTTCCGGCAGCACCGCCGAGAAACACATGAAGGAATTCACCCAGACACGCGACTTCGTCACCCGGCGCTACAGCGGGACACGCGACTTCAGCCGCGCGGAAAAACAGTCGTTCCTGCAGCGGATGTCCTCCCGCTTCAGCGGTGCATCCGCCCGCGAGTCAGGCTCAGCACGCGAATCCGGAATCGCCTACCGCGAAGGAAACCGGTCGCTTTCCACCCCCGCCAGCCGCGAAGATGGGCGCCTCGCCGGCACCAGCGACTTCCGCGACGCAGGCCGCATGGCCGCCACCCGCGACTTCTACCCGGCCCAGAAAGCCGACAACCCGCGGCTCACCGAGCCAAAGATGGTCAACGCCGGCAAGGCCGCCTCGGAGAAAGTCACTTCCATGGTCATGAGCCGTCCCGCCGACGACCCCGCGACCATCGACGACATCCGCGCCGCGCTCGGAAAACAGTAACCTCGCAACTTCATCGTCTCCGGGCGAGGAAGTGGACCGGCTAATCGTGGCCGGGTTGGCCATGCGCGCTACGGGTGGCCGTAAAGCGGCAAAGCACCCCACGGGCTTCTCGCGGCACACCACGCGGGCAACCACAACACCACAAGGCATCATCGGTCTATGCTGTTCAATCGGTGAGCCCGGACCGGGCAACAGAACCACACGTGTCCCCAAACTACCCCGGGCCACTTCCATGACTGAGAGCTGGCGGCTTCGTGCTGTGAGCGGTTATTCCAGAATCGCTGACCGGTCCAGTCATCACCGCGCCATCCCGGTTTCCCTGCCCTGAAATACCCGGGCCACTTCCATGACTGAGAGCTGGCGGCTTCGTGCTGTGAGCGGCCATTCCGGAATCGCTGACCGGTCCAGTCATCACCGCGCCATCCCGGTTTCCCTGCCCGCAAATACCCGGCCACTTCCATGACTGAGAGCTGACGGCTTTGGCAACCCCTGACGGAAGGGATCACCCGCCCGGATCGGTGCGCATCCATGCGCGACGGAATCACGGTCCCGATGATCCGTACCGCTTCCCGGTGGACACCAAAGCGCGGGACGGGCATAAAGGTTGACCGAACGCGCGCCTCATGCATCTGACCTATCTTTCCCCTCTGTGGTGGCTGCTCAGCCTGCTGGTGCTGGCTGCTGGATTCTGGTTCACTCTGGTGGACCGGCCGAAGCAGCTCATGGCGGCCTCGTTTCTGCTGCGCTGTCTTGCGGTGATCCTGCTGGTGCTCGCGCTTTGCCGCCCCGGATGGATGAAGGATGCCGACGATGCCCATGTGGTGTTTCTCGTGGATGTATCTCAGAGTGTCGACCCCGCGGCATCGCGCCGGGCTGTGGATGAAGTGAAGGAAGCGGTCGCGCAACTCCGCGGCGGTGATTCCCACAGTCTTTTTGCGACGGCGAACGGGGTCCGGCTGCGCAAGGCCGAGGATCTGCAGGCCGAACTGGACGCGTGGGGCAAGGGAGTGGCCGACGACCAGTTCCGTTCCGCCACCCGGTTGGCCGACGCTGTTCTCGGCACCCGGCTGGCATTCCCAGCCGGCAAAAGCCGCCGCCTTGTCCTGCTCACCGATGGATTGGAAACGGATGGCAGCATTGCGAATGCCCTCGCGACGCTGCAGCGGGAGAATGTGGATGTCGTCTGGAAGCGGCTCGACAGCCTCACGGATCCCGAGGCCGCCATCGTCTCCATTGAACCGAATACGCCTTCGGCATTCACCGGGGAAATTGTTCGCCTTGGGGTCCGCCTCTCCGCCAACCGGGACATGAAGGCGACCGTCCGCATTGTCAGCCAGGGCGTCGCCGTGGCGGAGAAGCCCGTCACGCTGACCGCGAAAGGCCCGAATACTGTTGATTTCGACGTTCCCATGACCACGCCGGGAGCGAGTCTCTGGACGGCAGAGCTTGTGCCGGAGAACGACCGGTTCCCGATGAACAATCAGGCATCGGCCACGGTCGAGGTGAAAGGGAAGAGTCGGCTGCTGGTGATTCACCGCGAGCCGAAGGACATGCGGGCGGCCGCCCGGGCCCTGCAGGAGCAGGAATTCGATGTCGATGTGCGCGGGGAGAATGGTGTGCCCGAATCGATGGATGAACTGCTTTCCTTCGGGGCGGTCGTCCTTGCCGATGTTCCAGCCACCGCCCTGAGCGCCCGGCAGATGGACCTTCTGAAACGTTACGTGCAGGACTTCGGCGGAGGCCTCGCCATGTTTGGATCGGAGAACTCGTTTGGCCTCGGTGGCTACTACAAGACACCCGTGGAGGACGTGCTGCCGCTGGTGAGCCGTTTCGAGAAGGAAAAGGAGAAGCCGTCCCTCGCCATGGTCCTCGTCATGGACAAATCAGGTTCGATGGAAGGCCTGCCCATCGCACTCGCCCGGCAGGCGGCCAAGGCATCGGTCGAGCTGCTGGGTCCGCAGGATCAGATCGCCGTCATCGGGTTCGACAGCGAGCCTCAGATTGTTTCGGATCTGCGGCGCGCCTCGGAGAAAGACGCCATTCAGGCGAATATCGACACACTCGAGGCCGGGGGCGGCACGGACATGTATCCAGCCATGCAGCAGGCCAAGCAGATGCTCGACAACTGTGCGGCCAAGGTGAAGCACATGATCTGCATGACCGACGGGCAGACCCCGGATCAGGGTTTTGCGGAACTGGCGCAGAGTCTTGCCGACAGCGGTGTGACGGTTTCCACAGTGGCGCTTGGCGAGGGCGCGGCCGGCGACCTTCTGCAGTCGATTGCGGAAATCGGGCGCGGCAGGTTCTACGCGGCGACCGACCCGAATACGGTGCCGCAGATTTTCACCAGGGAGACGATGCAGGCCAGCAAGAGCGCCATCAAGGAGGATGTCTACGCCCCGATCATCACGACCGAGCATGCCATGCTCGCGGGATATGCCGACAATCTTCCGTCGGCGCTTGGTTACGTCATGACCGAAGCCAAGCCGGCCACGCAGACCGTGCTTTCCGTGGACACGGGCGATCCCCTGCTGGCGATTGGGCGCTTCGGGCTGGGCCAGGGGCTTTCCTACACATCCGATCTGACCGAGAAATGGGGAGGTGAATGGCTGGCATGGGACGGGGTTGGAAAGTTCTGGGCGCAGGTACTCCGATCCATTCTGCGCCGCAGCGATGCGGAGGGCATGGAAGTGCGTGCGGCCATTGATGGTTCCCAGTGGAATCTGGAGATTCTCCGGCGCGACCCCAATGGCATGCCCGTCAATGGACTTAGCTGGGATGCGCTCGCGGTGGATGAAAACAGCCGGGAATTCCCCGTCGCTGTGGAGGAACGCGGACTGGGGCGATACCTTGCCAGCGTACCCCTGGAATCGCATGGCAAACTGACCCTGAGGCTCCGGGACAAGGAAAGCAACAAGCTGAAGGTTCTGCATTACAATCGGCCCTCCCCTCCGGAATACCGGCTCAGCCGCGAGATTTCCCCCGCCCTGGAATCGTCGCCAGCCTTTGCTCCGGCCACCGTCCGCGACAATCTGCAGCCGGCCCGTACCCGCCAGGGACTCGAATCCTGGTGTTCGCTGCTCGCGCTGGCTTCGGCCCTTGGCAGCGTGGTGCTGCGCCGGGTCTGACGGGCCCCGGAGAACTGAGGCCGTTTTCCCTCGCGCGCGGGGCGAGTCCCCGGCCAGTGCGGTGCTACCTCCGAAGAGACTTCTCCAGCACTTCCCATTCCGCTGCGGCCGATTCATGGTCCGCCACGGTCAGCTGGATTTCCTCCAACAGATACATCCTCAGCCGCTTGCGGATATTATGCAGGGCCGAGGCTACGTAAGCGACGGACTTTCCGAGTTCGCTCGCAATCTCGCTGTGGGACCGGGCCGGACCGGAACCGTCGAGGATCGGGAGCAGAGCCTCGAAGATGTGTCCCCGGTCCCGTCGCAGACAGTACTGCTCCGTTCTGAGAAAGGCCCGCTGGAGAAGTTCCTGCGCCCAGAGCCGATCGAAGATTTCATCGGGTGCCGCCGGGGCGGCCCCACTCGCAGGCAAGTCGTTATCAAGCAGTGGCACATGCTCGGCACTGCCGCCCGTGCGGATGGTCCTGCGGTTTCTCCGGGTGTTCAGCACAAATCGCTGCATTGCCGTGCGCAGGAATGCCCGCAGGCTTCCGCGCTGCCGGTCGGCCTTGTCCACCAACCGGCCCACGATCACCTGCCGACAGAGGAATTCCTGACAGAGATCTTCTGCCTCATGATGGGGAAACCGATCCCGGAACCAGGCAAAGATGGGGCACCGGTAGTTCTCGCAGAACCATTGATCGCCATGACCAGCCTCGCGCTCCTGCTCAAGGTGAGTCCAGTGCGTCGGTCCGAAGGATGATGGCTCTTTCGTCATGGAATTCAAGGCTGAGGAGTTCACGGCGCTCCCGGACAGGATCGCCCGAGTCTGAATTGTACCAGGTTTCGTGCATTCACGGAGAGAAAATTTCCCGGAAACGGAACTCCCACCCATGGCCTCCTTGTTTTCAGCCCTGGCCCCCGCGGAAACCAGCATCGCCCCGCCATCCGAGGCAGCAATGCACTTCCGCAAGCACGGCATTTCGCAGAACGCAGCGCAACCGGTGGAGGAGGAAAGTGCATTCCCGCTGGTTCATTCCCAGGGAGGCCGCCGTCTCCGCGAAGGACGACCGTTCTCCGGAGGCAGACAGATGAGCACGCAACCCGAGGAAATGCGAAAGCTGCCCCCGGCATGCGTAGAATTCCTCTGCCCTGGCCATGGCCCTATCCATCACTTGCTGCGCCCAGATCCGATCGAACTCCTCGCTGGAGCCGGATCCCATGCGTTCATTTTCCTCAGTTTCCGGGAGCCCAGCCGAACCCGGCTGCAGGCCCGCAAAGTAATTCATGGCGAATCTCCCGAGGGCGTCGCGGAGCTGGACGCGCAGGTTCCCCTGCCACGGACCATGCCGGGATGCCAGTCGTCCACGCAGCACCACCCGGACAAAGAACTCGTGGCAGGCCACCTCGGAATCATGCTCCGGAAACCGCGCCCGGAACCACTTCAGCACCGGGCCCCGGTAATTCTCGTAGATCCATTCCTCCCAGCGTCCCACCGCCCACGCACGGCCCAGCCAGTTCCGGCACGGATCTTTCCCGGGAATCAAATCGTTCATGGCCAGTAATAGGGTCGGCAGTTCAACAGGATGGGCTCGCGGCAGCACCCTCCCTCCGGGGGTTTACCGATTCGCCCGGAATCTCGCAGAAAAATCCTGAACATGCTGCCGGAACGCTTCCGCTGGCTGCATCCATGCCCCGCTGGGCGCCGCGGTTTTTGCTGCTTCCCGGGCGGCATCACCAACGGAGCAGTTCCCGGAGGGCGGCCCATTCCTCGTGAGCCGATGCGGCTCCCCGGACGGTATGGACAACTTCCCGGTATAGATTGGTCCCGATGCGCTCCCGAAGACGGTACAGCGCCATGGTCAATTCCCGCGCAGAAAGTCCGAGCGCTGTCGCCACCGCAGCACGGGAATGCGCAGGATCCGAGCCTTCCAGCAGAGGGCGCAAGGCATCAAACCAATGCTGTCGGCTGCGTCCCGCATAGTACGCTTCCGTGACCGCAAGGGCCCGTTCCAGCATTTCCGCCGCCCAGATCCGGTCAAACAGCACATCCGGTGCCTCCCCCTCGGTGTCGCTGAGCCGCTCCGCTTGTGCCTCAACCGGCACGTGCTTCACCCGGCCGCCATGGCGCTGGGAGTTCACCCGGCGTCCATGCTTGATCGCAAAGCGCACAAGGCCCACCCGCAGCAGCGCCCGCAGGCTGCCCCTCCCACGCTCGGCGCGCGTCACCAGCTTTCCGGCCAGCACCTGCTTCTCGAGGAACTCATGGCACAGATCCTCTGCCTCATGATGCCCATACCGCTGCCGAAACCATGCCAGCACCGGCCCACGGTAGTTCTCGCAGACCCATTGCTCCGCACGCCCAGCTTCCCGCTCCCGCTCCAGCAGCGTCCACTGCGTCGTCTCGAATGACGGAGGTTCTTTCATGACTTGTGGCTGAATCTCAAGCGGCTGGGAGAGTGAAAGCCACTTCCCTTACCTACCTCTTGCCTCCTCCAGCCTGAAAGTTGCACAGATTTTCCGGAAATTCGACGCCCACCCCCGGAAACTGCCGGACTTCCCCACTCCTCAGGCCCCGAAAAAGCACACCCCGGCAGCAGCCGGAAAAATTCTTCCGGCAATCTGCGGAACTTTCCGGCCCGGAGCGGCAAATGAGAAAGTGCCCTCTCTCACTCCCATGAAACTCCTGCCCCAGTCCGCCGAGTGCCCAGCCCCCTGCTGTCCCGACGGTCTCGTGGCACTGCGGGAACGGCTATGCCGATGGAGTAGGTGGGCGCACTTGGTGATTTTTTGCATCTTTGGGATCGGGAGGGCTGCAGCGCTCGATGCGATCTCCGATTTCAAGATTGTCGATGGTTATGCCATGGTGGAATTCGCCGCAAATCCCGGAGCCTACTATCTTCTCGAGTATTCTCCAGACCTCAGGTCGTGGGCTCCCGTAGACATGACTCTCGGAATCCGGTCGGTTCTCGACCTCAACGACGACGCGCAGCGAGGATTCTTCCGCGCTATCCCGTTCAACAAGTTCGCTCCGCTCGACATGGACGGTGACGGGATCGACGACGTGTACGAACTGAATCGCCCGGGAATGCTCAATCCGCTTGACCCCAGCGACGCCTCCAAACGGGCCCCCGGCACCGACGGCCAGACCAACTACCAAGTCTATCTCAGCCTCTTCGGCATCAAGAGCTATAAAATCCTGCAGCGCGAATCCCGCGAATGGTCGATCTTCAACTTCGGCAGTGGTGCCCGTTTCGAAGGCATAAGCCGCGAGCAATCGATCTTCAATTTCGGAAGCCCAAGCTTCCGCACGGAAGCCACCGGACGCGAAGTTTCCATTTTCAATGGCCAGGCGGTTCCTGTGAGCGACCTCCTCCAGCGGGAATCACGCGAGTGGTCGCTCTTCAATTTCGGGAGCCCCAGTGCGACGGCAGAAGCCACCGCACGCGAAGTCTCCGTATTCAATGGCCAGGCAGTTCCCGTGAGCGACCTCCTCCAGCGGGAATCACGCGAGTGGTCGATCTTCAATTTTGGAAGCCCCAGCGCCAGCATGGAAGCCATCAGCCGGGAAGTGTCCGTCCTCAATTTCACCGAACCCTGACCCGCCACCATCCCACTCCACCATAACCAATCAGCACCATGAACCGCTACGCCCTCGCTCTCACCGCTGTCTTCCTCTCCTCACTCCTGCCAGCCACCGCCGACCTCACCATCCCCAGCGACGGTTCCGACGGTGCCTTCAATCCATCCACCAGTGTCGAAATCGATCTCGGCCTCGCCACCACCGCCACATGGGATGCCAAGGGCTCCGGCTATGGCGTCTACGACCCCGAAAAATGGGCCGTCGTCTTCAAATTCACCTCCGTCAATATCCCCAACGGCGTCAAGGTCACCTTCAAAAATCATCCCACCTACGCCCCTGTCGTCTGGCTCGTCCAAGGCAACGTCTCCATCGCAGGAGAACTCAATCTCAATGGGAAAGATGGATCGAACGAGACGGTGCCAAAACTTACTCCGGCGGAGCCCGGACCGGGTGGGTTCCGGGGTGGAGCCCGCGGTCCAAGTGGCCCCGGATTCGGACTTGGCCCGGGAGGCGGAGGTCCAGATCGCTATTATGCGTATGGATATTATAGAGAAGCATACGGAAATCCACAAATCATTCCATTAATTGGCGGTTCGGGTGCTGCTTCTGTTGCCTTTTTAGGTAACAGTGGAAGCGGCGGCGGTGGCGCGATTATGATCGCTTCAGGAGGAAGTGTTTTTATTGATGGCCTTGCAGTAGCACTGGGAGGATTTGTGGATGGCGGTGGTGGGTACGCAGCAGGCAGCGGCGGGGCAATCAAAATCATTGCCAACGAGGTTAAGGGGAAAGGCGAGATCATCTGTGGCGGGAACGGTCGGATGAACGGTCGGATCCGCGTTGAGGCTGGTTCGTTGGATACCGGTATCCGGACCACGCCAGAGACGATTGCGTATCCTCCGGCCAATCCTCCGATTCTCTGGCCGGCCGCGAATGCCCCCACGGCGCGGGTGGTGAGTGTGGATGCGGTGAATGCTCCGAGCGATCCGAAGGCTCCGCTGGTGGCTGCGGCCGATATTGCGATCCAGAACAGCAATGAAGTCAGCATCATCATTGAGACGACCAATTTCCCGATCGAAGGAGCGGTGCAGCTTTTCGTGACCGAGAAATTCGGAGGCCGCTCGACCTACGGGGCAACCCGTGTGGACGGGGACATAACTTCGTCGCGCTGGAGGGTCCAGACTAAGCTTCCGCAGGGGTTTGTGACCCTGCAGGCACGGGCGACTCAGCCGTAAGGGGCAATTCCGGCATCCGGGGAACATGAGGAACAACCTGACCCCATCTGTAAACGGAGGAGGTATAGATGGCAGGTGAGCAGAGTCCGGTTGATGCCAGCCACCGGGCGGTCACCATGATTCCCTTACGCCGGGTTCCGGGCACGTGCCGTCGTCTTCTCTTCTCTGCGAGACCTTCGACTGAGGTGCCACGAAGCCTTCCGGAAGAAGACTCGCCGCCCGTAGAGGACCCCTTACCCACGCCACGGCGCATCCGCTCTGCCAACCATTGAAAAATCAGGATCCGCTGCGAGTCCCGGTGCTACAACAGGCTCCTGATGCAGGAATGCTTGCCTTTGAGATGAAAACTGGGTGAACTGGAGGCGTTTACAACCCGCAGCCATGGATAAGACAGCGACTGGGCGATTGCGCGATTCCTTCCCGGAAGCGGAAGGGTATGAGATTCATTCCTATGTGAGCCGGGGGGCGGCCGGGGAGGTCTGGCGCGGAGTGCAGGAAGGGACGCTGCGGGATGCGGCCGTGAAGTTTCTGGCTCCGCTCCATGCGCGGGGACTCGCGCCGTACCGGTTTGCGCGGGAGGTGGAGATTGCCGCATCGCTGGAACATGAGAACCTCGTACGGGTTTTTGGCTGTGGACGGGGTCGGGATGGACCGTGGCTGGCGATGGAATTCGTAGATGGGCCGAGCCTTGATGCATGGCTGGAGCAGGAGCGGCCCAGCCTGCGGGATCGGCTCGAAGTCTTCCGCCGCATCTGTGCCGGCGTGCGGCACGCGCATCAGGCCGGGGTGATTCACCGTGACCTGAAGCCGCGGAACATTCTGATCACACCACAGGGAGTTCCCAAGGTGCTCGACTTCGGACTGGCGAGCCGACCGGATCTGAGCATGCACGATGTCACGCTGACGCGGGAGGGTGAAGTCTTCGGGACGCTGGCATGGATGCCTCCCGAACAGGCCGCCGGTGAATGGAAGCGGGTCGATGCGCTTTCCGACGTGCATGCACTCGGGGCGATCCTGTTTTTCCTGGTGGCCGGGGAACCGGTGATGCCGCCCGGGATGCCTGCCGAAGCGCAGTGGGCGGCGGCGCGGTCGGGATCGCGTCCGTCGCTGCGCCAGCGCGTGCCGTGGGCCCCGCGGGATCTGGCAGCGATTGTGGACAAGTGCCTGCAGCCCGAGAAAGCGCATCGCTATCCGGGCGTGGCGGCCCTCGAAGCCGACGTACAGCACTGGCTTTCGGGGGAACCGGTCGTTGCCCGCAAGGGGGCCACACTCTACTGGCTGGGCAAAAAGATGCGGAAGCACTGGCGGCCCGCGGCAGGAACCGCCGCCCTGCTCATGCTCGGGGCAGGCCTCCTGTGGGAACGGGCCCGGCTGCGCGAGGAACGGGCCGCCACCGCGCAGAAAGAAGCCGATCTGTCGCGCCAAATGCTGCACGAAGGGCAGGAAATGATGTCGCAGTTCCTCGTCGAAGCCCGGCAGCAGTTTGCTTCGCTCGGCCATCCCGAGTGGGCCGATGCATGGACCGACCGGGTGAAGGCATTCCGGTGGTCCATCGGTTCGGCTGAGTCGGCATTTGATCCCCGCCGATCCCTCGGGCGGGCGGCCCTTGCCCGGGGCGACGATGCCCGTCAGCGCGGCGACTACGCGGCGGCCGCCAAGGCCTATGGGCAGGCGATCACACAGCTCAAGCATCTCGTCTCCGACGCGCCGGAGGCCACCGTCTTCCGCGAGGAACTGGGCGCGGCCCGCATCGGCATGGCGGTTGCCCAGAATCGGCTGAAAAATCACCGGGGGTGCGCTGAGTCCGCCCACTGGGCCGTGAGCACATTGCTCCCGGGCGGATCCGGCCAACTCTCGCCGGCATCCTGCGCGAGCCTCGTGAAGGCGATCGACGTGATGATCGAATCGGTGCTGCGAGGCTCCGCGGATGCCGCCGCCGGGGTCGCGGACATCGGGAAGATTCTTGCGGCAGCTCCGTGGGCGCAGGCGGGCGGACCTTCGCACCCGGAGGAATTCATTGCACTGTCGGAGTTCCAATCAAGTCGTGCGCACCTGCTGATTCATCTGGGCAGGCACGCGGAAGCCGCGCAGGAGGTCGCGTCAGCGATCGCGTGCGCCCGGCAGGCAGGCGGCGAAAGCGGGACAGAGGAGATGGCGAAGCGGGCCTTTGCCCGGGGCCACCTTGCGGCGGCTGCGCTTGCCAAGGCACGCCAGCAGACCGCGGCAGAGCAGGAATCCCTGACGGCAGCAAGTGAACTGCTGGTGAGCGAAACGACCATCATTCCCAAAAACGATGGCGTCCGCCTGCATCAGCAGCTGATGGATGCCTCGGCGGATCTCGGAGAACGTCTGGCACAGTCGAATGAGCTGCCGCAGGCCATCGCAGCAACCCGGCAAGCGATCCGCTGCGGGGACATGATCACGCGCAGCCAATCTTCCAAGTACGCGAGCATGCATCAGTGGTCGCTGCTGCTGCTGCGCATCGCGGCACGTGAACAACTGAGCGGCAACGCCGAGGCTGCGCGGGAAGACGCGCTCAATGCCCTCCAGCGCTTCCGGAAAATCAGGGAATCCGGATCCAGCCGCTATGCGGGAAATCAGCTGGGCGTCTGCGAGGCTGCCGTGTTCCTCGCGGAAATCCGGGCCAGGCCGGAAGACGGAAAGCCCCCATGGCATGAGGTGGCGGAACGCGAACTGGCGGCGCTGCATTCGTCTTCACGCCCCCTGAGCGCGGCCCATTACGGCGTTTACGCTCAGCTCCGGAACCGACTCGACACCCTCTCCGCGCTGGCTGCCGACAGCCCGGGAAATACCTCAGCCCGCCGCGGGACCGGAAAGTGAAGGCAGCTGCCGAGGGCATCGCCAGTCGTGCCGCATTACCCCGGCCAGCCACCGTGGGTCAGTTGATTCCGTCATCCGGAGTAAGCACTGTGCCACGCCCGGAGCGTGGCTCATGAGCGGATGCACCCCCGTCTGCGCCGACCACCACCCACGCGGAGAGAATCATCACCGGCACAGCAGCCTGCGGACGGTTTCCCATTCCTCGGAGACCGACCCGTTCCCCCGCACGGTCTCCGCGACCAGACGATAGAGACATAGACCGACCCGCTCGCGCATGCGGAACAAGGCCATGGTGATCTGGCGCGGCTCCATGCCCAGTTCCGCTGCCAGCTCAGTGTGCGACTTCCCCGCTCCGGAGCCATCGAGCATGGGACGCAGGGCACGGAACACTTCCGCCCGGCCTTTCCGCTCGCTGTGCTCGCCCACGGCCGCGATGGCGCGGTCCAGCAGATCGGCTGCCCAGATCCGGTCAAAGCAATCTTCCGGTGAACTGCCCGGGTCACAGACTCCGGGTTCCCCATCGCATGCTTCCACGGAGAGATCATGCGCCAGCGGTCCGTCTGGCGGCTGCCACCCTCTCCGGAGGCGACGACGGTACTTTACCGCAAACCGCAGCAGGGCCACCCGCAGGAGACCCCGCAGGCTGCCCCTCACCCGGTCCGCCCGGTCCACCAGCCGTCCCCGCAGGACGACACGGTCAAAGAATTCCTGACAGGCGTCTTCGGCATCATGATGCGCAAAGCGCGACCGGAACCACACCAGCACCGGCCAACGGTAACGATCGCAGATCCAATGGTCCCCACGTCCTTCTGCCCGCTCGCTTTCCAGCTGCGTCCATCGCGTTGTCCCAAATAACGGTGTCTCGGCCATCGCCTCGCAGACGCCAGCAGCACCACGCCGCCAGCATCACCGGTAATTTACTCGGACGCAGGCAAACATTGCAGAAATTTCCGGAAACATTGTCCCGATCTTTCCAGCCTTCCGGACAGTTCCACGAGGGAACCGACCTGCCCGGCATCCGCGGCGGCGGATGTATCCGAAATTCCTGACTCCGGAAGCCCGCGCATACCGCATCCTTCTTTCTCCCCGACTCTGTCATGCATCCTTCATTCCTGTCCCGCTGCCTTGCTCTCATCACGCTCAGCGACCACCTCTCCGCCAAGCAGCAGAGGCCGAGGCAGCCACCCCGGCAATCGCCGACGCGCTGAGCGAAGGAACCGCTGCGCAGTGGCTTGCCAGAGCACAGTCCGCCACCGCAGCCATCACGGATATCACCGATCGGGTGATATCCGGTACTCATACGCTCTGCTTCAGCACGAATGGTGCAGTTGACAGATTGGCCGGGACTCTGCCAGGCAAGGTGGCGGCATGGCATCTCACCGCGGATCCCGGCAAATTCCGCCCCCTGCCTGAACCATCCCGTGCCGCGTACGTAAGACCGTTGGGCCTGTCCGCACTGATGGATACGGAGCCCAGCCAGCAGGAACAGCGGAATTCCGGAAGAATCTCTGCAATATCGAGGGCCACGCGCGCAATTCACCGGGAAGCACGCACCGCACCGTCACCGGACGGCAGGCGCAGGCATTCATCCCATCCTCCCGTCACTCCCATGAATGGCCTCCGATTGATCTGTCTGCTTCTGTTTCTCGCTGGTCCATGGGCCGCAGAAAACGTGAGGGCGCTCGATACGATTACAGACCTGAAGATCGTGAACGGGGTGGCGACGGTGCAGTTCGCCAGCAATCCTGGCATCTATTACCTTCTCGAGTATTCCGAGGACCTTTCCCGATGGCAGCCCGTGGATGCCACCCTCGGCATCCGCTCGGTACTCGACCTCGAGGAAGCCGCCCGCCGGGGATTCTTCCGCGCGCAGCCCAACAGCGTGTTCGCACCACTCGACATGGACGGCGACGGCATCGACGACGTCTACGAACTCAATCACCCGGACATCCTCGACCCGCTCGATCCCACCGACGGATCGAAGATCGCACCAGGTGGCGACGGGAAGACCAATTATCAGATCTATCTCAGCCTTTTCGGCATCAAGAGCCACAAAATCCTCCAGCGCGAGAGCCGGGAATGGAGCCTCTTCAATTTCGGAAGCGGCGATCCCTTCGAATCCATCAGCCGTGAGCAATCCCTCTTCAATTTCGGCAGCCCTTCCGCCACCCTGGAGGCCAACGGCCGGGAAGTGAGTCTGTACAACGGGCAGACGGTGCCCGTCAGCGATCTCCTCCAGATCGAAGGACGCGAAGTGAGCCTCTTCAATTTCGGAGGTGCAGCCCCGAGCCAACCCGGCGGCCCCCCCAACCGTGACAGAGCGGTTCCACCCCCCGAGACCAGCCCTCCCGGAACATCGAAATCACCAAGCGCATGGTCGCTGCTGAGTAATGCGCTCAGCCGTTCACAGCGGGTTTTCCCCGGACACTCCGGGGTGCTGATGCAGAAGCTCATGATGGTAAGCCGCGTAGCTCAGACTGAAGATCCCGCCGCAATCAGGCAATTGCGTTCCGGATGGCAGATGACTCCCGGA
>JBIICE010000288.1:0-4308 GCA_044239025.1 Verrucomicrobiales bacterium
TTCGGCGTGGGGCCAGTTCTGGGCGGCGATGGAGTCGAGGCACTGCCTCAGGTAGGGGGCGTGATTGAAGCAGAGAGCCAGGAAAGAGACCTTGGGCTGCGGGGGCATGAGGGACGGTATGGGAAGGGCCGAGGTATGGTCCAGCGAAAATGGGCGGGCGCGTTACGGGTTACGGTCGTAGATGGAGGGATGGGATCTGGAATACGCAGGCTGCTCGTGGTTTTCGGGGATCAGCTCAATGAGGACTCTTCGGTGTTCGACGGGAGCGATCCTGAGCGGGACGAGGTATGGATGGCCGAGGTGGAGGGGGAAGCGAAGCAGGTGTGGTCGCATCGGCAGAGGATTGCGTTGTTTCTGTCGGCGATGAGGCATTTCCGGGATCGGCTGCGGGCGGCGGGGTGGCGGGTGCATTACCGTGAGCTGGAAGATCCGGAGAATGCGGGGACGCTGGGGAAGGAACTGGCAGGTTTTCTGCGGGGGCAGATGGTCGGGGAAGTCGTGTGTGTGCAGCCTGGGGAGCATCGGGTGGTGGTAGGGATGGAGCAGGTCTGCGCGCGGGCCGGGGTGGCGTTGCGGGTCTGTGACGACCGGCATTTTCTGTGCAGTCCTGGGGAATTCCGGGCGCATGCGGCGGGGCGGAAGGAACTGCGGATGGAGTATTTCTACCGGGAGATGCGGCGGCGGCATGGGGTCCTCATGGACGGGGCGAAACCGGCTGGCGGGGAATGGAATTACGACAATGAGAACCGTTCCTCCTTTGGGAAATCGGGACCCGAAGGAGTGCCGCCGCGTCCGGTGTTTCCGCCTGATGCGTTGACGGCTGAAGTGCTGGCGATGGTGGCGCGGCGTTTTCCGGATCATCCGGGGAAGCTGGCGTCGTTTGGCTGGCCTGTGACGCGGGAGGAAGCGCTGGTGGCCCTGGAAGGATTTGTGCGGGAGCGGCTTGGGGGATTCGGGCCGTGGCAGGATGCCATGTGGCCCGGGCAGCCGTGGTTGTGGCATTCACTGCTGGCGTCGTCGCTCAATCTCAAGCTGCTGTCGCCGCGGGAAGTGATTGCGGCGGCGGAGCGGGCGTGGCGGGAGGGCCGGGCTGAACTGGCTTCGGTGGAGGGATTCATCCGGCAGATCCTTGGCTGGCGGGAGTATGTGCGGGGGATTTACTGGCTGCACATGCCGGGGTATGCGGAGCGGAATGCGCTGGGGGCGGCGGAGGAACTGCCAGCGTTCTACTGGACCGGAGAGACCCCGCTGGCCTGCCTGCGCGATGCGCTGGGGCAGACCCTGGAGCATGGTTATGCGCATCACATTCAGCGGCTCATGGTGACCGGACTGTATGCCTTGCTGCTGGGGGTGCGGCCGCAGCGGCTCCACGAGTGGTACCTTGCGGTTTATGTGGATGCGGTGGAGTGGGTGGAGTTACCGAATACGCTGGGGATGTCGCAGTACGGGGATGGCGGGCTGATGGCATCGAAGCCATACATTGCGTCCGGAAAGTACATCCAGCGGATGAGTGGGTACTGTGCGCGGTGTCCGCGGAATCCGGCGAAGGCGACCGGTGAGGATGCGTGTCCGTTCACGACGCTGTACTGGGATTTTCTGCAGCGGCACGAATCCATGCTGCGGGCCAATCCGCGCACGGTGATGCAGGTGCGCAATCTCGACCGGCTCAGTGCGGAGGAGAAGGGGGAGATCCGGGCCGCAGCGGAGCGGGTGCGGCGGAATCCGGCGGGAGGCTGAGCCGGATGGGTCCGCCCGGCGCGAGCGGGCAGACCGCTTGACCGCGCCGGGTGGCCGCGAGGAGGCCTTCCGCTGCGAGTTCTGCGGCAGCCGCGCGGATGGCGGGCATGAGCGGCCGCCAGTCGGCTGCGAGCGAGCGGGCGGTTTCCGATGGGCAGAACGACCGTTCCCGGCGGGCCGTGGCCATGGCGAGCAGGGCGGAGCGGATGACGTCCGGGGTCATGGTGGCCGGGGCTGTCATTCCGCCTTGCCGCCTGCGGCGTGGGATTTACTCTCGCGCCTCCCATGAGCACTGAAGGAACGAACTACAAAGACACCGTCAATCTCCCGAAGACCGGTTTTCCAATGAAAGCCGACCTTGTGACGCGTGAGCCCGAGCGGTTGGCGGCGTGGGAGGCGGGCGGATTGTACGGTCGCATTCAGGTGCGCCGGAAGTCCCAGGGGGCTCCCCGGTTTCTGCTGCATGATGGGCCGCCGTTTGCGAATGGTGACGTGCACATGGGGACAGCGCTCAACAAGATCATCAAGGACCTCGTGCTCAAGTCGAAGACCATGGCGGGCTTTGAAACCCCGTACATTCCGGGATGGGACTGTCATGGACTGCCGATTGAGTTCAAGGTGGTGCGGGAAGATACGGGGCTGACGCCGCCCGAGGTGCGGAGGAGGTCCGAGGAATTTGCGAGGAAGTGGATAGATGTGCAGCGGGCCTCGTTCCGCCGGCTCGGAGTGTTTGGAGACTGGGAGCATCCGTATCTGACGCTATCGGCGGGATACGAGGCGCACATCGTGAGATTTTTCGCGACCTGTCTGGAGAAGGGCCTCGTGTACCGCGACCGGCGGCCGGTGCAGTGGAGTTACGGAGCGAAGACGGCCCTTGCGGAAGCCGAGGTGGAGTACCGCGAGAAGACCTCGCCGGCGATTTTCGTCAAATTCCCTGCGCAGAGCGGTCCGGTGGCCGGGGCGGGCGGGGCCTTTGTGATCTGGACGACGACCCCGTGGACCCTGCCTGCGAATCTCGGGATCATGGTGCGCAAGGACTACCGCTACGTACTGGGGGAGTTCGTGCATGAGGACGGGCGGAGGGAGACCCTTGTGGTGGTGCGCCCGCTGCTGGCGGCATTTGCGGAAAAGACCGGATTCCGGCTCGAGGGAGAAGGGCGCGAGTTCCTCGGCAGCGAACTGGAAGGTTCGCTCGCGCAGCATCCCTTTCTGGGGCGCAGCAGCCGCGTCATCTGCACGGAATTTGTCACTGACGACACGGGGACCGGTCAGGTGCATACCGCTCCGGGGCATGGCAAGGAAGACTATCTGGCTGGCCGCGAGCACGGACTGGGGCTGCTTTCGCCGGTCGATGACGATGGCAGGCTGACGGACGAGTGCGGTTTGCCGGAACTGGTGGGTGTGCAGGTCTTTGATGCGAACGGGCCGATCATCCGGCTGCTGGCCGAGCGCGGAATGCTCCTTGGCAAAGAGAATTACCGGCATGACTACCCGCATTGCTGGCGGAGCAAGACCCCGATCATTTTCCGGAGCGTGCCGCAGTATTTTCTGCGGATTGACGACATCCGCGGGGCGGCGCTGGCGGAGATCGAGAAAGTGCAGTGGCTGCCGCCGTGGGGGAAGGCGCGCATTCATGGGACTGCCGAGAGCCGTCCCGACTGGTGCATCAGCCGTCAGCGCACGTGGGGGGTCCCGCTTCCGGTTTTCTATGATGGTGCCGAGCCCGTCCTTGATGCCGGCGTGGCGCGGAAGGTGGCGGCGCTCATCGAGACCGAGGGGACCAACGTCTGGTTTGAGAAGAGCGATGCCGAACTGACGTCGCTCCTGGGGCTGCCCGGGCACTGGACCAAGGGTCGGGACACGCTGGACGTGTGGATTGATTCCGGCTGTTCGAGCATGGCCGTGACCGAGTCCCATCCCGAATTGGGTAACGGAGGCATTGCCGATCTGTACATCGAGGCCACGGATCAGCACCGGGGATGGTTTCAGTCGTCGCTGATGTGTTCGGTGATTCACCGGGGTACGGCACCGTACCGCGCGGTGATGACGCATGGGTTTGTGACCGACACGAGCGGTGAGAAGATCAGCAAAAGCGGTGACAAGCCGATCAACGCCGAGTATTACTATAACAAATACGGAGCTGACCTTGTGCGGCTGTGGGTGGCATCGGTGGACTGGCAGAACGACGTGCCGTTTTCCGACAAGCTGTTCGAGCAGAACGGCGAGGTGTACCGCCGCTTCCGGAACACGCTGAGGATTCTGCTGGGGAATCTGCATGACTTCGACGCCGGGCGCAATGCGGTGGCGGCTGCGGACCTGACCCTGCTCGACCGCTGGATTCTGGAACGGCTGCATGTGGTCACGAAGGAATGCGTCGCGGCGTATGCGGCGTATGACTTCCGCAAGGTCTTCATCACGCTGAATCAGTTCTGTGCGGCGGATCTGAGTGCGCTGCACATTGATATCACGAAAGACCGTCTTTACTGCGATCCGGTGGCGAGTGTGCGGCGGCGCAGTGCGCAGACCGCCATGCACCGGGTGCTGCTGGATCTGACGCGGCTGCTGGCTCCC
>JBIICE010000002.1:0-58000 GCA_044239025.1 Verrucomicrobiales bacterium
TCGTTTTCCGGCCGATCGAGGTGCCCTTTGCGGGCAAGCTTTTTCTGATGAACAGCGGAGGATCCGCGAAGGAAAAGGATTATCCCTACGGGGCGATGCTGGCCGCGAGGATCAAGGCTCCGGTGGCATTCCTTCTGGGGATTCCGCGGCAGCCCCTTTTCGATGGGAAGAAGGAAGATGCGCTCATTGCGGAAACCTTCGTCCGTTATCTCGAGACGGGCGATGCTTCGTGGCCGCTCCTCTTTCCGATGACCAAGAGTCTGGTGAAGTGCATGGATGCGCTGCAGGAATGCTTCCGCCGGGAGTGGCAGGAGGAGCTGAAGACTTTCATTGTGAGCGGGGCCTCCAAGCGGGGCTGGACGACGTGGCTGACGGCGGCGGCCGACCCGCGGGTGGAGGCCATTGCTCCGATGGTGATCGATACGCTGAACATGCGGGAGCAGCTGCCCCATCAGGTGAAAATGTTCGGCCGGGTGAGTGAGAGCATTCGCGACTACACCGAGCGGGGGTTGGTGCCGATCCCCGACACGGAGGAAGCTAGGCGCCTCTGGGGCTGGGTGGACCCGTTTCTGTACCGCGACAAGTTCACCATGCCCAAGCTGATTGTCTGCGGGACGAATGATCCATACTGGAGCACGGACGCGCTCAACCTCTATTGGGATGGACTGCCTGCCCGGAAATGGATTTCGTATTCACCGAATGCCGGACACAATCTTGACTGCGATGGCAGTG
Organism: Verrucomicrobiales bacterium; assembly: GCA_044239025.1. Lineage (GTDB taxonomy): Bacteria > Verrucomicrobiota > Verrucomicrobiia > Verrucomicrobiales > V1-33 > V1-33. The sequence continues at coordinate 733 of JBIICE010000002.1, forward strand.
GTGGCGAACCGAAGGGACCATGGCGGGCCATCAACAGCGTGGCTGCCTTTGTGAGGCATCAGATCACGGGGCAGGCACTTCCGGAGCTGGCATGGCAGCACAGCGAGGCCACGGACGGGCGCCTGCGGCTCACGGTCCAGGCCGAGCCAGCACCGAAACAAGTGATGCTGTGGCGAGCCGTCAGTGAGACCACGGATTTCCGGACGGCTAAATGGACCTCGGAGAAGGTGACGGCGGAGGTGGGTCGCTCCGGGATTCCTGTGGAGCGGCCAATTTCGGGCCACATTGCCTTCTTTGCCGATGCTGGCTATGAAATTGACGGGATTCCGTTCACGCTCTGCACGCAGATGAGGATCGCAGCGGCCGCCTCCGGCCATTCTGAAACCATAAACGGGGACAAACCGACGCGATGAAGACAGGAATCATCAGGGCCATGGCCGTGGCCGCCCTCACGGCGTCTCCGGCAGGAGCGGCCGAACTGCTCGTCGAGGCAGAGTCGTTTGCCGGGCACGGCGGGTGGACCCTCGACACGCAGTTCATCGAGATCATGGGGTCGCCCTATCTGCTGGCGCATGGACTGGGGCGGCCCGTGGCCGATGCGGAAAGCCGCGTGCGCATTCCGGCGGCGGGACGCTGGCGCGTCTTTGTCCGGACCAAGGACTGGGTTTCGCCATGGCAGGCTGCAGGAGCCCCGGGCAGGTTTCAGCTGCTCATCGGCGGCAAGCCGCTCGGGCAGGAATTCGGGACTCGGGATGGCTGGCACTGGCAGCCGGGAGGTTCGGTGGATCTGCCCGAGGGCGAGGTGGCGCTCGCACTGCGCGATCTCACCGGCTTCGACGGTCGCTGTGATGCCATTTATCTGACGAATGAAGCTGCCGCGGTGCCGCCGGAAACCGCAGAAGCGCGGCGCAGGCTGCTGGGATGGCCGGCCCGGACACCGGAGTCGGGACCGTACGACCTTGTGGTCTGCGGCGGTGGCTATGCGGGGATGAGCGGGGCCATCGCGGCGGCCCGTCAGGGGCTTACGGTGGCGCTCATTCAGAATCGTCCCGTACTCGGCGGCAATGGGTCCAGTGAGATTCAGGTCTGGGCCCAGGGTGGTACGATGCGTGGGCTGTATCCGCACCTCGGAGAGATTACGGAGGAATATGCGGACCGGGCCACGCATTCGCCGGGAATTGCCGAGGAATTCGGGGATGCGCGCAAGGAGTCAGCGATCCGTGCCGAGCCGGGAATTTCTCTGTTTCTGAATCACCATGTCATTGCGGTGGAGCAGGGCGAGCCTCCCTCCGCGGGTCACCGTGTCATCCGCAGCGTGACGGCGCTCGACACCCGGACAGGCCGGGAAACCCGCTTCCGGGGAACGCTCTTTGCCGACTGCACCGGTCATGGAACGGTCGGTGCGCTTGCGGGGGCCTCGTTCAGCATGCTGGAGAAAGGCCATCTCGGAATGAGCAACATGTGGAGCTGGAAGCCGTCGGCGTCGCCGACACCTTGGCCGGAAACGCCCTGGGCGCTGGCGCTGACGCCGGGTGATTTTCCTCCCACGCGCCGGGCCGGTGAATCGGGAGATGCCTTTCACAAGGGAGAGTGGTTCTGGGAGAGCGGTTTTGACCGGCATCCGCTGCGGGATCTGGAACTGGTGCGCGACTGGAATCTCCGGGCGGTCTACGGGGCGTTTGGCGCCTTGCGGCGGCATGGGAATCCCGGCGCGGAACTGGCATGGGTGGCAGCCATCGGAGGAACCCGGGAGAGCCGGTTGCTCGAGGGGGACGTGGTGCTGACCGACCGTGACATTGTGGAAAAGCGGCCGTTTCCCGACGGGTGCGTGCCCACCACCTGGGATCTGGACCTGCATTATCCCAAGGAGCAGTATGCGAAGAAGTTCCCGGACAATCCCTTCATCAGCCGCGCGCATTTCGGCAAGGGAGTGGACCGTGAGAATGGCTATCCGATTCCGTACCGCTGTCTGTATTCCAAAGACGTGGACAATCTCTTCATGGCGGGCCGCTGCATCAGTGTGACGCATGAGGCGCTCGGCACCGTGCGGGTCATGAGAACCTGCGGCATGATGGGCGAGGTGGTGGGCAAGGCCGCGTGGGTGGCCGTGACCCGGGGCACGACCCCGCGGGGCGTCTATCAGAGCCATCTGGAAGAACTGAGGGAACTGTGGAAGCAGCCCGGCGGGGCCCGGCGGGCGTCGCTGCAGGCACCGTTGACGGTGCCGGACGGATGGGTGCCGCCGGAGGTGCCGGGGAAGGCGAAAGCAGGGCTGAGCGCGTCAGCTTTTCCCGGGGTCGTGGTCGATGACGACCGCGCGGAGTTGACGGGTGTCTGGACCCGGGGCGCGGGTCTGCCGGGGTATCTGGGGACCGGCTACCGCTATGCTGCCGCGGGCAGCGGAGCGACGGCAGTCTTTGCGGCCCGACTGCCGACCGATGGGACCTGGGATGTGCGGCTGCGCTGGGTTCCTCATGAGAACCGGGCGGACAATGCGGCATGCGAACTGAACGGGCGCCGGATGGTGCTCAATCAGCGCAAAGCTCCGGGACGCCCCGATGGCTTTCACAGCATCGGCCCGGTCACTGGAAAGGCGGGCGATACCGTGACCGTGAGGCTTCTGTCGGACGACGCGACAGGGTTTGTGCATGCCGATGCCCTCTGGCTGGCCCCTGTGCCGTGAGTGGGTGCTTCATCACCGGAAGGAGACGGGTTCGTCCCGTGGGATGGGCCATTGGTCCCTGGGAAGTGGCGGCGACGACGATGCCGTGGCAGGATTTGCGCAGGCTGCCGTGCGTTTTTCGCTGCGGCGGTGGCGTCACCAATGAAACCGACCATGCATGACTCAGGGGAACGGATGATTCCGTCAGCTGGCGCGGTCTCCGGGGCACGGGAGGAAACGCAGGCATCCCTCGCCGGGGAAGAACGGTCTGAGTCCGGGTGGAAACCGTCCCTGGTTTCGGCGGTGGTGCTTGCGGGGGTCTGGGTGGCGCTGGTCCTGTTTTTTGCGGCCCAGTTTGTGCTTACCGGATCTCTGGAATGGTCCGAGGCCGTTGGCCGGGCGGTGGTTTTCTGGCGGCCGTGGCTGCTGCTGCTGCCGCTGGTTCTGCTGCTGACGCGCTGGCTGCTGTTCCGGCAGGTGCCCTTTTCGGGAAGTCTGCTGGCGCATGCGGCCGGGTGCACTCTTGCCGTGCTGCTGTGTCACGCGGTCACGCCCGACCGACCGCCGCAGCGCTCCCCTGGGGAGCGCGTGCCTGGGCAACCGGGCCCGCCATCGGATTCCAGTCCACCTCCGGGGCGGGGGCCGGTGCCTGGTCCGCCCGGTCCGCGTGGCGAAAGGCCCGGTCCGCCCCGCGGAATGGCTGGTGGCAGGCCGGTTGGGGGCAGTGCTTTTACCGGGGGGGCGGGACGTCCGCGGGGGGCTTTCGGCCCGCTAGGGTTCCGGACTGTGATTGATGTGGTCATCTACGGCGGGGTGGTCAGTGTCACCTGTGCAGTTGCCTTTCTGCGCCGTTCGCAGCAGCGGGAGCGCCGGGCCCTTGAACTGGAGGCCAGCCTTGCCACCGCGCGCCTCGACGCGCTGCGTCTGCAGATCAATCCTCACTTTCTGTTCAACACCCTCAACGCAGCTGCCTCCCTGGTCCACAGCCGTCCGGATGCGGCCGATGAGATGATTTCGAGTCTCAGTGAGCTGCTGCGGGCGTCCCTTCAGGGCACGGGCACTCACGAGATCACGCTGGCCCGGGAGATCGAGCTGCTGCGGCTTTACATGGATATTGAACGGACGCGCTTTGGAGAAAGGATTTCCTTCCGCGAGGACATTCCCGGTGAGTTGCTGGGTGCGCTGGTGCCGGCTCTGGTTCTCCAGCCGCTGGTGGAGAATGCCGTCCGCCATGGGTTGGAACCGCGGCCGGGTCCGGGGGCGGTCACGGTGGCTGCCCGGCGGGAAACCGGTCGGCTCGTGCTTGCGGTGAGCGACGACGGGGTGGGTTTCTCGGCTGGCTCTGCGGTGCGCGGCAGCGGTATCGGTCTGGCCAATACCCGGGACCGGCTGCGGGCATTGTACGGCGGCGAGCAGCATCTGCGCATGGAAGCGCTTCCGCCCGGGGGCAGCCGCATTGAGATTTCCCTCCCATGGCACCTTCCCTGAATCTCCGAGCCGTCATTGCCGATGACGAACCACCGGCGCGCGAGCGCATCCGTCACCTGCTGCGCAGCCATCCCGATGTCGAGGTGGTAGCTGAGTGTGCGGATGGCAACGAGGCCGTGGCTGCCGTGCGGGAACATCGTCCCGACCTGATGTTTCTGGACATTCAGATGCCGGGCCGCGACGGATTCGGGGTGCTGGAGGTCCTGCCTAAGGAGGACTGGCCGGTGGTCATTTTCATGACGGCATGGGATCAGCATGCCGTCCGGGCATTCGAGGCGCAGGCGCTCGATTATCTTCTGAAGCCCTGTCGGCCGGCGAGGTTCGCGGAAGCTCTGCAGCGGGCGCGGGACCTGATGGCGCGCCGGGATTCCGGTCAGGAAGCACGCCGTCTCATGGAATTGCTGGCGCAGCGGAATCAGCGTCATCTGGCGAGACTTCCGGTGAAGTCGGGCGACCGCATTTCCTTTGTGCGTGCTGCCGACATTGAGTGCATCGAGAGTGCGGGCAATTACGTGGTGGTGCATGCCGGGGGCAGGGAGCACGTGCTGCGGGAGACGCTCAGCGAGCTGGAATCGCAGCTTGACCCGGCTCACTTTCTGCGGGTGAGCCGCGGAGCCATCGTGAATCTGGAGCATGTGCGGGAACTGCAGCCGCTTTTCAAAGGGGAGCACGTGGTCGTGCTGCGGAGCGGTCGCAGTGTGCCGATGACGCGGGGGATCCGGGAAGTGGAGCGCGCGCTGCGTTTCAGCTGAGAGGTACCGCGCTTCCGCAGCCACGAGAGGTTGATTTCCGGGGTTGGTGCTGGCATGGCACAGTGGTGGGCATCCGACTGCTGATGATCGCACGCTGAAGATTCATGAAACACGAGATTTCTGTCGGGAGAGCGGGGCCGGCTGGCGCGGGCATGGCGGCTGCGGTGCAGACCTGTGTGCACTGCGGTTTCTGCCTGCCGGCCTGTCCCACCTATCAGGTCATGGGGCAGGAAATGGATACGCCGCGAGGGCGCATCCTGCTCATGAAGGACGTGCTGGAAGGGTCCTTGCCGCTGGAGGAGGCGCTTCCCCATACCGACCGGTGTCTGGGGTGTCTGGCGTGCGAGACGGCCTGTCCCAGCGGGGTGAAGTACCGGGATCTGATCAGTCCCTTCCGGGAGTGGACGGCGGGACGGCGGGAAAGATCTGTGATGGAGCGTCTGCGCCGCTGGGTGCTGCTGCGCACCCTCCCGTATCCGGAACGGTTCCGGGCCGCCGCAAGGCTGGGCATCCTGAGTCGTCCGCTCCATGCACTCGTGCCGGGTGCTTTCCGTCCGATGCTGGATCTGCTGCCGGCTAGCCTGCCGGGTGCGGGGAGACTGGCTGCGCAGTACCCGGCGCAGGGGCAGCGGAGAGGCAGAGTGGCGCTCCTTGCGGGCTGCGCGCAGCAGGTGCTGGCTCCTGGCATCAATGAAGCGACCATCGCGGTGTTCACGGCTGCCGGTGTGGAAGTGGTCGTGCCGCGGGAGCAGGGTTGCTGCGGGGCCCTCGCGTGGCACGTGGGGGCCGGAGAGGAGGCCCGCGAGTCCGCCCGGAGGAATCTGCGGGCCTTCCCGCGGGATGTGGATGCCATTGTCACGAATGCTGCCGGCTGCGGCTCGGGAATGCACGAGTACCCCCTGATGCTCAGGGGATGTGCGGAGGAGGCCGAGGCCGAGGCCTTTGCGCACCGTGTGGTGGACGTCTCCGTATACCTTGACCGCATCGGACTACCGGGGATTCCGGAGGTGAAATCCCCTGTGCGCATCGCGTATCATGACGCGTGTCACCTGAGTCATGCCCAAGGTGTCCGGGGAGCGCCGCGCCGCCTGCTCGGGGCGATCCCGGGCGTCACGGTCTGCGAGATTCCCGATGGTGATATCTGCTGCGGCAGCGCGGGGACCTACAACATTGATCAGCCGGAGACGGCCCGGGAACTTGGCCGGCGCAAGGCGGAGGCCATCCTTGCGACGGGGGCACCCCTTGTGGCGCTGGGCAACATCGGCTGTCTTTCCCAGATTCAATCGCATCTGCGTGGATTCCGGGGAGCACCCGCGGTCCATCATACCATGGAGATTCTCGCACTGGCGGTGAAGGGTCTGCTGGATCGGGCGGGAAGGCCTGCGGTCTGAGGTTTGTCATCACGGTGCGCCCATCGGACGGCCTGCTGCTTGCCCTTTTCATCCACAAAGATTTGTGCCAACATACGGCCATGCGCTTCATTTCATGTCTCTGCTTCATGCTCTTTCCCTGCGGGTGGGTCTACGCCGAGGAGAAGCCACGCAAGCTTGAGCCCCGTTGTCTGGCGATTGAACCGATTGCGCTCCGTTCCAGTGTGTCCCGGACCATTCCCGGTTCCAGGGTCACGGCGATTGTTCCGGCCCGTGAGGAGGAACTGGGCATTGCGCATCTCACCGCCGAGGAATTCGAAGAGGCGGGCTACACCTGGGCAGAATATCAGGAAGAGGGAGAGGCGGCTGCGGCGCGGTTGCTGGAAACGATCAACTCCGTCGTCGAGAGGGATCCCAAAGGCAAAGCGATCAGAGCGACGCTGCGTTCCGAGAGTCATCTGACGGCTTCGGTTTTCCTCTGCAAGCAGTTCTACGCGCGGTTCAGCAAGATCTTCGGGGAACATCTCGTCGTGCTCATCCCAGATCACTTCACGGTCTACATCTTCCCGCGCGCCGCGCCAGACTTTCAGAAGTATGGGCGGAAGGTTATGGAGGAATACCGCAAAGCGATCTGGCCCTGCAGCCAGGAGGCCTTTGAGGTGGGTCCAGTGGGTATCCGTTGTCTGGGGACCTTCGACGATGGATCCGTCGAACCGCTGACCCCCTTGCCTCCCGGGTCTGCTGAGAGCATGCCGATGACGAAGCAGGACTCGCCGAAAGCGGTTCCGGCGGAGAGCAGGAAGGCTTCAGTGGAGAAGAAGCCGGAGACCGACGGAACAGAAAAGCCGAAAGCGGTTCCTGAGCCTAAGCCATCGGCAACGCTCGGCAAACAACCTCCGGCGAAGGCGACCGGCAGCGGGTCTCGCGCGGGTGGGTCGGATTCGATTCCGTTGCCGCCGGCCGAACTGCTGCCGCAAGGTGGCAGAAAACAGGGGAATTCCCTTGTGCCAGTCAGGAAGCGTTGATGATTTGCATCCCTGAGAAATCAGCTTCGACCAAAATGGGGAACCATCACGCGAGGGTGCGGGCAACGGCCACCGGTCCGCAGTTTCGTATGGTAAATGTTGATGATCAGTCGATCATGGATGGCCGAAGTCGGGGTGGGCTGAGGCCGTCCTTCGGAGTGCCATGAATGGCAACGGCGGGAACGGTGCGACACGCTATCGTTTCTGAGAAAAGTTCCCGCATGATAACGAAAACAGTCGCAATTCCGTCACTTCGTGTTACAGTCTCTGGATATGGCTACTCCAAAACGAACAAGGTTTTCCCGCCGCCTGCCTGACCATGTGACCGATGAACTGGTGGCTGCGCTCATGAAGAAGAAAATCTACGAGTTCAACGACCTGTTTGAAGCTGTATACGAAAACCTGAAGTTGCGGAATGCGGTGAGCGGAGGTGAGGAAATGCTCCGTCTGCGGGCCTATGAGAAGCTTCAGAATCTGGTGTCCCGGGGGATGGTCGAGAAGAACGGCAAGCAGTATCGGGGTCTGGAGAAGATCAAGGATGCGATTGCACCGCCTCCCGTTCCTGTGGCTCCTGTGGCTGCCGTGAAGTAGGACTGAGGTCTTTGTTTTCAGAAATTCCGACCCCGGCTGGTGACCCCGGCCGGGGTTTCTTTTGAACGACTCGTGAAGCACGGCGCTGTGGGTGGCGGGGTCTTTCTGAGGGCGGCACGATGGAGTCCGACCATCCGCCTGATCACTTTCGGCTGCGGGGTGGCAGCGGTGGCAGCCGTGGCGGCAGCGGTGGCTGGGATCGCGGTTTTCCGGTGGGTGGGGGCGGCGATGGTGGTCGCGCTGGCTACCTGTGCCCTGTCTGCTGTGCGGGGCTATACGGTTTCTTCACGCGAGGTAGTGACGCATCGGTTGCTCTGGAACTGGCGACTGCCACTTGCGGGCTTGCGGTCGGTGCAGGCGGATCCGTGTGCGATGGACGGGAGCATTCGCCTTTGCGGGGTTGGGGGCTGTTTTTCGTGGAGTGGACTTTACTGGAACCGTCGTCTGGGGCGCTTCTGGGCCGCAGTAACGGATCCGGGTAAGGCGGTGGTGCTGCGGTGGGACCGGAAGGTGGTGGTGATTTCTCCCGGTGAGCCGGAGCTTCTGGTGGCGGTGGTGAGCCTCGAGAGGGCTGAGGACGGGGGCGGCTGACGGTCGGCAGGAAATCCGGGTTTTTCAGAAGGATTTCATCTGGGCTGCAGGAATGTGAAGGTTTCCGGTGACAGTTTAGGCTGCCGTGGAAGTGGAGCTTGCGCCCTTGGCAGTTTCCTGCTTGCATCCCGGCGGCCATCCCCCTTTTCCGCCAGTTATATTCAGCGCTCACACCATCTCTGTTTTCCGATGACCCGACTTATCCTGTCTGCGAGTGCCGCCGGTTTTCTGCTGTGTTCGGTGAATGGTGCTCACGCTGGACTTTTCAGGCGCGCTCCCAAGAAGGTAGACCAGCCGAAGGCCGCGTCATCCGGCGGCAAGGCACCAACTGCTGGAAAGGCGAAGCCCGTTTCGCCGGTGACGGAGGTTCCGAGTCCCGAGGCACTCATGGCGATGGTTCCGCCAGACGGTCCGCTGGGTGAGCATGAACTGATTCTGCTGGCGATTGCGACCAGTCCGGAGCTGGAGAGGCGGCGGGTGGCAATCACCGCGGCCCAGGCGCAGAGGATGGCGGCGTTCGAATGGGAGAACCCGGAACTGCGTTTCAGTTACGGGTGGCAGAACGATGACTTCATCGGCGTGCCGTTTACGGAGACAGCGCGTGAGTATCAGACGACGTCCGAGACATTTTCCGGGACTGCGGCGACACGGTCGCTGGCCTCGTTCGGTGAACTCGGTTATGGGGAGTCCACATTGGACCGCGATTCCGGGCGTGCATCGACGCGGCGTTACCGTGAGATTGAGCGGCGGGTGACACCAGGGAACGGTCGGGAGACCATCGACACGAGGGTTTACGAGGTACGGGAAGATGCTTCATCAAACTCCCGCACGCGCACGGAATCGGATTTGTTCGGGGCGGCGACGCGGCGGGACGGGGAGCAGGAGAATACGCAGCGCCGCCTGGTGAGCCGTTCGCGGGAGACAGTGAATTCTCCCAACTGGACGGCGCGCGACGAGTTCGGTCTGCTGCTGCGCTTCAATCTTCCGAATCCGATCGAACGGAAGGCGCTCTACGAACGGGCGGCTGCGGAGATTTCGCTGGCCGAGGCAGAGTACCTTGCGGAAGAGGACAAGCTGGTCCGGGAGATCCGCGGATTGTATCAGGATCTGGCGGCCTTGGAGAGCGAGTTGGGGGCACAGCAGAAGCGGCGGGAGGGCTACCGGGAATTCTTCGGAGAACTGGAAAAGCTCAACCAGCCCGCCTTCGCGATGGATAAGGCGCGGGCGAGAATTGACATGCACAAGGCGATCATCGACATCCGGGAGTCCGAGAACGACGTGGTGCGTCTGCGGGACTGGATTGGATCGTTGTGTGGTCTGCCGTCCCCGGACCGGATCCGGACCGGGGGCACCGTGGTGCGGAGGGTGGTGAATCCGACGGCGTTGGACGTTTCGTGGCTGACCGAACTGGCGATGGTGTACCGTTCCGATGTCATTGAGAGCCGGGCGCGACAGGCCATTGCGCTGGCGCGGGTCAAGGAGGAGCGGGCGGCGAGGATTCCCTTTGCGAATTTTGTCGATGGAGGATGGGATCGCCGCTGGAACGACGGCCGGACCGGGAATCAGGATCAGTGGCTGGTGCGCGTGGCCTTTGACATTCCGCTGTTCAACTGGTTGGGCATCAACAAGCGGGATAAGGCGTTCGCCGAGGAGGCGAAAGCGTGGGCGGGTCAGATCAGCCGACAGCGGGAACGGATCCGTTCCGAGGTTTCGCTGGCGATCCGGCGGTTGCGCGAATCCGGCGAGCAGCTGTCAGGCTTCGAGAAGGCTGTGGCGGAGCAGGCCAGCGATGCCGCGAGGGCGATTGCCGAACTGGAGGCGAGCACGGTCGACATCAATGATTACACCCGGCCGAAGCGGATGCAGTACGAATTTTCCGACCTCGCGCAGCAGATGGAAATTGGGAGGTCGGAAGCCCGGGCCGACTACAATAAGGCGCTCATGGCACTGGAGGATGCGGTAGGGGTGCGGATTGAGAAGATTCTCGCGGCTCCTGCGGCGGGGAAGTGACCGGATTGCGTCCCTCGGAAGAGGGCCGAACGGGGCGGCGGCGTGAACGGAACGGCCTAGCTTTGGCTTGGCGGGGGAACTTGTCTGAGCCTGCGGAAGTCGCCATCGCGTCGGGTCACCCCTTCCCGGTCCATCCGTTCGAGCAGGGGAATGAGGATGCGGCGGGTCGTGCCGGTGACCACGCGAAGGTCGCTGGCGGTGGCTCCTCCGGTTCTGGCGAGATGGGTGGTGATGATGCCTCTGAGGGATTCGAGGGCATCGGACAGGAGAACAGCTTTCTCGTCCAGCTGGACGGCCTCCCCAGTGTCGGTTAGGAACTTGAGGGCCTGTCGGTCGAGTGGACTCGTGATGAGTTCCGCAACGCCGGGTGGCTCCACAGGGTTGCGCGCGAGGGCGGCACGGAGGCGTGCGCCGGCAGCCTGCAGCTGAGGTGGCAGGGCAGGGCGGTGGGCCACATGTCGGAAGTGACGGCCACTGCGGATGAAGCCGATGGCTGCGAGAGATACCGTGAGGGGCTCAAGGAGGCGTTTGTCCGGCAGCAGGGTGCTGGCCTGACTCTGGAACTCGGCCGCGTCGAGGCCGGGAAGTTCCGGACGGGCGCGGTGCCATGTCCGCACCAGGTTCCCGGCGGCTGCGACCTGATTTTCCCACCATGCGCAGTCGATCAGCCACGGCCCTTCGGCACGCATCGTCCCGGCCTTGATGAGGCTCCCGGCGGCAGCTTCCAGTTCTGCGGCGCTCCAGCGGCTTTTGAGGAGGAGACTTTCACGGAGTCGGGCACCGTCGCGTGTCACGAGTGCCGCCATGAGAACGGCGGGGTCGGCGACGGCTGCGGCACACGTTTCGAGGCAGGCACGGAATTTCGGTTTGCGGAAATGAGCCCGGCCGGCCTCGGGGTCGATGATGACGCCGCCGGCGAGAGTGCGCTGCCGTGCGACGTCCCGCAGGACGAAGCGGTCGCCGGTGAAGGCATAAACCTTCCCGCGGAAGCGCAATTGGGCGGGGGCGCTGGAACCGGACTCCAGCTGCCGGACTCCCTGCAGGTAGATTCTGGCTTCGATTCCGGCGGAACCGTGATGCCAGACGACTTTCTGGCCATTGCGCAGCGGTCGGTCACCGGATGATTCCCTTCCCGAGCAGGAGATGACGACATCGAGAGTGTCATGCGCGCTCCCGAGGGATGGGAGTGTGATCACGTCGCCCCGGGCGACTCCGCTGCGGTGTTCGCGCTCGGCCACGGCGACATCGGCAAGGTTGATGGCGGTGCGGCGCCCCGGCGTGGCGGTGTCGACGGTGCTGTGGTGGTGCTGGAGACCGCGCAGATGGGTAGGCTGTCCATGTGGCTGCACGACTGCGGCGGCCCCTCGCGGGAATATTCCTCCCGTGAGGGTACCGGTGACCACGGTGCCGATACCCTGGCGTGAAAACACCCGGTCCACCGGCAGCCTTGGTTTCCCGATGTCCACGGCCGGGATTGTCTCCCGGAGCATGGCGACGAGGGCGGCGCGCAGGTCATCGAGTCCTTCGCCGTGCGGTGCGGCCACCGGGACGATGGGTGCATGAGCAAAAGGAGACGCGGCGAGAACATGGCGGACAGAAGCGACGGCCTCGGCGAGATTCTCCGAGAGATCGCATTTAGTCAGCGCGATCACGGCATTCCGGACCCCGAGATATTCAAGAATCTGCAGGTGTTCCTCGGTCTGCGGCATCCATCCGTCGTCAGCTGCGACCACGAGGACGACAGCGTCGAGGCTTCCGACGCCTGCGACCATGTTCTTCACGAAATCGGCGTGACCGGGTACATCGACGATGCCGACATCGTAACGGCACGCGGCGGTGGGATCGTCGAGCAGGAGGTGAGCGAACCCGAGGTCGATGGTCATGCCGCGGGCCTTTTCCTCAGGAAGGCGGTCGGGGTCGGTTCCGGTAAGGGCTCGGACGAGCGAACTCTTTCCGTGGTCAATGTGGCCGGCCGTTCCGATGATGAAGTGGCGCGTTTCCATGCGTTGATTCCATGGTTATCGCGGAGTCAGGCTGGGCAAGGGCAATCCGTCTCCTGCAGTCCGGGCATCCCTGAGGCGGTCTCAGGCGTTACCTCCAAGGTCTGCTCTTTTTCCTACCCCAGTGATTCCCCCATTGGCGGGAAAGCGCCCCGCAAGGCATGCGGGCGAAGGCAGTATGATTACACCCCACATTCCATGGAACCTCTCCACAACATGAAGGCTGTTGCCCTCCGCACGGGGCTGAGCCCTCATCTCGTGCGCATGTGGGAAAAGCGGTACGCCGCGGTCCGTCCAGGACGCAGCCTCACGCAGCGGCGGCTCTACACGGAGGACGAGGTGGAGCGTTTGAGCATGCTGGCCCGCCTGACGAGAACCGGGTTGAACATCGGCCAGATTGCGAGGCTGGAGACGGCCGAGCTGAGGGCCATGATTGACCGGCTGGGGGACGTGCCCGGGGCACCGCTTCCTCCCGGGCGGGCCGTTGCTCTGGTCGATGCCGGAACGCTGGTGCAGCGCGCCCTCGACTGTGTCTGCGGATACGATGTGCCGGGACTGGAGCGAACTCTGGACGAAGCGATGCTGGTGATGGGTCATTCCGGGATGCTGGAACGCGTGCTGGTGCCATTGCTGCAGAGGGTGGGTGCGGAGTGGCAGAAGGGATTTCTGACCGCCGCGCAGGAGCACGGAGCGACCAGTGCCATCAAGGATTATCTGAGCCGGACGCTGCGGCCGGTGAGTACGCCGGAGTCTGCCCCCCGCCTGCTGGTGACCACGCCAACGGGGCAACTGCATGAAATGGGCGCAGCGATCGCGGCGGGATTGGCTCGGAAGTCGGGGTGGAACGTGACTTACCTGGGGCCTTCGCTTCCCGCCGAGGAGATCGTGGGAGCGGTCATGATGAACAGTATCGGTGCGGTGGCGCTCAGCATCGTCTATCCCGCGGACGATCCGGATCTTCCCGGTCAGATGGTACGGCTGCGCAGCCTGCTGCCGGACGAGATTCCTGTGATCGTGGGAGGGCAGGCGACCTATGCCTACGACGAGGTGCTCACGCAGATTGGAGCCATCCGGGTGGCGGACATGGAGGAATTCACGAGGGTGCTCCTCGAAGTCCGCGAGGGACAGCACAAATCGAGAATCACGTCCATGCCAGCCCGCAACGGGCGGCCGGCTCAGCGTCAGATCCGGAGCTGAGGCGGTGCCACGAGCATGCTCCTGCCTTCCCGGAATGGCGACTCGGCAAGGAATCTCGCTGCAAGGCAGGACGGAACGAAGCGCTCGGGAAAAGGCCCGTCGGTCGCAGGGGAACGCGTCAATCACCCGTGGAGCAGCCATTCTTCCGACTACCGCGTGCCCGCATCCGCTGCCGTTCCCGGTTTTTCGAAAGGCTGCTAACGGCGGGAGGCGCGGATGCGTTGAAAGTGGAGCGCCCTGGTGCTGCTCCAATGCAGAAAACGGGACCCGTCGCCGGTGCGAGTCTCGCCCGCGTATAGCCATTCGCCCGGGCCCTGCCACGGTCCAGCGGTGGTGGCGGCACTCTCCGGTTTCCACGAAGCATCGTCGTGTCCGGGAGGCACCTGGATGGCAAGGTTCCATCCTTCCGGGGTCGCATTCATCCTGAGGGTCTGCGCCCATGGCAGGGCGTAGGCGGACCATGCTTCCGCATTGTCGCCCGAAAAGGCGATGGCGTCGTCGCCAGCCGGTGAACCTCCGACGAAGGTGCTGGTGCGCCATGCTTCCGGAGAGCTGCCGGATTCCGATTCGCGGACGTTGATGCGGGTAAGGCTATAGCCTCGGCCGTCAGCGGCAGCGGGCCAAGGTGCGCGGTCGTTCCATGCGAGCGAATCGATGACCAACGATGGCGACATCAGATGAAGGGAGCCGCCGTGGTCCGGCAGCGGGCCGGAGAATTCGCCAGCGACTCCAAAGCCGGGGCCGTAGCGGGCGGCAAAGGCCGCCTTGCTGGCGGCGACCACGAGGCGGGCACCGGGTTCCAGCGACCACTGGTCGCCATTCCGGAACGAGTACGTGGCCGCGCCGCGCAGATCGCACGCGAGCAGACTGACCTTTGCGGGGCTCAGGTTGAGTATCTCGATGAATTCGAAGTCGTCGGCGTTCCGCCGGCCATCGGGGTTCTCGGATGGTGAGGGTGTGGAGGGGTGGTAGTGGATCTCCGAGATCACCAGATCGCCGGGTGCCGGGTTGGCTGCATCGGTGACGAATACGGCTCCGGTTGGAGCGCTCCATGCCGCGCCCGTCCGGGACCGGGCCATGATGCGGGTATCCCGTTGGATCTGGCCGGCCGGTGCGCTGGAGGAATCCGGAGCCGGCGCTCCGCCGCTGGCCCGCGGGTCGCCGTCAGGTCTCCACGAGGCTGAATCCGCCGTGGTGAGGACTTCGAATGTGGTGCCTGCAGGGACGCTTCCCCCATTTGGCTGAATCTGTGGCGCTGGCAGAAACTGCTGGTCAAGGAAGGCGGTACGGGTGCGCAGCCATTGCTTCATGCTGGTGAGTCGTGCGCTCCATTCGTCAGGGGAAGGAACACCCTGAGCGACAGCCTTGGCCGTGGTGATTTCCGCGGCCTGAGCCTCAATGATCCGGGCCATGGCAGCGTCGCTCAGGCTGGAGCTGCGCCACGCGGCCCACTGGTCGGTGTATTGCTGCAGAAAATCGGGATCGGCGAAGAGTCGGGGAAACCAGAGCTGTTCGCGACGGTACCATGGGGCGGCGGCCGCTGTGCCCTGAACGAAGTATCCACCAAAGTTGACATCCCATAGCGGGCCCATGCGGAGGCGACGGTCATTTCCCAGCCATGGATAGAGACTGAGCCGGAGAGCGTCGCTGTGACGGATGAGATTTTGCAGCAGGTAACCCTGCACCCAGTCAGTGGAATCAAGCCATGACCGGTACCCGCGGGTGGGATGCAGCCACGAGGCGTCGTTGTAGAGGGTGGTTTCAAAGCTGCGGAACCAGCCTTCAAGGGCATTGCGCTGGGTACTGCTGATGGTGTCGCCGGAGGGTTGATCAAAATTCAGGAAGGCCTGGGCCCATGAGGGAAGGTCGTCGCCCTTGACCGGTTGCGTGTTGGCGGCGGTCTGCAGGAGTCCATCGGGCCCGGCCGTGTGGAAGAACTGGGGGGACATGGCACCGTTGGGAGAGGGCCAACCCGTTTCCGGTTCCGGGTCCATGCGATTGATGCTGAGTAGCGCGCCGCCGCGCTGCCCGTCCATGCTGAGGCGGTCGAAGGGCAAGCGGGCATCTCCCCGTGATACCTTCTCGAGCAGAGCATAGACCCCGCGACGGTCCGCAGATGTCATGGCTCCGCCATCTTCATTGAGGAAGACCTCAGTGAAGCGGAACCGTGGAGCCCAGCGTCCGAGGGTACGGCTCAACTCATACGCGAAGGTATTGAAGAGCATGGTGGGGTCGCGGAAGTCGCCCCCGGTGGGGTCCGGGTAGTAGAGCGCAAACTCGTCATTGGCTGGCAGTCCGAGGGGGCCCGCGTCGGTCTTGACTCCGGCCGGGTCGCGCGGCTGCACATGATATGGTTTCTGAGCCCATGTGGTGGAAATGGCTCCCCGGCCCCGTATTCCGATGAATCCGGCCAATTGAGGTGGGGAGGAGGGGGACGCGGTGGCACCGTTCCGTTCAAAAAGGAGCCATGCGGCCTCCTGTTGGGGGACCTGTCTGACTCCGGCTCCATTGCTGCTCCAGCCTTTGGACGGGACGGTGCCCTGACCGAAGTTCTCGATGAGGAGTATCGGCAGCGGTGACTGCCACGCCGCGAGGTCCGGGGAGAGGCGGATCCATGCCGCTGCGGTGACTGCGCTGGTGAAACCACCAGAGGCAGCCACGGCGCGCAGCCTGGTGGAGGCTGTCAGTTCAATGGGTCCATGGTACTGGAGGGCCTCGCCGGGAACCGGGAGGCTCCCATCCGTCGTGTACCAGATGGTGGCGTCCGCTGCGCCCGTCGCGAGGTTGACCTGCATGACGCCGGTGAAGATGCCGGAAGGTGGCGAAAGGGTGACCGGTGAGACGGGCGGCGAAGGGACATTCGGCAGCCCGGGACTGGGCTGCGTCATGAACTGCGGCGAGGTGGAATCCGGGAGCGGGCCGAACGAGACGTCAGGAAGCTGCGGTGGAAAGGCCGGCGTGAATTCACTGAGAGTGATGCCCTGCCAGGTCAGGCCAAGGTATTCACCTTCCGCTGCGAGCCGGAAGGAGGCATGCCATGGCCCGGACGGCGGGGTGCGGTTCTTGCCGGAGGCGAAGATCACGAGGAAGCCGCCCGGGGGCAATGTTCCCGGCGGCAGTTTCCATCGCAAAGGATCGGCGGGTTCATCGGTCAGGGCCACATCCGCGAGCGAAACGGGGTTGGGCGAGGGGTTGTGGAGCTCGATCCAGTCGCTGCGGTCGCCATCCTCGTCACGGAGTCCGTTCCGGTTCAGCGCCATGAATTCCGAAATGATGAGCGGTGGAGCGGCAGCGAGTGCCGCGGGAAACGTCAGGACCATCGCCACGATGCACTGAATAATTCGCGTTGGCCTGCGTTCCATCTCCGGAGAGTGTCATCGCCACCATGAAAACAAAATGGTTTTTCCTCCGGTTTGCCGCCCTGCTGCCGATCGTGCTGCTGAGCAGTTGTGTGACGGGTCCACCGTACTATGGCGGCACCGGCTACGGAGGGTTTCCCGACCAGGGCTGGGGTGACGGCTATGGCGGCACGTGGGCGGGCGGAGGGGTCGGATGGATTTCCGGGCCGTCCTATCTTCCGGGCGGCTGGTATGGATCGCGGGCGGTCTGCCCGCGGTGCGGTCGGAATCCCTGCTGCTGCCGAGGGGATGGCGATCACGAGCATGGTCAGTGGTCGCGGGAGCGGCAGCCTTCACAGAGTTTCTCGCGCAGCGCAGACCAGTCGCGCGGAAGTGCCGGACTTTACCGCATCAAGGATGCGGAAAAGGACGAGCCGCAAGGCTGGCACTCGAAGGAATGGTTTGCCAGCAAGGGGTACAGATTTTCCCGGAACACATGGGAGTCCCGTGGAGGACGCACCATTCAGGGATCCGAGATCCGGAAGCAGAGCAGTGACCGGTCCCGCAGCAGCGACCGGTCCCGCAGCAGTGACCGGTCCCGCAGCAGTGACCGGCCCCGCAGCAGCGACCGGCCCCGCAGCAGCGACCAGTCCCATGGAGGCGGCAGGCACAAGGAATGACGGGTCGCCCGGGGAACCTGCGGCCGAGGCGGGACTGGCAGCGGATCCGGATCCTGTGGTAAGGCCCGCCGCCGCCTCGTGGGCTCGGTGCGGGATGCATGCCCGGGGGAGTTGCGCTTATCCCGCAGGGGCTGCGTCCCGGATCACGACCCTCGTGGGGCTGGAACTCCCCACGGTGCTTCCGCTGGTGGTGGTCCGATAGGCGTCACCGTCGAAGGCACGACAGCAGCGCACCGGGGCAGGGTTTTGCGGTGACCAAGCACACGGCAATGAGCGAGGAACGGCACTGTCGGAATCCTTCAGGGTTCCCTGTGAAAGACTGACGCCAGAGCCCCCGGAGGTCTCAGCGCAAGCTCAGCCCTCGACCACGGCGGCCTCGCCCTCGGCGGGCGGTGCTTCCTCCTCGACGGTGAACTTGAGGGAACGTTCTCCTTCTCGGCGGGCGACGCGGACTTTGTCGCCTTCCTTGATGTCGCCACGCAGCAGGTGTTCTGCGAAGGGGTCTTCAAGATGGCGTTCCACAGCGCGCCGCATGGGGCGGGCACCGTAGGCCGGGTCGTAGCCTTCCTCGATGAGGAGTTCCTTGGCCGACTCATCCAGTTCCACGTGAATGTTCTTGTCCCGCACGCGCTTGAGAACCTTGTCGATCTCAAGGTCGACGATCCGGATCAGGTCAGACTTCTCGAGCATGTGGAAGACGATGAGATCATCAAGGCGGTTGAGGAACTCCGGTTTGAAGTGCCGCTTGGCCTGCTCCGTGATCTTTTCCTTCATCGAGGCGTAGTCATGGGAGTCCGCCCCGATGGCACCGAAGCCCATGACATTCTGTTTCTTGATGAGTTCCGCCCCGACGTTCGATGTCAGAATGATGATGGTGTTCCGGAAGTCGACCTTGCGGCCGAAGCTATCCGTGATGGTGCCCTCCTCGAGGATCTGCAGGAGGAGGTGCATGACGTCCGGGTGGGCCTTCTCGACTTCATCGAAGAGCACCACGCTGTAGGGACGGCGGCGCACGGCCTCGCTGAGCTGGCCGCCTTCTTCGTAGCCAACGTAACCCGGAGGACTGCCAATGAGCCGGCTCGCCGTGAATTTCTCCATGTACTCCGACATGTCGATCTGGATGAGAGCATCCGGATCACCGAACATGAACTCGGCGAGATTGCGCGCGAGAAAAGTTTTTCCGACCCCCGTGGGGCCAAGGAAGAGGAAGGAGCCAATCGGCCGCCGCGGATCCTTGAGGTCGGCACGGCTGCGGCGCAGGGCTTTCGAGATGGCTACCACGGCGTGGTCCTGGCCGATGACCTTGCCTTTCAGTTCCTGGTCCATCTTCAGAAGCTTCTGGGCTTCCTTTTCCTCCATCCGGTTCAGCGGAACGCCGGTCCATTTGCTGACAACCGACATGATTTCGTCGAGGCTGACGGTGACGCGCTTCTCCTCGTTGCTGGCGCGCCATGTTTCGATGAGCGATTCCAGTTTCTTGCGGGCATTGCGTTCCCCGTCGCGCAGCGCAGCGGCCTTCTCGAAATCCTGATCCTTGATGGCCGACTCCTTCTCGTTGCGGATGCGCTCGATTTCCGCCTCGATTTCCTTGAGTTCCGGCGGCCGAGTCATCGACGAGATCCGGGCGCGGGCACCGGCTTCGTCCATGATATCGATGGCCTTGTCCGGCAGGAAGCGGCCGGTCAGGTAGCGTGACGACAGTTTCACGGACTGGGTGATGGCTTCGTCCGTGTAGATGGCCTTGTGGTGCGCCTCGTACTTCGGCTTGATGCCCATGAGGATACGGATGGCGTCCTCTTCGCTCGGTTCCTCGACCTTGACGGTCTGAAAGCGCCGTTCGAGGGCGGCATCCTTTTCGATGTATTTCCGGTACTCGTTCAGGGTCGTGGCTCCCACGCACTGAAGTTCTCCACGGCTGAGAGCGGGCTTGATGATGTTGCTCGCGTCCATGGCGCCTTCAGCCGAACCGGCTCCCACGATGGTGTGGAGTTCGTCGATGAACAGGATCACGTTGCGGTGACGCCGTATCTCGTCCATGACAGCCTTGATGCGTTCCTCGAATTGGCCGCGGTACTTGGTTCCGGCAACCATGAGGGCAAGGTCGAGAGTGATGACCTTCTTGTCGCGGAGAATTTCGGGGACGTTCCCGTTGACGATTTCCTGGGCGAGGCCTTCCACGATCGCAGTTTTGCCGACCCCGGCTTCTCCGATGAGGACCGGATTGTTCTTGGTGCGGCGGCAGAGAATCTGGATGACTCGTTCGATTTCGTCGGCCCGCCCGATCACGGGATCCATCTCTCCTTTGGTGGCCAGTTCGGTCAGGTCGCGTCCGAAAGCCTTGAGTGCAGGAGTTTTGCTTTCCTTGGTCCCGGGACGGCTGCGCGGTTCGGCGGGGCCGGCCGATTCCTGGAATGCATCTTCCTCGCCCTCGTGCTCCTGAGGGGTGAAATTGGGATCGAGTTCCTTGAGGATTTCGTTGCGGGTGCGTTCGATGTCGATTTCGAGGCTCTTGAGGACCTGGGCGGCCACGCCTTCTCCCTCGCGGAGGAGGCCGAGGAGGATGTGCTCGGTGCCGACGTAGCTGTGATTGAGGGCGCGGGCCTCCTTGCTGGCGAGGGCGAGCACCTTCTTGACGCGGGGGGTGTACGGGATGTTCCCGACCATCTTCTGTTCCTGGCCGCTGCCGACCTGCTTCTCGACCTCCATGCGCACGGTTTCGAGATCGAGTCCGAGTTTCTGCAGGACATTCACGGCGACGCCCTGGCCCAGCTTGATCAGACCGAGCAGGAGGTGCTCGGTGCCGACATAATTATGATTGAAGCGGTCCGCTTCCTTGCGGGCAAGGGCGAGGACCTGCTGGGCTCGGGGAGTGAAATTGTTCATCGGATTGATGGCGGTAGAGAAGAACGCCGCAGAAAGCGGGCCAGCAAAGGAAAATTCGAATCATTTCCGATAAGCGGGGACGGCGGCAATGCAACCCGCCTCGTGAAATCAGGGCAAGAGAGAGAAATGAGCAGATTGGCGCGGCAGGGATGAGCAAGGGTCCCTGCTGAAGGGCGTTGCCTGGTGATGGTTCTGTCTGGCGCAGTTTCGTGCCAGGATGGCACGGTGGGCGCGGTCACGGTGCGAAGTGTGCTTCGATGGCAGCGACGAGGCCGGGGATGTCGTGCTGGCGTGCTTCGATGTGGGCCTTGTGGCCGAGGCGGCGCAGGGCGGCCGTGGTGACGGGACCGATGCTGGCAAAGCGCACCTCGGGAGGCAGGGGCAGTCCGAGCCGGAAGAAGTTCTCCACGGCGGAAGCGCTCGCGAAGGTGACGACATCGGCGCCGTCTTCACGGAAGCGGGCCTGTCCCCCGGTTGGGTCGCCGGTTTCCGGCACGGTGCGGTAGGCGAGGGCCTCGTCGACAATCGCACCAAGTTTCCCGAGCTGGGCGGCGACAACGTCCCTTGTCTCTTCCGGGCGGACCCAGAGGATGGTGGTGTTCTCGAGGCTTCCTGCGAATTCGGTGAATTCCCCGACGAGGGATTCGGCCACGGCTTTTTCCGGAACGAAGTCTGCGGCGAGGTGGTATTCGGCGAGTTTGCGGGCGGTTCCGGGGCCAATGGCGACAAGCTTTGCTCCGCCGATTTCGCGGGCGTCCTTGTAGAGTTTGAAGAAGAGTTCGAAGAAGGCATCCACTCCGTTGGGGCTGGTGAAGATGATCCATTCGTACTTGTGGGCATCCTGGACGAGCCGGCCGAAGGCGAGCAGGTCGCTTGGCTTTTCCGTGCGGATGGTGGGAATCTCGTAGGCGTCGGCTCCAAGTTCGCGAAGTTCCCGGGTAAGGGCACCGGCCTGCTGGCGGGTTCGGGTGACCACGATGCGTCTGCCGTGGAGGGGTCGGTCCTCAAACCAGTTGAGGCGGTCGCGCAGTCCGACAACCCCTCCGATGATGCAGACTGCCGGGGGTTTGAACCCGGTTTCCCCGATCAGCCGGGCGATCGTTCCGAGGGTGCCGGTGAGGGTCTGCTGCCGTCCGGTGGTCGCCCAGCGGATCAGGGCGACGGGTGTGTCCGGGCTGGCTCCGTGTTCGACGAGCTTGCCGGCGAGGATGGCCATTCTGCCGACGCCCATGAGCATCACTTTGGTGCCATCGGCTTCGGCCAGTTTGCGGAAATCGAGCGAACTTTCCTCTTTGGCGGGGTCTTCGTGGCCGGTAAAGATGGTAAGCTGCGAGCAGAAGTCGCGGTGGGTGACCGGAATGCCGGCGTAGGCTGGTCCCGCGATGGTGCTGGAGATGCCTGGTACGACTTCAAAACGGCATCCGGCCGCGCGCAGTTCCTCGGCCTCTTCCCCGCCGCGTCCGAACACGTAGGGATCGCCCCCCTTGAGCCGGGTCACGGTTTTTCCCGCCAGCACCTTCTCAACGAGGAGGGCATTGATGCGGTCCTGGGGAAGCGTGTGCTGATCCGCCTGCTTGCCGACGTAGAGGATTTCTGCCTCCGGGCGCGCCCATTGGAGCACTTCCTTGTTCACAAGGTAATCGTAGGCGATCACGTCGGCCCGGCTGATGCATTCCTTGGCGCGCAGGGTGACAAGTCCGAGATCGCCCGGCCCGGCACCGACCAGGTAGCAGATTCCCCGGGGGGCAGTTTTGGAATTCGGCATGGGTCCCTCTTCATGTCCGCTTCCCATGCGCCGTCAAAACCGAAATTGCCCGCGGCTCACTTCCGGTCATCCGGCCTGCACGAAGAGAAAGCCGTTGACCTTGCAGGTGTGAAGAGGCAGAAGCACACGCTTGTCGACCTGTCCACGCCCGGGTCCGCGGTTTTCAGAATCAACATTCCACTTCATCTCCAGCCATGTCCCGCTCATTCATCTTTTCTTCGGAGTCCGTCGGTGAAGGTCATCCTGACAAAGTCTGCGACACGATTTCGGATGCCGTCCTCGATGCCTGCCTTGCGGTTGATGTAAGGAGCCGGGTGGCCTGCGAGACCTTTGCCAAGAGCAACATCGTGGTGGTGGGCGGCGAGATCACGATTCCGAAAATCGGCCAGAAGCCGATCGGAGATGTCATCAATATCGACAAAGTGATCCGCGACGCGGTCCGCGGCATTGGCTATGTGAATGACGATGATGTGTTTCACGCCGACCGCATTTTCATCAACAACTACCTGACCACGCAGAGCCCGGACATTGCGCAGGGTGTGGACGCCAAGAAGGCCGACGGGAAGAAGCATGCGGAGCAGGGGGCCGGAGACCAGGGGATCATGTTCGGATATGCCTGCGACGAGACGCCCGAACTCATGCCTGCTCCCATCATGTACGCGCACCGTCTGGGCCGCGAGCTGACAAGGATCCGGAAGGAAGGCAAGCTGGCGAAGTGGCTGCGGCCGGATGCGAAGAGTCAGGTTTCGGTGGAGTATGTGGACGGGCGTCCGACCCGCATTGTGAATGTGGTGATTTCCACGCAGCATGCCGAGAGCGCGAGGCATGCGGACATTGAGAAATTCTGCATTGAGCAGGTGATCCGCAAGGTGCTGCCGAAGGAGATGCTCACGAAGGCCACCGAGTACCTCATCAATCCCACAGGAAAGTTCGTGGTGGGTGGTCCGCAGGGAGACAGTGGCCTTACGGGCCGGAAGATCATTGTGGATACCTACGGTGGCATGGGCCGTCACGGGGGGGGCGCGTTCTCGGGCAAGGATCCCTCGAAGGTCGACCGTTCGGCCGCCTACATGGGCCGGTGGGTTGCCAAGAACGTGGTTGCCGCTGGACTGGCGGAACGCTGCGAGGTGCAGTTCGCCTATGCCATTGGTCACCCGCGTCCGGTCAGCGTGCATGTGGATAGCTTCGGCACCGGCAAGCTGAGCGACGATGCGATCCTCGCGGCCATTCTGAAGGTGTTTTCGTTCAAACCGGCCGACATTGTGAAGCAACTGAATCTGCTTCGTCCGATCTACAGCCGCAGCACGAACTACGGCCATTTCGGCAAGCAGGAGAAGGAACTGACCTGGGAAGCCACGGACAAGGCAGCGGCCCTCAGGAAGGCCGCCAAGTGATCGCCCGGCGCGTAGCCGGAACTCCTGGGGGTGTGCCGCGGGGTCGGGACCGGTCTCCATAAGGACCGAACCCGGGCGATTCCGTTGACCCGTCTGCAAGACGGAGGGTGTCGCCCGCGTGCTGTGAAAATGCGCGGGTTCATTCTGCTGTTGCTGCTGCTTTCTGCGCTCGGATCCTGGGCGTCGGAGATTTCCTTCGGGAAATCGATCCGTCCCCTGCTCAAAGCGCATTGCTTTCATTGTCATGGCGAGGGCGGTCGGAAGGAAGGAGGTGTGGATCTGCGGCTGCGGCGGTTTCTGCTGAAGGAGACGGATGCGGGACCGGTGATGGTTCCCGGAGATCCCGGGCGCAGCCACCTGCTTGCGCTCGTGAGGAGCGGTGAGATGCCGAAGGGTGAAACGAAGCTTTCCGCGGCTGAGATCGGGCTGCTGGAGTCATGGATCGCGGCCGGCGCTCCGGTGCAGACGCCCGAACCCGAGAGCATCCCCGACATCTACATTCCCGACGAGGAACGGAATTTCTGGAGCTTCCGTCCGGTGCAGGCCAGCGCGGTTCCCGTCGGTGCAGGCCATCCTGTGGATCTCTTCGTTGGCGCACAACTTCGCGCGGCCGGATTGGATTTTCTGCCCGAGGCGGATGCCCCCACGCTTTTCCGGCGGCTGAGTTTCGATCTGACGGGTCTTCCTCCGGAGCCGGAAGCGCTCGAAGCATTTCTGGCCGCATGGGAACGGGATCCGGAGTCCGCGTGGCAGGAAGCCATCGGGGCGGCGCTTTCCAGTCCACACTATGGCGAACGCTGGGGGCGCCACTGGCTCGATGCCGCAGGGTATGCGGACTCGGACGGACACGAGGCCGACAAGCCTCGCGCCCACGCGTGGCACTACCGGGACTATGTGGTCGCCGCCCTCCGTGACGACCTGCCATGGGACCGCTTTCTCATGGAGCAGCTTGCGGGCGACGAACTGGCAGCCGTCACGCATGATACGGCGGCCGCATCGGTTCATCGGGAAGGGGTAGCGGCGCAGTTGGCGGCCACGGGCTTCCTCCGTATGGCCCCCGATCCCACCGACGAAGGCCTGCCGGACCCGGCGCTTGCCCGCAATCAGGTCATGGCGGAAACCATCCGCGTGGTGACCAGTTCGCTGCTGGGCCTGACGGTGGCCTGCGCCCAGTGCCATGACCACCGCTACGATCCCATTTCGCATGTTGATTACCATCGGATGCGGGCGGTTTTCGAACCCCTTTACGACTGGAAGGAATGGCGCCCGCCAGGGCAGAGGCTGTATTCACTGTACACGGCTGCGGAACGTGCCGAGGCCGCGCGGATCGAGGCCGAAGCCGCGGAGATGGACGCGGAACGAACGTCGTTTGCGCTCCGGCGGCTCGACCAGATCTTTGCAGAACGGTTGGCTCAGGTTCCGGAGGCCGAACGCGAAGCGGTGCGGGTGGCGCGCAACACCGGGGAAGCAAAGCGCACGCCCGCCCAGCAGGAACTGCTGAAGCGGTATGTGGAAGCCAATGTTGCCCGGCAGGAAGGATTGCTGCTGCTCTTCGATCCAGCGGCCGAGGCCACGCGCAAGGAAATGGAAGCGAAGGCGGCCACCCACAGGGCCACCCGCCCGAGGGAACGGTTTCTCATGGCGGCCACCGAGACTGGCAGCCGTCCGGTGACGGTGCTCTTCCACCGTGGCGATCACCTCCAGCCGCGCGGACCGATTGATCCCGCCCCGCCCGAAGTGCTTGCCGCAGAACCTGTGAATCCGTTCGGTGGAACGATCCCCGAACTTCCGAGCAGCGGACGCCGCCTCGCCTTTGCCCGCTGGATCACCAGCGGGGACAACCCGCTGACCGCCCGTGTTCTCGTCAATCGTTTCTGGATGCACCATTTCGGGAGGGGCATCGTGCGCACCCCGGGCGATTTTGGCGCGCTCGGCGAGCGACCGACGCATCCCGAACTCCTTGACTGGCTGGCGTCTGATTTCGTCCGCCATGGCTGGCAGCTGAAACGCATGCACCGCCTGATCCTCACGAGCCGGACGTGGCGTCAGCGAAGTGATCCGAACCCTCCCGATGGCACAGGCGAGCAACTCTATCACGGATGGAAACTGCAGAGGCTCGATGCTGAATCGGTCCGCGATGCCATGCTGGCCGTCAGTGGTCAGATTGACCGGCGTGTGGGCGGGGAACCTGTCCCGGTCGCCCGCGACGTCGGTTCCGGGCGCATCGTCCCGGGCCGCGAAGTCATCAACCCCGGCAACGGCATGATCGACCGCATCGACTCCGTCGCCGCACAGGGGAACCGCCGCAGCCTTTACATGGAAGCCCGCCGTTCCCGCCCGCTCACCGTCCTCGAGGCCTTCGATCTGCCGGTCATGAATCCCAACTGCACCGCCCGCTCGGTCACCACCGTGGCTCCCCAGGCGCTCCTGCTCCTGAACGACGCCTTCGTGGCCGAGCAGGCCGCCACCTTTGCGGCCCGGATCCGCAAGGCAACCGAGGCACCCGTGGAGCAGATCCGCTGCGCCTGGAAACTCGCCTTCAGCCGGGAACCATCCGCACTGGAAACCTCGCGCAGCCTCGTCTTCCTGCACCGGCAGCGGGAAGCACTGCGCCAGTCCGGCCAGGCGTCGGAATCGGCCGGGTCCCGTGCGCTCACGGCATGGTGCCACGTCCTGCTCGCCGCAAACCGATTCCTCTACCTCGACTGATCCGGCTTTGCGGCGCGGACATGGCGAAGGCCCGGCGGCCGCAGTGGCAGAAAGGGAGTCTGCTTCTTATTAAGAACTACTGATTTCTTGACAATTCTGAATTATGAATTGATCTTCAGCTTGCCGGATGGGCCGGTGACTCGTAACTGCTGACAAACATGGCTGCACAGGCTTCCCCATTTCCGCTAAGAGTCGGTATTTCCGGCACCGGTTTCATTGCCCGGGGGTTCAAGGCATTGTCGAGGAATTTCAAGGACATGCGGGTAACGGCGGTGCTCACACGACGGCATCCGCTGTCGGTGGAGGGGATTGCGCGCGATCTGCTGGTCTCTGATCCCGAGGAGCTGGTATCGCGCTGCGACCTCGTGCTGGAATGCACTGGCGATGTCATCCGGGCCACCGAGGTGGTGGATGCTGCCTTTCGCGCCAGCCTGCCGGTGGTGACGATGAACAGTGAGTTTCACCTGACTACCGGGTCATGGTTTTCGGGCCGGGGGATTCTCACCGAAGCGGAAGGCGACCAGCCGGGCTCGCTGGCGGCACTCGCCGAGGAAGTGTCAGGCATGGGATTCCGCCCTGTGGTTTACGGGAATACGAAACGATTCCTCAATCCGAATCCATCGGTGGAGGAAATGGAATTCTGGGCTGCCAGGCAGGGGATCTCGCTGGAGCAGGTAACGGCGTTCACGGACGGATCAAAGGTGCATTTCGAGCAGGCGTTCATCGCCAATGGGACCGGAGCGCAGCTACCCGCTGGTGGCCTGCGCGGACCTTCCGTGGCCACCCTTCAGGAAGGCGCAGAGGCGATCGCCGGCCTGATCACGGAGGGTGGAGCCATTGCTGACTACCTTGTGACCAACGATGCGCCGGGGAGTGTCTTCATCGGGGCGACTCATGACGGGAGTCACGTCGATGCCCTCCGCTACATGAAGCTGGGGGAGGGTCCGCTTCATGTGTTCACGAGGCCTTTCCATCTCTGTTACTTCGAGATTGCCAAGACGATCCGCCGGATTGCCTTTCAGCATCTCCCCCCGCTGCTCACCAACGGAATGGTGCCCCGTTATGGGATTGCTGCCGTAGCCAAGCGCACCCTCGAACCCGGCGAGCGCATCCCCAGAGGCCTCGGGAGCTTTGCCGTCCGGGGAGAAGCGGTGGAACTGAGCGACAACCTCGGGCACTGTCCGATTGGACTGCTGCAGAACGCCGTGCTGCGGCGGAAAGTCAGGCCGGGGGAAATCCTCGGCATGGACGATGTGGCATTGCCGGATTCGCTGGCGCTGCAGGCATGGATGGAGATCGAGAGCCGGGTTCGTGCCGCGGGACGGATGAAGGCCACCCCGATCGCTGCCTTCGCATCGGCGGCACCCTAGGATTGCGCTTGCACCTGAGACGCAAGAAGGAAGCGGTGCCTGCATGATTCTCGGGAAACGAGTGATAGTGACCATGCCGGCGTACCATGCGGGACGCACGGTGGAGAAAATGGCGTCTGCCATGCCGCGCGACGTGATCGACGAAGTGATCTTCGTGGACGATGCGTCTGGAGACGATGGGTACGAGAAGGCAGTGAAGGCTGGACTCACGGCCTTCCGCAACGAACGGAATCTCAACTATGGCGGAAACGTGAAACGATGCCTGCAGCTGGCGCTCGATCACGGAGCCGACATCGCCGTCCTTCTGCATCCCGACTGCCAGTACACCCCATCGCTGGTCCCGGCCATGGCAGCGATGCTCTGCGGAACCCCCTACGATCTCTGCCTCGCCTCGCGCACCTCCGGAGCCGGCACGGTTTCAGCGGGCATGCCCTTCTGGCGCTACCTGCCCAACCGCGTCATCACCACCTACATGTCATGGTGCCTCGGCGTGCGTCACACCGAGTACCACACGGGTTACCGTGCCTACTCCCGAAGGCTCCTCGAAGCGGTTCCCTTTCACAGCTACCGCAACGACTTCATCTTCGATAACCAGACCCTCATCGGAGCCATGGAGCGGGGATTCCGTACCTGCGAAGTCACCTGTCCGACGGTTTATCAGGACGACAGCAGCTCGATCCCCTTCGGCAAGAGTGTCCGCTACGGGCTGCAGTGCCTGAAGATTTCGCTTCCGTTCCTCCGGAAACGGATGCTGGGACAGGTCCAGCCACCCCGGCGGTGGCCCGAGGGCGATTTTGCCTGACCCCGGAAACGGCACCGGTTTTTCCGGAGCATCAGCCAGTCGGCCCGCCAAACGGCCAAGGCGGACATCCGCAACTTTGCGAAAAAAAATTCCCCAAACCGCTGCGCCCGTGTAGCTTCCGGGAGTTCAGAGAACGCCCACCCGGAAACTTCACGCCTATGGCTCCCGTCGAGAAATTTGTCCACGCAGTCCGCCGCCGCATGAGCTGGCAGCGGGCCCTGCGCGCCTTCCTGTGGTCGGTGCTGGCGGCAGCCCTCGCGCTGCTGGCTGTGTCCCTCGTCTACATGCTGCAGGGTTATGCGGTTCCCCGCCTCTGGTACGGCGGGGCCGCCCTCGCGGCGCTCGCCGGGGGCGCGGTCGCGTCCTTCCTGCGCCGACCCAACCTCGAGGAAGCCGCGGCCTGCGCCGACGATGCCTTCCAACTCCGAGACAGCATCGTTTCGCAGCGCCGCTTCGAGGCCGAACACCGGGAAGGCGGTTTCTTCAACCTGCAGGCAGAGCGCACCGCCGGCACAGTCAGCCAGCTCGATCCCGCTGCGCTTCCTTTTCCATGGCCGCGCAGGCTGGCTACGGGTGCTGGCCTGCTCGCGCTCGCCGCGTCGCTGACTGCCTTCAAGTCCACGGAGCAGTCGGTCCTCGACCGCATGGCCCGCGAGGAGATGACCGAAGACCGCATGGAGGAAATCCGCAGAGACTTCGAGGAAGCCATCCGTGAACTCGAGAAGACCGCCGACGAGGAGGAGCTGAAGGAACTCAATGCCAATGAACTCAAGAAATACGTCGACGAACTGAAGGCCACGAAGGATGTCGCCGAGGCCATGAAGCAACTCGCGGAACTCGAGCGCAAGATGGACAAGGCCGCGAAGGCCCTTGAGCAGAAGAAGGAGGCCCAGCTCATGAAAAAGGCGGGCGAGGAACTCGAAAAAGAAGAGGATCCCCAGGCCCGCGAGCTGGCGAAGAAACTGAAGAACGAGCAGTTCAAGGAGGCTGCCAAGGATCTCGCGAAAATGATGCCTCAGGACGACGAGGCCAAAAAGACCGCCGAGAAACGGAAGGAAGCAGCCAAACTCAAGGCCGCCGCCAAACGCATGGCCTCCGCTGCCCGCGCCCAGAAGAGCAACCAGGCGAAAAACAGCCAGAACGGCCGCGAGAATCAGCAGAACGGCCAGCAGGCCCAGGTTTCCCAGGCACCCCAGGAACAGGAGCTTTCCGAGGAACTCGAGCAGCTTGAAATGGAAGCTGACGAATACGATCAGCAGATGGAGGAAATGGAAGCCGACGAGAAAGCCGGCAAAGCCGATCCCTCCAAACTCGGCAAACTGGAAGCATCCAAGGCCAAGCTGGGCGAGCGGCTCGGCAAACTCGGCCAGCGTCTCGGGAAGATGGGTGCGAAGCGCGACGCCAGGATGAAGCTCCTCGGCATGTGCAAGAATGCCGGGCAGAGTCAGGGATTCCTCCAGGGCATGGGGCAGTCGCCTTTTGCCATGCCCGGAGGCAAGGAGGCCGGGGTGGGATCCATCGAGTCGCGCCGCGAGGGATCAGACGAACTGAGTGACAACGGCAACACGGCTCAGCTCAAGGGGCAGAAAGGCAGTGGACCGAGCCTGACCAAAGTGGAGGCTGCGGACGACGGTACCGGTGTGAGCAGCCGCCGCGGTGAAGCGCGGGAACGCACCTTCCGCCGCCAGTTTGAATCCTTCGTCCAGCGCGAGGACGTCCCGGAAGACGTCAAGGCCGGCGTGAAGAACTACTTCAATGCCCTGCATGCCGCCGAGGAAGCTGCTGCCGGGACCCCGGCCGGAAAGTAGCACCGATATTTCCCAGGACCAATCAACCGCCCAGCGATTCACCGCCCATTTTTCATTATGTCTCCAGAAGCATCCGCCCAGCATTTCCAGGAAACCTTCGAACGCATCCGCTCGGAGATCTGCAAGTTCATCGTCGGTCAGCAGGACATCGTCGAGAACGTGCTGCTCTCCATCATCTGCGGTGGTCACGTCCTGCTCGAAGGCGTTCCCGGACTGGGGAAGACGGCGCTCGTCAACACCATCGCGAAGGCCCTGCACCTGAAGTTTCAGCGGATCCAGTTCACTCCAGACCTGCTCCCGGCCGATGTCGTGGGAACCCAGATCCTTGTCGATAAAGGCGGCCAGAAGGTTTTCGAATTTCAGCCCGGTCCCGTGTTCTGCAATGTGCTGCTGGCGGATGAAATCAACCGGGCCACTCCCAAGACGCAAGCCGCTCTGCTTGAAACCATGCAGGAGAAGACGGTCACGGTAGCCAGCAAAACCCATCGGCTCCCGCTGCCCTTCTTCGTGCTGGCCACCCAGAATCCCATCGAGAACGAAGGAACCTACCCGCTTCCCGAGGCCCAGCTCGACCGCTTCTTCTTCAAGCTCTTTGTCGAAGTGCCCACGCACGATGACTTCGTCGAGATCCTCAACCGGACCACCGGGAACCGCCCGCCGGAAATCGAAGCCGTGGCCACCGGCGAGGATATCATCCAGATGGGAGCGACACTCCGCGAGGTCCCGATTGCCGCCGAGGTCCAGGATTATCTGGTCCGCGTTGTCCGCAACACCCACCCGACCGAACCAGCCGCCCCGGAATCCGTGAAGACCTACATCCGGCACGGATCGAGTCCACGGGGAGCCCAGACGATCCTCACGGCGTCCCGTGCCCGCGCGCTCCTGCGGGGCCGCTTCCACGTTTCCAAGGAAGACATCAATGCCGTTGCGGTCCCGGCCCTGCGTCACCGCATGATTCTCAGCTTCGAAGGGGAAGCCGAAGGCATGCGCACCGAAAAGATCATTGGCGACGTCATCGAGAAGCTCGCGTTTGCCGGCTACGCCATCGCCTGAAGCAGCCCCGGCCGGGCCCACTTTCAGCCTCTCCGCCTGACGGTTCCATGCTCACTGACCCTTCCTTCATCCGCAAGCTCGACGGACTTTACCTGCTGGCGCGGAAGGTCCTCGGCGGGTCCATGCAGGCCGACCGGAAATCGACGAGAAAGGGGTCGGGAATCACCTTCGCGGACTACGCCGAGTACCATCCGGGAGACGACTTCCGCAGCATCGACTGGAGGGTCTACGGCAGGTTCGAACAACTTGTCGTCAAGCTCTTCGAAATCGATGAGGACGCCACTGTATACATTCTGCTCGATGAAAGCCCGAGCATGAAATCGAAATTCCTCACAGCGCGTCAGCTCGCGGCGGGCATCGGCTACATCGCCCTGCATATGCTGGACCAGCTCTGCGTCTACGGACTGGCCGACCGTCTCCAGCCGATACTGGAACGGACCCGGGGCCGGGGCAAGGTGCTCCCGTTCCTGCGGGGACTCGAAGACGCGGCCACCTTCGGCAGCGACACCAATTTCACGGCCTGCGCCCGGGAATTCCAGGCCCGGCACCGCCGCAAGGGCATCATCGTGGTGATTTCCGACTTTCTCTTTCCATCGGGCTTCGATGATGGCCTGAAGTTCCTTCAGTGGAACCGCCATGAGGTCTTCTGCCTGCAGGTGCAGGATGAGAACGACACGAAATGCGACTGGAAGGGCGATGTGGAGCTGAGCTGCGTGGAGACCGGTGAGCGTCAGCGGCTGACCATCACTCCGCGCGAAGCGAAACTGTACGAACAGGCGGTCGCCGACTGGAATGAAAGCCTCCGGAAGTGCTGTGCGAAACGCGGGATCGGCCTCGCGAGCACGACCCCACTGGTGCCGTTTGAGGTCGTCATCACGGACATTCTCAGACGCGGAGGACTGGTGGCATGAAGTTTCTGGCACCGCTCTTCTTCTGGTCGTTTCTGAGCTTTCTCCCGCTCGTCGCCATCTATTTCCTCAAGGTGCGGCCGCGGCGCCGGGAAGCCACTGCCTACTTCCTCTGGAACCGCGTCTTCACCGAGAAGAAGTCAACATCCCTTTTCCAGCGGCTGCGGGATCTGCTTTCGCTGCTGCTCATGTCCCTGGTCTTCGGGGCGGTCTGTCTTTCCCTGACCCGACCGGAAATGGTCAGTGACGAACGCAAGGATCTCCTGCTGCTGATCGACCATTCCGCGAGCATGTCGGCCGGGGAAGGCGGCCAGCAGCGGCTTGCGCTCGCCCGCGAGGCCGCTGCAGGCCTCATCCGCGGCATGGACGCCAGCCAGCGTGCTGCTGTGGCTGCCGTGGCGGGAGACATCCGCTTCTTCTCGCACCTCACCGACAATCCGCGCGAGCTGCTTGACGCGGTCAAAGCCGTCCCGCCCACCGCCCTTGGTTTCCGTCCCGCCGCCATGGACGCCCTGCGCAGCGGCGAAAGCAGCGAGTGGATGAAAGGTCACCGCCTGATTCTGATCACGGACGGCTGTTTTCCGGACGGCAAGCCACCCGAAGGCGTGGAGATCCTCAAGGTTGGCGAGCCACTCGAGAATGCCGGCATCATCGCGGCCGACGCGCGCTATCTGCCCGGCCCCGGCAACCGTCTGGGCATCTACCTCCAGCTGGCTTCCTCGTTCCGGGAGACCGTGAAGGCGGACCTCCTCCTGAAGCCGGCGGATGGAGTGACCATCGGCAAGCTGGTGAATCTCGAGATCAAACCAGGCATGAATCCCGGCGAGTCGTTTGTGATCGAGGAGGCACAGCCGGGCCGATGGCTTGCGAAGCTGGAGATTCAGGATGCCTTTGCGGCCGACCATGAGGTCTTTCTGGTCGCCCAGAAACCCAAGCCGGTCCGCGTGCACGTGGAGGCTTCGGATAAATTCTTCTTCGATGCTGCGGTGGAATCGTTCTCCGGCAGCGGCAGTGGATTCCTCCTGCTCAGCCCGGAGAGCCCGCAGTTGGTCATTTCCCGGGGCAAGGCCCCGGAAGCACCGCTCGCGCTCGTCTTCCAGCCGGACGGTGCGTCGCCATGGTGGCAATCGGTTGGGGAAGCGCTTGAGTCGGCTGTCCCCCGGGTGGCTGTCCCTGACCATCCGGTGCTGCGCCACCTCGATGCTGCCGGCTTGAATTTTGCGGGCGCGAAAAAGATGGTTCCTCCACGGGACGCTCTCGTCCTGATTGAAAGCGAGGACGGGGTTCCTCTGCTGTACACGGCTTCTGCGGGCGGGCGTTCTGTGATCGTGGCCAACATGAATCCAGTGGAGGCCGATTTCTTCTACTCTGCCTGGTTTCCTGTTCTTGTGCATAGTGCCGCCACTTATCTTGCGGGCCGGGACGACAGTCTCGCCGCCACCTACACGCCCGGCGAAAGCATGCCGCTTCCCGGCGTCCGTCCCGGAGACGTCACTACCATCCGCCTGCCCGACGGCTCTTCCGTGTCCTCCGCTTCCCGCCGCTTCGGTCCGCTCGAAACCCCCGGATTCTACACCCTGCAGAATCAGGCGGGAGAATGGCTGGCGGCCGTCAATCTGCTCTCGCCCTCTGAGAGCCTCCTCGACAATTCCCCGGTAGTTTCTTCGCTGGCACCCATCGCCACGGGTATCCCTCCCTACCTGATGCTCACCATCCTCGCGATCCTGGTCCTCCTCGTTGAGTCGATCCTCTATCACCGCAGAAAGGTGGGCTGAATCCACCGTCGGCAACATGCGCTTTGCAGGAAAAGATTTCCGTTTTATTGGAAATCCCACCGTTTCGCTTCTCCTGCCCATGAACACCGACACCTATTTCTCCCGTCACTGCGGGCCAAGACCCGAGGAAATCGCCGCCATGTCGGAAGTCTGCGGGCATGCGTCTCTCGAGGCACTCATCGAGGCCACAGTGCCGCCTGCCATCCGCATGAAGCGGGCCCTCGGGGTCCCGGCAGCGGCCGGGGAACAGGAAGCACTGGCGGAACTCAGAGCCGTGATGAGCCGCAATCAGGTGCTCCGTTCCTGCATTGGCCAGGGATACTACGGGACGGTGACGCCGCCGGTCATTCAGCGCAATATCCTTGAGAATCCGGCCTGGTACACCGCCTATACGCCCTACCAGGCGGAGATCAGTCAGGGGCGGCTGGAGGCGCTTCTCAACTTCCAGACGATGGTTGCGGAACTCACGGCGCTGCCGGTTTCCAATGCCTCTCTGCTCGACGAAGGGACGGCTGCAGCGGAAGCGGTCTCGCTGTGCCACGGAGCCACTGCCGTGGCCAACCCCCGGCGGATCCTGGTCGATGCAGGGGTTTTCCCGCAGACGCTCGCGGTCATCCGGACGCGCTGCGAACCTCTCGGCATCGAAGTCGTCACGGCTTGCTGCGCCAGTCTTCAGTTCGGCCCTGACGAAGGAATTTTCGCGGTCGTGGTCCAGTATCCCGCGGGTGACGGGAGCGTCACCGACTGGCGGCCGCTCTGTGCGGAGTTCCAGCGCCGCGGGGCGCTCGTGGTGATGATAGCCGACCTCCTGGCGCTGACATTGCTGGTGCCGCCGGGAGAAATGGGAGCGGATGTCGCGGTGGGCAGTACCCAGCGGTTCGGAGTACCCATGGGAGGAGGAGGACCGCATGCGGCCTACATGGCCGTGAAGGATGAACTCAAACGCAGGCTTCCGGGGCGTCTCATCGGGGTCAGCGTCGACAGCGCCGGAGCCCCGGCCATGCGGCTGAGCCTGCAGACCCGTGAACAGCACATCCGGCGGGACAAGGCCACCAGCAACATCTGCACCGCGCAGGTTCTGCTGGCGGTGATGGCTGGAATGTACGCGGTCTGGCACGGGCCGGAGGGGCTCCGCGCGATCGCCGAACGCGTTCACGGCCACACCGGTCGGCTCGCCGCTGCGCTGGGCAGCGCCTGTCAGGACACGTTCTTCGACACGCTTACCGTGAAGGTTCCCGGAACGGCTGAGGAGGTGCTCGCAGCAGCCGCTGCACGTGGATGCAACCTCCGGTTCATCGACGCCGATCACGTGGGTATCTCCTGCGATGAACTGACGACCGACGCGGAAATCGCTCTCCTTGCCGGACTGTGCGGCACCGATGCCCCCGACGGTAGCCGCCATGGGATTCCTGCTGAACTCCGCCGCACGTCCGGTTATCTCACCCAGGACGTCTTTCAGCGATTCCATACAGAGCACGAACTCCTGCGGTACATCCACCGGCTTGCAGCGAAGGACCTGACGCTCTGCGACAGCATGATTCCTCTCGGTTCGTGCACCATGAAGCTGAATGCCACTTCGGTCATGCTGCCGGTTTCCTGGCCCGAGGTGTCAGCCATGCATCCCTTTGCCCCATCCTCTCAGCAGGAGGGAACCGCCGCGATGATCGCCCAACTGGAGACATGGCTGGCCGACATCACCGGACTCGCCGCCGTCTCGGTGGCGCCCAATGGCGGGAGCCAGGGGGAATACGCCGGGCTTCTGGCGATCCGGGGATGGCACCGCAGCCGCGGCGACTTCCATAGGGATGTCTGTCTCATCCCCGTGAGCGCCCACGGAACCAACCCGGCCAGCGCCGTCATGGCCGGCATGAAGGTCGTTCCGGTGAAGTGTGATGCGGACGGAAACATCGACACGGCCGACCTCGAGGCCCGGGCGGCCGAACATGCCGCCAGTCTTGCCGCACTCATGATCACCTATCCCTCGACTCATGGGGTGTTCGAGGAATCCATCGCCGCCATCTGCGAAGTCATCCATCGCCACGGTGGGCAGGTTTACATGGATGGCGCGAACATGAACGCCCAGGTTGGCCTCACCAGCCCCGGCAACATCGGCGCGGATGTCTGTCACCTCAATCTCCACAAAACCTTCTGCATCCCACACGGAGGCGGAGGCCCCGGCGTCGGTCCGGTCTGCGTTGCGGCTCATCTCGTGCCCTTCCTGCCGGGCAGGGGCATCGTGGGACCAGTGGTGAGTGCTCCGCACGGCAGCGCCAGCATCAATGTGATCCCGTGGATGTACATCCGCATGATGGGACCGGACGGCCTCAGCGAAGCCACCCGGATCGCCATCCTCAACGCCAATTACATCGCCGCCCGGGTGGGCGATGCCTTCCCGGTTCTCTACCGGGGCCGAAATGGAACGGTGGCCCACGAGTGCATCATTGATGTCAGGCCATACCGGGAATCCGCCGGAGTGAGCGTGGAGGATGTTGCCAAACGCCTCATCGACTATGGCTACCATGCCCCCACCATGAGCTGGCCCGTGGCCGGGACCCTCATGATCGAGCCGACCGAGAGCGAAAGCCGGGCGGAACTCGACCGCTTCTGCGATGCATTGATTTCCATCCATGGGGAAATCATGGCCATCCAGAATGGACTGGCCGACCCTGCCAGCAATGTGCTCCGCCACGCTCCTCACACCGCGGCCTGCCTCCTTGCATCGGCATGGGACCGTCCCTACTCGCGGGAACAGGCCGCCTATCCGGACGAGCACAGCCGTCATCACAAATACTGGCCGCCCGTGGGCCGCGTGGACAACGTCCACGGTGACCGCAATCTTGTCTGCACCTGCGAGTCGGTCAGCACCTACGCGCGCTGATGCGCTCTGCCGCAGGAGCCCCGGAAGGTCGATCACCCGCCGGGGCCCGCGGCCGCCATCATTCCCAGCGGATTTCGCTCACCTTGACCGGCACTCCACCGGCCGCGGCCGACTGGTCCGCTGCAAAAATCACCTGGTGGCTCCGCAGGGCGTCCTTCAGGCTGGTCAGTGCCATCGCTTCGCCCTTCGCAAGTGCCGTGAAGAAAGCGTCGAACTGCGTCTGGTAGGGGTGGTCCGCCACGTCGCCGGAATCGATGGGATGAATGCTCAACTCGCTCCACTTCGCCTTGTTGAGGGAAGCCAGTTTGTTCGTGTGAAATTTTCCGTCGAGGAGGCTGCCTTCGCTTCCCACCAGGTGCGTGTGGAAATAATACGGCTGGAAGCAGTCGATGACGCTGGCGCATTTGCCGGTTCTGCCGTCCGCGAATTTGAGAAGCGACGCCGTGGTGGTCGGGTATTCGTAGACGGAGAAGTACGGGTGCGAGCTCTGGGTGTTGAGCGAAATCACCGTATCGACATCGCCATCCATGCAGAGCAGCAGGGCGTCCATGGCGTGACATCCGGCGCTCAGCAGGCTGCTGCCGCCTCCGCTCTTCTTCTGGTTCCAGCGGTACTGTCCGTACCATGGACCAACCCCGTGGTAGTAGTCCACTTCACCGTAGTGCACGCGGCCCAGCAGTCCGGTGTCGATGGCGCTCTTCACCGTGAGAAACTGTCCGCTGTAGCGCACTTCGAAACACACGCAGGTGTGCACGCCCGACTTTTTCACCGCCCTGTCAATCTGCATGCACTCGTCCCAGTTGAGCGCGATGGGCTTTTCGAGAATGAAGTGTTTGCCCGCTTCGGCGGCCGCCACCGCAAACTTCGTGTGGTCCCAGGGGTAGCCCGTGATGTCGACCACTTCGAGATCGCTCTGCGCAAAGAAGGCGGCCGCATCCGTGAACGTCCGGATCGGGGTGCCGTATTTTGCGCTGAGTTCGGTCTCATCGAGCGGGCGCTGCGAGAGAATGGACGTGACGCGCGATTTGCCTGTGGCCTGCAGCGCTGGAATGTGAGCCGTGGCGGCCCAGCCGTAGCCGATGATACCGGTGTTGAATACTTTGGACATGGTCAGTGGGGAAGGGGTTGCTTGCGGTGTCCCGGACCGTACGGAGCATCGCGCCCGGGGGCAAACACAACTCCACCGCGTTTGCATATTTTTCAGGGAATCTGACGCCTTCGGCCAGCCGACCCGGTTGCGGAAGTGTCACAAGACCGCGAGAGAATTACTACCATGATCCGGCGCGCGCTCATGCCTGTCCTGCTGTGCCCGCTTCTGGCAGCCACTGCCTGTCGGAAGCTGCCCGCCGACCGTGCCCGCGAACGGGTGCACGCCGCAGGCTACGCCTACTCGGTCGAAGACTTCCTGCGCGCCGCTTCCGAGGGCAGGGAAGCGGTCGTCACCGATTTTCTCGAGGCAGGCATGCAGCCCGATGTGATGGATGCATCCGGACAGAGCGCTGTGGACCGTGCCGCTGCCGCCGGGCAGGGACACATTGCCCGCCTGCTCCTTTCGAGGAAGGCGAAGCCATGGAAGAACCAGGAAAGCTCCGGGGAATCACTCATCGCAGCGGCCCGTTCGGGTGATCTGGAATCGGTCAACGCACTCCTCGGTGCCGGGGTCCCCCCGGGTTTTCGTTCCGCCGCGAACGAGCCCAGGGGCGGCACCGCTCCGCTCCTTGAAGCTGCCCACCAGGGCCACACCGCCATTGTCCGGGTGCTGGCAGCCCTTGATCCCGGCCATGTTCAGGATGCCCTGGGCAGGGCGGCGGCTCAGAACCATACGGGTGCCATGGCTGTCCTCCTCGAGGCCGGGGCCGACCCCCTGGCGGCGGGGGAGGGTGGCGTGACCGCTCTCATGCTGGCGGCCCGGCACGGACAGCAACCCGCCGCGGAACTGCTGGTGCGGCGTGGTGCCCTCCTTACTGCCATCGATGGTGAGGGGCGCTCGGCAGCAGATTGCGCAGAGTCCGCAGGACACCCGGAACTCGCGGCACTCCTCCGCAGCCAGATTCCCGCTGCCTCCGATGGAACCGACCCGCCCCTCACGGAGTGGGCCGGCGATCCCCCTGCTTCCCTCGCCGAGGCCGCTGCGCAACTGGCGGTGCGTCTGACAAGACCCCGGCGGTGGCCTTTTGCCGTGGTGGCCGTGACGTCCGAAGGCGTCGGTATCCGCCCATTGCCTTCGTCAGAAAACGATCCCGTGGTCGCTCTGCGGCCCGGCGCAACGGTTCCCGGAACTCCGTGGATACTGCGGCGCTGCACCCCGCGGTCCCATGCCCTCACTCCCGGAAACACCCGGACCACCGATCAGTCGGAGGCGGTTTTCGAGAATCCGGAGACGGGCGAAACGATGCTGGCCCTGCGGGGTTGTCTCGTGGCTGGCCCCGGGCGCGAAGCGGTCGTGCAGACCGCCGGAGAAATCCGGGTCCTCCGGGAAGGGATGGTCATTCAGGCAGGGGAACTGCAGATTCGTGTGGCGGCCATCAGTTTGCGCCGCATCGTGCTGCGGGACGAAGCCGGCTCAGGCGAAGCCATGCTCGCAATGCCCCGCTGACGGCCCCGCATGCTTCCCGCCGTCATCACTGCCTTTCTCTACGCACTGAGCGCAATCTGCAGTCAGCGCGCGGTCCGCGGCTTTGGTCCGCTCAGGGCGAATGCCATCCGGTTGACGGTGGCCTGCCTGCTCCTCGGCATGCTCACGGCCATCATCGACGGGCAGCGGGGCATGTCATCACTCCATCCCGACGTCCTCGCGGCGTTCCTCCTGAGCGGAGCCGCAGGGTTCGGAGCCGGTGACATCGCGGTCTTTCTCGCGTACCCCAGGCTCGGATCCCGCCTCACCCTCCTCGTGGTCTATTGCTCTGCGGTGCTCTTCGCGGCAGCGGGCGACCACTGGATGCTCGGAATCGGGCTGCAGCCATGGCAAGGGGTGGCGGTGGGGGTGACGCTGGCGGGCCTTTTTCTTGGCCTCTGGCCGGGCCGCCCGGCGGACTCCGCTCCCCCGGCGGGAATCATGGGCATCACCCTTGCGGTCGGCGGGGGAGCTGGTCAGGGCATTGGCACCGTGCTGAGCGGCCGAGCCAATGAAATTGCGGCATCCGAGGGCATGGCAGTTCATGGCATCAGTCAGGCATTCCAACGATCCCTTGCCGGAGCGGCCGCTGCGGTCGCTGCCTTCCTGCTTGCCAGTTGGCTGTGGCCGGGTTCCGGCGCGCCCGCGTCGCCGCGCCACGGGTCGCGACCATGGGGATGGATGGCCGCCACCGCCCTCTGCGGCCCAGTGCTCGGGGTGAGCTGCTACCAATGGGCCCGGCTCCTCATTCCCAGCACCATGGTGGTCGCAGTCGCCGCCACCAGCAGCCTGCTTGTGATTCCGCTGGCCCGTGTCATGGAGAAGGAAAGGACCAGCCCGCGGGGCCTTGCGGGTGCCCTGCTCGCCGTTGGCGGAGTCATCTGGCTCTGCCTCCAGCCCCGCGGATGACCCTTTTCGACTCACGACCCAGCAACCATGCGCGAGAAGCCCGACTTCCTTGCCCGGCTCCACGACGTCCCGCATCAGCCGGGCGTCTACCTCATGCGCGACCGCCTCAATCGCATCATCTACGTGGGCAAGGCCCGTGATCTGCGGAAGCGGTTGAGCAGTTACTTCCAGCCCTCGCGCAGCCGGCTCGCCGATCTGAAAACCCGGGCGCTCATCCGCAGCATCTGGGATTTCGAAATCCACACGGTCCGCAATGAACCAGAGGCCCTCCTGCTCGAGGGCCGCCTCATCAAGGAGTACCGCCCGAGATACAATGTCTCGTTCCGCGACGACAAGCGATTCCTGCTCCTCAAGGTGCACCTCGAGGAGCCATGGCCCCGCTTCCACCTCACGCGCACCCGCAAGGACGATGGGGCCCGCTACTTCGGTCCGTTTGCCCACAGCGGCAGCCTCCGGGCCACCCTTGCGTGGATGCAGAAACAGTTCGGCCTTCGGTCGTGCCGCCCGGCCACACCCGGAGAGCACGATTACCGTCACTGCCATAACGATGTCATCCGGAACTGCAGCGCGCCCTGCATCGGCCGCATCAATCGTGACGACTACCTTCTGAGGGTAGCTGCCGCCTGCGAATTCCTCGATGGCAAGGCCCGTGATCACCTCCGTGAAATCGAGGCCGAGATGCATGAAGCCGCTGCCGCCCTCGATTTTGAACGCGCCGCTGATCTGCGGGACATGCTCGCCGATTTCAGCCGAACCCTGCAGCCGGCCCGCCGCTTCACACGGCAGCGGGGCGTCTCCGGACCTTCCATCCGCCCGCAGGAAGATCTCGCCGAACTCAGGGAGGTGCTCGGCCTTGGGCGAGCGCCCCGCATCATGGAATGCTTCGACATCTCGAACATTTCCTCGAACCACATCGTGGCCAGCATGGTCCGCTTCACCGACGGTGTGGCCGATACCTCCGCCTACCGCCGCTACCGCATCCGCTCGGTGCAGGGACAGAACGACTTTGCCTCCATGGCCGAGGTGGTGCGCCGCCGCTACCAGCGGATCCTCCTGGAGGCAAGGGATGCCGCCGGTTCCGACGAGGCCGATGCGTCTCAGGAATCACCGGAAGAAGCACTCAGGCGGCTGGCAAGCGACGCGGCCCGGTCCGCTGCGCCACGCCCCTTCGTCAGACTACCGGACCTCGTGATCGTCGATGGCGGCAAAGGACAGCTCTCCAGCGCCTGCGAAGAACTGCAGCGGCTCGGTCTGCACAGCCTTCCCATCATCGGCTTGGCCAAGGAACGCGAAGAAATCTTCCGGCCAGGAGAAACGGATCCCCTCGTCCTTCCCCATACCATGGGAGCTCTTCGTCTTCTCCAGCGCATCCGCGATGAAGCACACCGCTGGGCCAACGGATACCATCAGCTCCTCATGAAACGCAGGATCGCGGAAAGCATCCTCGATGATATCCCCGGCGTCTCGGAGTCCCGCCGCAAAGCGCTCCTCAGCCGCTTCGGTTCCGTCACCCGCATCCGCCGGATGACTCCCGAATCACTCGCCACCATTCCCGGCATCAGCCTCAAGCTCGCCCAGGAAATCCGCCAGTGGCTCGACGTCCACTGAGACACATCTCTTCCGGGCCCGTCAGCGCCGGTTCGGCTGCATCAGCGACGGAAGCCGGGAGGAAGGGGCCGCCGGATCGTTCCCGCTGACCCCGGGAGTCTCCGGAAAGGCATCCGCACCCCAGCCTTCGCACAGCCGGCTCACAAGATCCTCAGCCGCACGCAGCGAAGCATCATCGATCCCCTGCCGCTCCGTGAGCTGGAAGTTCGGATCAAGGAACAGGGACGTCGAACCATTGGCCGTCCCGCGCAGCAGCACGGCCCCGTCCCTGCTCTCCACCGTGTAATCAATCCACACACGCAATTCCAGTTCTCTGGTACGCAGGCTGTTGTTGCGGGCGGCGCGGAGTTGCCGGCGCTCAAAGCGCTGAATCGTCCCCTTCACCACTGCATCGGCCTGACTGGAATCCACGATCCGGTAGCTGCCGTCGTTCTGGAGCAACCGTACCACGTTGTTGGTCACAATGGCCGACGATCTCGGCTCCAGCGTGTGATTCCGGAAAAGCGGGACCGCCAGCGTCTGAATTCCTTCCATCGAGGCGGGACGGTCCGCTCCCAGCCGATAGCCAGTGCAGCCCGAGGCAGCCAGACAGCAGACCGCGGCCGCAGCCGCACGGATGAGAAAGGATCGGAAGAGCATGAGCGCAGGGCAGAGTCCGCAGGCCGTATCAATTCGAACAGGGGCCGTTAACGGGGCAGGAGGTTCAGGGATTGCTCCCCTCGGGAAGCGTCGGGATCGGGATCTCCGGAAGCGGAGGCTCCTTCGGAGTCGCGGGAGCTGCCTCGCCCTCGGGCTTCACTGGCGTCCCCGGCTGATTGATCGGCGGCAGCGGAATCGAAGGGGCTGATTCAGGAAGCGGCACCGCATCAGGATTCAGCAAGGCATCGTCAGGACGGTCTGGTCGGCCCGCGCCTGCAGGGAGGTCCGGTTCCTCCAGCGGGGTGATCGGAATGGAATCACTCTGCCGCATGTCGGGACGGCGCACTACCGGCGGCTTGCGGCGGGAGGCAGGCGCCGGAGGCCCGAAATACTCGGCTCGTTCCTTCAGGTTCGACGTGGCCGGTACCGCCAGTTCCCTCGTGTTGACCGACAGATCCTTCACCGAATCCAGGAGCTTGGGATCCCGGCTGCTCATCTCGTTGACCCGGTCGCGCACCTCATCGTAATGCTGGCTCCCCGGGGACTTGAGCACCTCCGCGTAGTACATCATGGCGGCCCGCAGATTCCCCCGCTTCTCGTAGAATCGTCCGTTCCGGTACAGGCTGTCCGCGGCCGCCTCGTCGATCTGAGACTGCGTGTCGGCAAGTGCGGAAGACGCATCCGGGAACAAGCCCATGGCCTCTTCCGTTGCTTCCCGCGCCTCCGCAATGTTCGACTCGTCGCGGCTCCCGTCCTTGACCTTGCCAATGTAGTTCCGGCTCACACGGACCTGCGCCTCACGCGCCAGCGGATGCTGTGGATATTCCGATACCACCTTGCGGTAAGCAGCAATCGCGAGGTCGGGCTCGCTGTTGTCGTCGTGGATCTGGCCGATCTCGAACTGCGCCTCCGCAGCATGCGATCCCTGGGGCGCGTTGCGGATGATCTTCTGAAACATCTCGATCAGATCCTCGGACGCCATCTTTCTCGGTATTCCCAGAAACGAGGACGTCCGTCCCGTCCGGCCCTGCATGGCCATCCCGAACTGCCGGTCAAGGGCCTCCGCAAACTGCGGCGACTGCCGATACGTCTCGATCAGTTCCTGGTAGGCATCGAAAGCCCGGGACGCCTTGCCCGCCTGCTCCAGCGACGCCGCGAGGCGGAACTGCGCTGCCGGTGCCACCGATGTCAGCGGAAAATCACGCACGATCCGACGATACCCCTTCTCAGCC
This sequence comes from Verrucomicrobiales bacterium, assembly GCA_044239025.1. Lineage (GTDB taxonomy): Bacteria > Verrucomicrobiota > Verrucomicrobiia > Verrucomicrobiales > V1-33 > V1-33. The sequence goes on from JBIICE010000002.1 coordinate 44,784, forward strand.
GTCCCGGCATTGCCAGCCGCCTCGTCCGCCGAGGCCTGCGCAAAAAGGCCGCCGGCCTCCCCCTCCGCCACCCGCAGCTCACCAGTCGTCGGAACTGCTTCCGCACCCTTCTTCCGCTTGAATGGATTCGGCAGCGCGTCGGCCTCGCCAGTCGACACTACTACGGCCAGCGCGACCATCGCTACAGTGACACGGCGGGAAGACAGAAGCATATCCCGTAGCATAGGGCATTTCACAGGGGCGTCAAGCCAACGTCATCCCGACCCGACCCCGCCCAACCCAGCGACCCGACAGCCCGGATATTTTTTTCGGAAATCAAAAATATCACGATTTACTTATTGAATAAAAATATCTAAAAAACGCAGGCTTTCCTTGAAAATTCAAAGTTTCCATGGACCGAACAGGAAATTCGTTGACCTGAAAAATCAGCAAGCTTAACAATAACACTTTTCTTCACAAACTCCCCGGATAACCGAGCACGGATCGTCATGAATGCAGGCACCAGCAGCAACCGTAATTCCATGCCCGCAAGGGATGGCGCTCTCGCTGCGGATCGACGGGCGGCTGCGGAAAGGAGGCTGTCGTGACGGTCTGCGCCGCCCGCGCTTCCTCCACGGACGAAGGCTCCGGCGGTGCGATTGCGGATGCCTGCCGCTACCACCGCCCGGTGATGGCCGATGAGATCGTGCAGTGGCTTGCTCCCGCCAGCGGGAAAACCATCCTTGATGGGACGCTGGGCGGCGGTGGGCACTCCCGCCGCTTGCTCGAGGAAGGCGCCTCGGTGCTGGCTCTGGACCGCGATGAGGAAGCGCTCGCCCAGGCCCAGATCCTGAGGGTCGGCTTTCCGGGAACTTTCCACGCCTACCACTCACGATTCGATCTCTTCCCGGAGATCCTCCGCCGCGAGGGCATCGGCGGCCTCGATGGCATTCTGCTCGATCTAGGAGTGAGCAGCCGCCAGCTGGATGCCGCCGAGCGGGGCTTTTCCTTCCGCCGATGCGGTCCGCTGGACATGCGCATGGACGCCAGTGCCGGCCTCAGCGCCGCCGAAATCGTCAATACATGGTCGGAGGCATCCCTCGCCGATGTCATCCACCAGTACGGCGAGGAACGCGCCGCCCGCCGCATCGCCGCCGCCATCGCGCGACGCCGCGCCACCAAACCATTCGACACGACCGAAGACCTTGCGGAACTGGTGGCCACCATCGTTCCCCGACACGGTTCCCAGCACCCGGCCACCAAAACCTTCCAGGGCCTCAGGATCGCCGTGAACGACGAACTGGGCTGCCTCGAACGCCTCCTCGCCGTCGCGGCGGACTGGCTCCGTCCGGGTGGATGCCTCGCCATCATCACCTTTCACTCCCTGGAGGACCGAATCGTGAAACGCCACCTCCGCCGCCACAGCGAAGCGGAAATCGACCGCCCGGAATGGCCGGCTCCAAGGCCGAACCCGGATTGCTGCTATCGGCTTCCCGTGCGCAGCTCGATTGCTCCAGGCGAGGCGGAAATCCGGAGCAACCCAAGGGCCCGCAGCGCCAGACTCAGGATCGCCACCCGCCTTCCCGGCTGAACCACCACCGCCAACCAACCCGCCAACGCTTCCATGGCCCGCCCCAACCGACATCGCCAGGCCCCCCCGAGCCTCTCTCCGATGACCGCCGCCAACATCACCCTGGTGGTCGTCATCCTCGGAACCATCGGCGTGGCCTACGGATGGGTCGTACACCGCAAGAACGTCCGCAGCCGGGTCATCAGCGAAACCTCCAACGAGATCACCACGCTCCGCAAGGATATCTCCGAAATCAGAAGAGCCCAGCGCAATGGGCTCAGCGATGCCGTGATCCGGAACGCCGTCCGCGACCTCGACCTCGGTCTCGCCGCTACTCCCCTCGACAGCGTCAGGGAAATCGATGCCGCCATTCCCGCGCGCGCCGTCCCTTCCAGCGAACCATGAAGCATTCCAGCGACATGCCTGCGGCAGCACCCCATGTGGTGCAAGGACGGCTTTGGTTCTGCGGCGTGCTCGTCGCTGCCCTCTTCGGGGCCTACGGCTGGCGCCTCTTCCATCTCCAGGGCATCCGCCACGACTACTACGAGGAAATCCGGCTCACGGCCCATCGCCGCCTCGACCCTCTGCCGGCACGGAGGGGCGACATTACCGACGCCCGCGGCATCACCCTTGCAACCGACCGCCTCGTGCAGCGTCTGGTCTACGACCTCCAGTTTCTCGGCGAGCGCACCTCGCTGCTCGCTGCCCTCCGCCAGCTCCACAAGCACCGGCCGGGAGATGACAAGGAAAAGCGGGACGACAGCGAACTGCTCGGCCGCCAGCCCCTCGAGTCCCTCCAGATCAGCTACCTGAATGCCTCCACCCAAGTGGTCGGCTCCGTGCTCGGCAGACCCCCGGGGGAAATCCGCGACGCTGTCATCCAACGACTCCGCCGCCGCGCCTCCGGCGAGTTCGTCATCGAACCAAAACTCGATTACCAGCTTGGCCGCAATCTCCGCGACGCACTCGAGGCCGCCAACCTGGGCCGCTATGACGACCTGCGCGACCGCATCGGTGCCGTCGTCATCCGCGACTACTACGAACGGCATTACCCCCTCATGGGAACCTTCGACCAGATCGTGGGGAGATTCGCGGAACCCGCCGCCGCCAGGCCCGGCGACGATCCCGCGGCGCCTGTCGGTGTCTCCGGCATCGAGAAATTCTTCGACCCGCTGCTCAGCGGGAAGGACGGCAGCCGCTCCGTCGAAGTCGACGGCCGCGGCGAGGAACAGGCCGCCTACCGCGGGGGCAGCGATGCCGCCACCGACGGTCACAGCCTCCGCCTCACCCTCGATACCGGACTCCAGGAACTCGTCGAAAAGGAGGTCGACAACCCATCGCCCCCTCATCCGGACGATATCAGTGTGCGGCGCATGAATGCCGACGTGGTCATCGTGGCCCTTTTCGAGCCATCCACCATGGCACTCCGAGCCCTCGTGGCACGCGATTTCCGCAAGGGCAGGGAAGCCACCGCTGCCAGCATGAACTATCTCGTCGATTACCTCCTCGAGCCAGGTTCGACCGTCAAAATGGCTACCGTCGCCGCCGCCCTCGCCGATCGCAAAGTGGGGCTTCATGAAGCCCTCGCCATCGATCCGGACGGGGACCGGTACTACTCGGAAAACGGAGTCTCGAGAATCAGAGACGGAGGCAGCTACCCCAGTCTTTCCCCGGAGGGTATCCTCGTCAAATCAAGCAACATCGGTTCGTACCTGCTCGCCCGTCGCATCGGACGCACGAAGTTCCGCGAGTGGCTCGACTCATTCGGTTTCACCTCCCGCACCGGCATCACCCTGCCCTTCGAGAGGGCTGCAAGAGCTGCGTCCACATGGACCCAGCAGGACATGTCGCGTGCGGCCTATGGCTATTCCCTCGCCGCTACCCCGGCTCATCTCTGCAGCATGCTCGGATGCATTCTCAACGATGGCCTCTGGCGCCCTCTGCGCCTGGTCGAAGGAGTGACCGATATCTCCGGCAATCCCACGGAAGGTACGCCGGAACTGCCATCCAGGCAGGTGCTTCCGGCAACGGTGGCCCGCAGTGTGCGCGACATGCTACTCAATGTCGTTCTCAAGGGAACCGCCAAGGGAGCCCACAGCGACAAGTTCGTTATCGGGGGGAAGACCGGTACGGCCAATAAAGTCAGTGACAAAGGCAAGTACGACCTCAGCAGGCAGGCCGTCTCCTTCGCTGGATTTGTCAATGTCGAGGGCCAGCCTCGCCTCGCGGGCTATTGCCTCATCGATGGACCTCGCCTCGGGGACAGCCTGAACTTTGGCGGCAAGCTGGCAGCACCGCTGTTCCGGCGGGTGGCAGAAAAGGCCATGGAACATTACCGGGTGCCGCCGCAGCTGCTGGCGGACGACGATGCGAAGAAGGAAAAGAAAGAACCGGCGAAACTCAGGCTGGAGAATGTGAAAGCAAGACCAAGGGCGCGATGAATCTGAAGGAACTCATAGAAGCAGTGCAGCGGTGCCGGACCTATGGTCCCCTCGACCGGGAGATCAGTGCTGTGTCCGTGGATTCGCGGGCAGCGTGCGAAGGCACCCTGTTTGCGGCGATCCGGGGCGAGACGGCGGATGGGCATGACTACATCGCGAAGGCTGTCGAGGCCGGCGCATCCGCCATCCTCGCGGAACAGGATGTGCCGGAACTGTTCCGCGGCACCTGGCTCCAGGTTCCCGATACACGCCGCGCCATTGCGGAAGTGGCCGACACCTTTCATGGCCGGCCCTCCGATCACATGATGGTCGCGGGGGTCACCGGCACCAATGGCAAGACCACGACCGCGTTCATTCTCCAGCACCTCGTCAACCGTGCCCGGGGACGCTGCGGACTCATCGGAACGGTCCACTACGATACCGGACTCGGTCACAAACCCTCGTCCCACACCACCCCGGACTGGATTGCTCTGCAGAAACTCCTCGCGGAAATGAGGGAGAACGACTGCAAGGGGGTCGCCATGGAGGTCAGTTCCCACGCCCTCGCGCAGAAACGGGTGCACGGCATCAGGTTCGACTCCGCCATCTTCACGAACCTCACACAGGACCATCTCGATTACCATGGCACCATGGAGGACTACTTCCTCGCGAAGGCCTCGTTCTTCGATCACCTCATGGAACAGGGTGGCTCCAAAAAGCCGGCTGCCATCATCAATGTCGATGATACCTGGGGAAGACGTCTCGCCCGCTCGCTTGAGGGTAAACTCGAAGTGGTGCGCTTCGGCATGGGAAATCAGGCGGACTTCCGTGCGACCGGATTGCGCATCAGCATGCAGGGCACGCAGTTCAGCATGACAGCGCGGGGGCGGGAATTTCTCGTGCGGACGCCCTACATAGGAAGATTCAATGTCTACAACGTACTGGGGGCGCTTGCGGCGGCATGGAGCATGGATCTCAATCTGCGCGAGGCGGTCGCCGGCATGGCGGAAGCTCCCCAGATTCCCGGACGGATGCAGAATGTTGCCGAAGCGAAGCCCTTCCGGGTCTACGTGGATTATGCGCATACGCCCGATGCCCTCGAAAATGCTCTGCGAACCGTGAAGGAACTGGAACCCCGCAGCATCATCACGGTCTTCGGATGCGGCGGCGACCGAGACCGCACCAAGCGCCCCCTCATGGGTGCCGTCGCGGAGCAGCACTCCACCTGGACCATCCTCACCAGCGACAACCCCCGCAGCGAGAAACCCGAGGAGATCCTCGCGGAAATCGCCGCCGGCATGCGTGGCGAACGCTGCGAAATCATTCCCGACCGCCGCACCGCCATCGCCCGCGCCATTGAACTGGCAGGTGCCCGCGCCGGCGGAGGCGACGTCGTGCTCATCGCAGGGAAAGGGCACGAACAGGGCCAGATCTTTGCGGACACCATTGAGCCATTCGACGACGTCAGGGTCGCTCAGGACATTCTGCGGAATTGGGTCATGCCCGAGCGCACCCGCGAGGCAGGAAGGAGGCCGGAACGATGAAGACAATCGACGCCGTTACGGCCGCCGCGTGGTCGGGTGGTTCCCTCTCCGCAGGGCCGACCACTGCGGCCATCAGCACCGTTTCGACGGATACCCGCAGGATCGGTCCGGGCTCCCTCTTCGTGGCGCTCGCCGGTGAGCGCTTCGATGCCCACGATTTCATGGAGGCCGCCGCGCAGGGTGGTGCCGCTGCCGTCATGGTTCACCGGGACGTCAGCGTCCCCGCTGGCATGGCCGTCATCCGCGTGAACGATACCCTCGCGGGCCTCCAGCGCATGGCTGCCGCATGGCGAACCGAGTGGAACGGGACGGTCATTGGCCTCACCGGCAGCAATGGAAAGACTTCCACCAAGGACATGACCCGGGCGGTGCTCGCCCGTAAATTCCGTACCACTGCCACCGCCGGTAATCTCAACAATCACATCGGTGTCCCCCTTACTCTGCTCGATATCCAGCCCGAACACGAAGCTGCTGTCGTGGAGATGGGCATGAACCACGCGGGAGAAATCGCTCCCCTCGCGGCCATGGCCGCGCCGCACACCGGCATCATCACGAACATCGGCACGGCGCATATCGAATTTCTCGGAAGCCGGGAGAACATCGCCCGTGAAAAAGCCGCCCTCGCCGAAGCCATCCCACCGACCGGCACCGTCATCCTCAATGCGGGCGACGACTTCACCCCATGGATCCGCCCGCTCTGTTCCGCCCGGGTGATGACCGCCGGGGTCGGATCCGGTGACATCTGCGCGGACGACCTCGTCTGCAGCCCGGGAGGCAGCCGCTTCCGGTTGCGCTTTCCCTCGGGCGAATCCGTGGACGTCTCGCTCCCGGTCCCGGGCCGCCACATGGCTGCGAATGCCGCGCTCGCCGCGGCCGCCGGATGGGTGCACGGCATCTCGCCCGACGCCATTGCCCATGGTCTGGCATCGCTCGAACTGACCGCCGGACGCGTCCAGTTGCGCTCCGCCGCCGGTCTCCAGTTCCTCGACGATTCCTACAACGCGAATCCCGATTCGATGAAGGCGGCCCTCGAGACTCTCCGCAGTCTCGCCTGCCGCGGCCGCCGCATCGCGGTGCTTGGCCGGATGGGAGAACTTGGTCCCCATTCCGCACAGGGACACCGCGAAACCGGGGCGGCTGCCTGCACCTCGGGGGTCGACTTTCTCTTCCTCGTGGAAAGCGGTGACGTCTCCCGCATGGCGGAGGGCTTCCTCGCCGCCGGTGGGCAATCCGCCCGGCTCCGCGTTTTTCCCGATCATGCCACCTGTGCCGAGGCCCTGCGCTCCACCGCCGGCCCTGATGATCTCATTCTCCTCAAGGGCAGCCGTTCCGCCGGAATGGAACGGATACCCCAGCTACTATCCGGATCCTGAACGATGCTCTATTGGATTTACCAACTCATCGGCAATGCCGACGGCTTCGCGGCAAAGCTCACCAACGTCTTCAAATACCAGACTTTCCGGGGCCTCGTGGCCTGCATCGTCGCCTTCGCCATCAGCATTGTGCTGGGCGAGTACGTCATCCGGAAACTCATCTCGCTCAAAATCGGTCAACCCGTCCGCACCCGCGAGGAAGTCAATAAGCTCTATGAACTGCACGGCAAAAAAGCCGGTACTCCCACCATGGGGGGAGTCCTCATCATCGGGGCGCTGCTGGTCTCCTGCTTCCTCTGCACCCGCTGGGACAATCCTTTCCTCTGGGTCGTCCTCTATGTGACCCTCGCCCTCGGAGCACTCGGCTTCGTCGATGATTATCTCAAGGTCAGCCGGAAAAACTCCAAGGGCGTCAACGCCCGCGGCAAACTCATTGTCCAGTGGGCCGTTGGCCTCACGGCCGGATTCGTTCTCTACAACCTCCCGGGACAGCGCGACTACTTCGACCACCTGCAGCTTCCCTTCATCAAGAAGGAGTTGTTCGAAATCGAACACATGGGTCCCGTCACCGTGCTGTTCTTCGCGGTCGTCATCGTCGGATGCTCGAACGCCGTCAACCTCACCGACGGGCTCGATGGTCTGGCCGCCGGCTGTACGGTCAGTGTCGGACTGGCCTACGCCATCTTCTGCTACGTGACTGGTCACTCCGAGGCCGCAAGGTTCCTCCTCATCGACCATAACCGGGACGCTGGCGAACTCGCGCCGGTCTGCATGGGTCTCGTGGGCGCATGCCTCGGTTTCCTCTGGTACAACTGCTATCCAGCCCGCGTCTTCATGGGAGATACCGGCAGCATGGCCCTCGGGGGCTGCATCGCCGCCGTTGCCATCTGCTGCCGTCAGGAGGTCCTCCTCGTCGTCGTCGGGTTTGTCTTCGTCGCGGAAGCCATTTCGGTGATGCTCCAGGTCGCATGGTTCAAGATCAGCCGACGGCTCTACGGTGAAGGCCGCCGGCTTTTCCGCATGACGCCCATTCACCATCACTTCGAGCTGAAAGGCTGGAACGAGAGCCAGGTCATTGTGCGCTTCTGGGTCCTCAGCCTGATGTGCGCTCTCATTGGGCTTGCCACCCTCAAGCTCCGCTGACCCACTGCCATGCTGCCTGCCTCGGACCATTACGCTGGAAAGCGCATCGCCGTTCTCGGTCTCGGACGGAGCGGGTTGGCTGCTGCCCGCCTCGCACGCAGGCTGGGAGCGGAAGTAACGGCCCTCGACACTGGCTGCAGCGACGCCCTCAGTCAGCAGGCGGCCCTCCTTGAACAGGAAGGAACCTCCTGCCTGCTGGGCGATGCCGCCCTCGCCTGCAGGGACCACTTCGACCTCGGGGTGCTCAGTCCGGCCATCGATCCATCATGGCCGCTCGCCCAGTTGATCCTCCGCTCCGGGACTCCTGCCATCAGCGAGATCGAATTCGCTTTCCGCCATACCTCCGTTCCCTGCATCGCCATCACCGGCACCAACGGGAAAACCACCACGACGGCTCTCATTGCGGCGGCGATCTCCGCGGCAGGTCTCCGTACCGTGCCCTGCGGCAATTTCGGAGTCGCTTTCGCCGGACTGGTTCTCGCCGACGACCCGATGGAGGTCTATACCCTCGAGGTCAGTTCCTTCCAGCTCGAGCTGATCGATACGTTCCGGCCAAGGGTCTCGGTCTGGATGAATTTCGCGGAGGATCATCTCGACCGGCACCCGGACATGGAGACCTACTACCGCGCGAAAGCCCGCATTTTCGAGAATCAGACAGCGGAAGACACGGCGGTCATCAACGCCATCGGTACATACCCGGATCTCAAGGCCCGGCGGGTCACTTTTTCCGCATGGACCGATGCCGCGGACTGGACCCTGCGCGATGGCTGGATCTGCCTTCACGGGGAACGCGTCCTTGCCATGCAGGCGACCCGTCTGCGGGGCCGCCACAACGCGGAGAACCTCATGGCGGCCCTCGCTGCCTGCCACGCATGGGGGCTGCCGATTTCCGGACTCGCGGATGCTCTCCGCAGCGTTCCGGCACCCCGCCACCGCTGCGAGCCTGCCGGAACCGTCAATGGTGTCGAATTCATCAACGATTCCAAGGCGACCAATGTGCATGCCATGGAAAGCGCCTTGCGCGGCATGGAAAGTCCCGTGGTGCTCATCGCCGGAGGCAAGGAAAAAGGCCTCGATTACCGTCCGCTCGCTCCCCTCGTTGCGGAAAAAGCCACAGCCATCTTCACCATCGGAGAGATCGGCCCGCGACTCGCCGGCCTCTGGCAGGAAGCGGTTCCCTGCACTGTCTGTGCCAGCCTCGGCGATGCCGTCCGCGGAGCCCTCGCCGCCGCCACTCCAGGGCAGTCTGTCCTCTTCGCTCCAGGGACTTCCTCCTTCGATATGTTCACCGGCTACGACCACCGGGGTGACTCCTTCATCCAAACTGTTCAACAACTCGACCAAGCACCATGAACCTCCTCTCCGACACGAAGAACCGGCCGCAGCGCCGCAGTTCCCAGTCTTTCATCGGTTCCCTGACGGGACGTCTCGGCGGCGGGCACCGCCTCGCTGCCAGCGCCTCGGCCCAGGATGACTGGGATGTCGAAGTGCCTCAGGTCCGCATGTCCCGCGCCTTCGTGGTGATGCTGCTGCTGCACCTCGTCGCCATCGGTGGCCTCTTTGCGTTTCATATGTGGGGTGAGGACAAGGAGAATCCTCCGGCTCCGGCAACGGATACGGCGGCGGCGCCACCTGCGCCCGTCACCACGGTTCCCCTCGCTGCCGCGGAGAGCGCTCCTCCGGAAATCGAGGTGCGCCGCGCCATTCCAGCGGCCGCGGACGAGGAAGCTGCGGCGGAGCCAGCCTCCGGTCAGGCGGCCAATACGCATCGCCTTCTCAAGGGCGAAACCCGCGAACTGCTCGCCGCCCGCTTTGGAATCACTTCGGAGCAACTCACCTCTGCCAACCCACAGGCTTCATGGGCTCCCGGAACCACTATCCAGATTCCGCCGCAGGGTGCGGAATCGGCACCCGTGGTCTCCGCCGCCACGGATTCGGGCGCATCCGCCAAACCTCAGCGTACCGCCCCCATGGTGGCCACTCCGGTGACCACGGCCCCTGAGCGGAACCCTTCTCTCCAGGCCATCAGCGAGGCCCTTCCCGAGGCCAAGGAACCGGAACCCGCCGCGCTGGCCGTGGGCGAGCGCCAGCCCGATACCTACGTGCAGGAAAAGGTCTCTCCCGCTCCGAAAGCCGTCAGCCCGCCGCGCCCGGAACCGAAGGCCCAGCCCGTCCGGGCCGAACCAGCCCGCCGCGAAACCGCGGCCGCTCGCACCACGGTCAGCAAGCCAGCAATCAAAACCACTCCAAAGGCGGCCCCAGTGAAACCGTCCTCGGAAGTCGTCGTGAAGACCAAGGCAAAAACGACGGCGGAGCCGGCCCGCTCGGCTGGTTCCCGCACCCACGTCGTCGTCAAGGGTGACACCATCTACAATATCGCCCGCCGCTACGGATTCAGCGCCAACGAAATCATGCGCCTCAACAGCCTCGCTGATCCAGACCGGCTCCGCGTGGGTGACCGCCTCCGCGTTCCGGTGCGCCGCTGAACGGCCGGCTCCACTTCCTTCTCCCATGGCCCGCCGCGCTCCCGTCATCCTCCTGTTCTCGGTCCTCCTGCTCGTGGTCCTCGGATTCGTCATGCAGCTGAGCACGGCCGGCTACAGCATGGAAACCAGAAACGATGCGTGGGCCGCCCTCCGCAAGCATGCGGTCTACTGCGCCGTAGGCCTGGTCGGCGGTGCCATGCTCATGAGAATGGACTACCGCAACTGGATGCGCTTCGCCAAACCCGTTTACTGGCTGAGCATCCTGCTGCTGGTGCTGTGCTTCGTTCCGACCATCGGTCAGAGGATCAACGGAGCCAGCCGCTGGATCGACCTCGGACCAATCCAGCTTCAGGCGTCGGAACCAGCCCGTCTCGGCATCATCATGGCACTCGCCGCCTTCTGCACCATCCACGGCAGCCGCCGCCTTTCGTTTCTCCATGGCTATCTGCTTCCGCTGCTCATCCTCGCGCTTCCGGTCGGTCTGATCGCGCTCGAAGTCGATCTGGGGGCGGCTGTCCTCCTCTTCGGTGCGGGCTCGGCCCTGCTCTTCCTCGCGGGAAGCAGGCTGATCTACATCATCGGCTCGGCCGCCATCGGCATCAGTCTCCTCGCCGCCGCCGTCACCCTCATCGAGAACCGCGAAGGCCGCGTCACTGCTTTCGTCCAGCTCTGGAAGGAAACGCCGTCCGACAGCAAGGAGGCCGCACGCTTCGCCCAGTTCAATTTTCAGCAGGAACAGGGGCTCATCGCCCTTGGGTCGGGCGGCCTCACCGGCCGGGGACTCGGCGACGGACGGCAGAAGCGCTTCTACCTTCCCTACTGCCATACCGATTTTGTGTTCCCCATCGTCGGTGAGGAACTCGGTATCTTCGGCACGGTGGGGACTCTCGCCCTCTTTGCGGCCATCGCTGTCGCGGGCCTCGGCATCGCTTCCAGTGCGGCCGACCGCTTCGGTGGACTCCTTGCCGGCGGCCTCGTTCTCCTCATTGTCTTCCAGGCTGCCATCAACATCGGCGTGACCACCGCCTGCCTCCCCAACAAGGGCATGCCCCTCCCTTTTGTCAGCTACGGAGGATCGAATCTCTGTTCCTGCCTCCTCGCGGTCGGTGCCCTCCTCAGCATCCACCGGCAGGCCCGCCCGGCTGATCTGGTTCCCGAACCCGTGCTCGGACGTCCCAGGTTGACGGCTTCCCTCTAGCAGTGCAATAACCAATTCCATGTACCGAAACCAATCTCCTCAGGCACGGCGGCCCGGCTGCCTCGGCATGCTCCTCAGCAACCCCCGCGTGCTCGCAGGCCTCGGCATGCTTGCCATCGGCTACTTCACCTACGTCGGTTCCACCCGACAGGAGGTGAACCCGTTCACCGGCGAAAAGGTCCGCATCAAACTCACCCCGGACCAGGAAGTGGCCATGGGCCTCCAGTCGGCTCCTCAGATGATGCGTGAGTTCGGTGGCGAATTCCGCGAGCCGGTCCTCGCGAACAAGATCAACGAAATCGGAGCCCGACTGCTCCAGGCCAAGAATCAGATCCTCCAGCGCCGCGGCGTCAAGGACTTCCATTACCCCTTCGAGTTCCACGTGCTCAATGACACGAAGACCATCAACGCCTTCGCCCTCCCCGGAGGTCAGGTCTTCATTACCCTCGCCCTCCTCAAGCAGCTCCCCTCCGAAGATGCTGTCGCCGGCGTCCTCGGTCACGAGGTCGGTCACGTGCTCGCATGGCATTCCAACAAGCAGATGGCCAAAAGCAGCCTCCTCCAGAGCATCGCTGGCGCAGCCGCCGCAGCCACGGCCACGGAACGCAGCAACGGAGCTGCCGTCGGCCAGATGATCGGTCAGCTCCTCCAGACCCGCTACGGACGCGAAGACGAATCGCAATCCGACCGCATCGGCGTCCAGCTCCTCATCGTGGCCGGATACAAACCGGAAGCCCTCCTCGATGTCATGAAGGTCCTCGGCCAGTCCATGGGCGGTGCCCGTCAGCCGGAAATCCTCAGCACCCACCCGTTCCCGGAAACCCGCGCGAAACAGATCGACGTCTACATCAAGCACTTCAGCAACGACCCCTTCGGGACATGGACTCAGGGCTGGAACTGAAAGAGGTCTGACCGGCCCGGCGCCGGCCGGACCAACGCACCTTCAGACGCTGCCCGTGGCTGTCTCACAGGGATTCGCCGAGGATCCGGCGGAATTCCGCCAGTTCATCGACACCCGCACCGCGGCCGCTGAGGCTCCGCTCGATCCGTTCCACGAGACATCGGCCTACCCTCAGGCGCAGCCGACGCGTTAAGGTGGCGACATCTCCCGCTGAACACCTCAGTTCGGTACCGATTTCCTGATAGGGTCGTGCGGGACCCGACCCGTCGAGCAGGGGGCGCAACGCCTGGAATTCCTTCTCCCGGCCCTTGCTCCGACACCATGCCTCCGTGTCGGCGAAGGCTGCCTCCAGCACGCTGTGCGCCCACCGAAGATCGTGCAGACGATCCGGGGCTGCCCCGTGCAAAAGGGGGCTGCCTTCCGCAATCACTTCATCGACCGCCGCTTCATGCCGTACCCCGCCGCCGCGCTTCTGCGCCTGCTTCGCCCGCACGTGCTTTCCCACCAGATTCCCCAGCGTCGTCACCAGATACGACCGCAGTGATCCGCGCGACCGATCCAGTCGCTCCAGCCAGCCGCCACGCACCACACTCTCCCCGAAGA
>JBIICE010000289.1:0-4295 GCA_044239025.1 Verrucomicrobiales bacterium
ACCTTCCTGTGGTTCCTCTGGATCCTCTGGTGGCTGGTCGTGGCCTTTGCCCTGCTGGCCTCGCTGTTCCCCGGGTTCTTCCGCACCCGCATCCCGGACCGCTGGCTCCTGCCGCCGTGGTCGCTCGTCTGGCTAGTGCCGCTGACCATGCTCTGCCAGCATCACATGATGCGGTCGCCGCTCTCGTTCGGCCCGGACACGGCCATGGGACTGATTCCTTATCCCCGGGTCTTTGCCTACTATGCCATCTTCTTTGCCTTCGGAGTCTTCTGGCATGCCAATCCCGAGGCGTCGTCGCCACCACTGCGCCGCTGGCCCCTCTGGATGATCCTGGCCGGCTCCGTTTTCTTCCCGGCCCTCGAGGCCGCCACCGGACGCTTCGGATGGTTTACCGCACTGACCGATGGCAGTCGCCATCTGCTTTCCGATTTTCTGCAGTCGCTCTACGCATGGTTGATGATCTTTGCGTGGCTCGGACTCTTCGGTGCCCTCGTGACGAAGGCCAGTCCGCGCATCCGCTGGCTCTCGGATTCGGCCTACTGGCTCTATCTTGCCCATCTGCCCCTCGTGGTGCTCGCCCAGGATGCCGTCCGCACGTGGCCTCTGCCCGCCATGGTGAAACTGCCGCTTCTTTCTGCGGTCATCATTGCGTTTCTGCTGCTCACCTACCGCTATCTCGTCCGACCAACGCCGCTGGGAACGTTCCTCAATGGCCCGCGCAGCCGTCCCGCCCTTGCAGGATCGGTTGTCCGGGACACGGGTTCCCCATGACTCCCCGCAGCATTCTCTTCGACTGGTCCGGCACGCTGGTTGATGACCTGCCTCCCGTCCTCGACGCCACCAACACCGTCCTCCAGCACTTCGGCCGGCCGGCCATGTCGCGGGAGGAATTCCGGCGCTCTTTCCGCCTCCCATTCAAGGGCTACTACGAGGAACACCTGCCCGGGGTCACTCTCGCGGAACTCGACCCCATCTGGCATCGCGCCTTCCACGGATCCCGCGAACCCGTCAGCATCATTCCCCATGCCCGCGAATACCTCGAAGCCTGCACGGCCCGCGGTCTCCGCCTCTTCGTGCTCTCCAGCGCCCCGCAGCAGGCCGTCGAAAAACAGGCACGCGACCTCGGACTCGACCATTTCTTCGAACACATCCACGCGGGCGTACACGACAAACGCGAACACATCACACCCATTCTTTCGCGGCATGGACTCGAACGCGCTGACACCATCATGATCGGTGACATGCGGCACGATGTCGAAACCGCCCGCGCCGGAGGCATCCGCTCGGTCGCCGTGCTCACTGGTTATGAATACCCGGAGGTCATCGCCACCGCGGAACCCGACCTCATGGTCGAAAACCTCTCGCACCTGCACCAGCTCCACTTCTCATGAATCCCCTACCCCCTCTGGGCGCTCTCTTCGATTGGGATGGCGTCGTCATCGATTCGCATGATGCCCACGAAGCCTCATGGCATCTCCTTGCCGCGGAACTCGGCACGGTACTTCCCGCGGGCTTCTTCAAGGCCACCTTCGGCATGCGCAATGACCGCATCATTCCGGAATTCACCAATTGGGCCGCTCCGGGCGACACCGCCACCATCACGTCGCTCGGAAACCGCAAGGAAGCGCTCTACCGCGACATTCTCCGCCGCGAGGGCATCAGTCCCCTTCCCGGTATCCGCGAATTGCTCGAGGCACTGCACGCAGCAGACATCCCCTGCGCCGTCGGTTCGTCCACGGAACGCGCCAACATCGACCTCATCATCGAAGTCACTGGCCTCGCGCGCTTCTTCAAGGCCATCGCGGCCTCGGAGGACGTCAGCCGCGGCAAGCCGGCACCGGATGTCTTCCTCTGCGCCGCCAGCCGCATCGGCGTGAATCCGGCCGACTGCTTCGTGATCGAGGACGCCCACGCGGGCATTGCCGCCGCAAAGGCCGCCGGTTGCCACGCCATCGCCGTCGCCACCACGCATCCGATCACTTCCTTCCCGGAGGCCGACCTCGCCGTCGCCTGTCTCACGGAGCTTTCGCTCGCCCGCATCCGCTCGCTCTGGCCGGCCCCGCGGTCCGCAAATGCGCCCAGCGCGGACATGGCGGAATGACACGGTCCGCCGCACGCTTTTATCCGATTCCATGAAACACCTGCTTCTTCTCCTGCTCTGCCCGCTCGTTTCCTTCGCCGCGGCGGAATCATGGCCCGGCTTCCGCGGTCCTCACGGCAATGGCCACGCCGATGCCGCCAACCTTCCGGAAACATGGAGCGAAACGGAAAACGTGCGCTGGAAAACGCCCATCCCGCACCGCGGTTGGTCCACCCCGCTCGTCCACGGCAGTCAGATCTGGCTCACCACGGCGACCGCGGACGGTCACGATTTCTTCGCCCTCTGCCTCGACCGCGCCACGGGCCGTGTGCTGCACGAAACCAAGCTCTTCCATGCCGACAAACCGGAACCGCTGGGCAATGACATGAATGGTTATGCCAGCCCGACGGGGTGGATCGAGGACGGTCGCGTTTTCCTGCATTTCGGAAGCTATGGCACGGCCTGCCTCGCCACGGATGATTTCCGGCTGCTCTGGAAACGCACGGATCTTCCCTGCCGTCACTACCGCGGGCCCGGATCGTCGCTCTTCAATTGGAAGGATACCATCATTCTGACCATGGACGGTGTCGATGTGCAGTACCTCTGCGCCCTCGACAAGGCATCGGGCACCACCCGCTGGCGCACGGACCGCCATACGGAATTCGATGACCTCGGAGCGGATGGCAAGCCGGTCGACAATGGCGACTACCGCAAATCCTACACCACTCCCATGCTCGTGGAGGTCGAGGGCAAACCCCAGATCGTCAGCAGCAGCAGCAAGGCCACGGTGGCCTACGACCCGGACAGCGGCCGCGAAATCTGGCGCACCACCTACAAGGGATTCTCAAATGCCTCCCTGCCCGCCGTAGCCGGAAATCTCGTCGCCATCAATACCGGTCACGGCAAAGCAAACCTCCAGGCGTTCCGCATCGACGCCACCACCACCGGCAACATCACGGGAAAACTACTCTGGGAACAGACCAAGAACATCCCCACAAGGTCGTCGCCCATCGTGGCCGATGGCCTCATCTTCTCCACTTCGGATCAGGGCCTCATCGGTGCCATCGACCCGGCGGATGGTTCGCTCCTCTTCAGCGAACGCACGGGCGGCAGCATCAGTGCCTCCCCGCTCTTCGCCGATGGCAAACTCTTCTTCAGCACGGAACGCGGTGACACCACGGTCGTCAAACCAGCCCGCACGTTCGAAAAAATCGCCGTGAACCGACTCGACGATGGCCTCATGGCGTCACCCGTGGCCGCCGGAAACTGCCTCTACCTGCGCACCAGAACTCATCTGTACTGCATCGCGAAACCGCAGTAGGATCGGCGCAGTCCCCCGCAACCTTCCGATTCCGAATGAAAGTCATCGCCGCCTACGACGCCGAACCCTGCTCGCGCCTCGCCCTCTCCCAGCTCTGCAACGCTGCCCTCCCGGACAATACGGAAGTGATCGTCGCTTCGTTCGCCGACATCCTCGTTCCCCCGGGATCGGCCATCGGCGACATGGTCCTCGGTACGGGCCTCCCGGAACCAGTCATCGACATGCGCCGCGCGGCGCAGTCGCTCGTCGACGCCGCTCAACTGCGCGCCGATGAAGGAGCCACGCTCGTCCGCACGCTCGGCAAACCATGGAAAATCGCGGCCCGCAGCATCGCCGACACTCCCGCATGGGGTGTCGTCCAGCTGGCTGAAGACGAACGCGCCGACCTCATCGTCACGGGATCGCACAACCGCAGCGGCATGGCACGGTTCTTCCTCGGCAGCGTCGCCCAGAAGGCGCTCCACGAAGCGCATTGCTCGGTGCGCATTGTCCGCCCAGTCACGGAGGCGGCCACGCCCCCGCGCGTGGTCGTCGGCATCGATGGATCGGATGCCTGCCGCGCCGCTGTCCGCAGCATCGCGGCCCGCCCATGGGCAGCCGGCACGCATTTCACCTGCCTCACGGTCATCGATTCCCAATTCCTCACGGCCACGCTCTGGCAGGCGCTCGGCGGAGCCGCTATCCTCGGTGATTCGGTGAAGCATGAAGCCGCGGCCGCGGAAGCCGCCCTCGCGGAGGCCACCGCCATCCTGCACGCCCATGGCCATGAAACCGGCACGGCCATCGCCCATGGCGACCCCCGCGACCTCCTTCCGGCGGAAGCGGAAAAACAGCAGGCTTCCTGCCTCCTGCTCGCCGCCCGCGGACGACATCACGCGGAACGCCGCCGCCTCG
>JBIICE010000076.1:0-17156 GCA_044239025.1 Verrucomicrobiales bacterium
CAAGGGAAGTACGAATGAGCCGGGCATCGGGATAAGCCGAGCCGTGGCTGGTGGTGCCCGTGCGGTATGCCCCGGGGCATATCCTTGTTGCCCTCAGCCGGTATTTCCGGCACGATCGGGGAAACCTCCCTGATCCTGATGAGACATTATTTTACCAATGGTGCGGTCCTGCTGCTGACGGTGGCTCCCGTGAGCGCGCAGGCCCCTGCGAACGATGCTTTTGCTGCTGCTGCGGTGATAGCGGCACCGGGGACAGTTTCCGGGACCAATGCGGGTGCGACCTCGCAGACGACCGAGCCGTTTCCGCACCTGCAGAATGCCAATGTGGTGGGCAGTGCGCCGCGGACTGTCTGGTACCGCTGGACACCCGAAGCGAGTGGATTGGCTTCGGTGTCCCTTGTGGCCCAGGGGACCGGCACCGCCGCCGCCATCATGCATGCCAATGTCTATCTTGGCAGCGCCATCAATGTGCTGGGCCGCGTGGCGGCGACAACCTCGTCGCCCGGGGCCGCGGGTCCACCGGCGACAGCGGGCGCCGGAAGACCCGGGAATTTCTTTGCCGTGACCGCCGGTGCACCGGTATGGATCCAGGTCAGCGGCAACTCCAGCACCGCCGCCGCGCCGTTCGATCTGACCGTGGCCCTTGAGCGGTCGGGCCGGGTGGTGCTCCCCATGTATGCCGGCTGGGACTGGCTGCATCCCCTCAACGGAGAGAATCCGACCACCGACCCCGCCTGGGCGACCAGCTGGAAGCAGCCGGGAGACACCACCGCCTATCTGGGCAATGCGGCGCTTTCCTTTACCCTGAACCGTCCGGCTCCGTTTGGCTTCGGAGGTATTGATCTGGCTCCCGGGATGGTCAGCAACATCGGGACCGCAGCGAGCGGGGCCAACAACAACGCCGCGTATTTCCGCACCACCTTCACCCTTGGGCGGGACACTTCGAACCTGTGGGCGCAGGTGCTGGCGGATGACGGTGCCTACATTTACATTGATGACCTTCCGGGCGTGCCTGTGCGGGTTGCCGCGGCCCTCACCAATGCCTCCTTCACGACGAACACGGCGCACAACGGATGGCGTCCGCAGCGCGAGGATCATCTCACGGGAGCGATTCCCGCAGCCAATGCCAACGTGGCCGTGCCCGGCTGCCGGGCCTACATGCGGGCGGGATTCGACAACGAAAAGCAGACGCAGTTTGTCTTTCTGGGCGGCCTCACCGGGAAGCTCGCAGCCGGGGTGCACCGCGTGGCGGTCTCCGTGCGGCAGAACGTGAACACGAGTTCCGACATGGGCTTTGCCATGACCCTGTTCGACTTCGATCCGCTGCCGCTGCCCGCCGCGGGTGCGAAAATCGGATTCGATGACGTGGCATGGGTCAATGGCAGCGCCACCGCCACGGTCATTCCCGTGGCTGAGCATCATTTTGCGCCGAATCCCGGGCAGGGGGATCTGGCGTGGTACATGGTCTGTCCGGAACTGCGCGGCACGACGCCGCTTTCCGGAGGGTGCGTCGTCAGCGAGACGCTCGATGGGACTGCGCAGAAGGTTCTGCGGCTGCGCGATGCGGAAGCCCGGAGATTTGTGACCGAACCCGTTTCGGTGGCCGGGCTCGCGCAGTTTGGAGCCGGATTGCGCCTGCGGACCAACGATGCCTCTTCGGGATTCGAGGCAGCCGACCAGTTGCGCGTCTTTGTCGAACTGAGTGCGGACGGGGTGAACTTTGCCGAACCGACGCCGGCGCTGGAAATTGTGCCACTGCTGAGCGGGGCGGATCTGCTGACGGCCTTCCAGGGACAATGGGTGAGCCGGAGTACCGCCGTTGCCACTGGAGGCGCGGTGGCTGCGCGTCTCGTCATTGAGGGAGGGACCGATTCCACGAACGAAACCGTCTGGATTGATGACGCCATCATCAGCGGCTGCCTTGTGACACCGCTGGTGAGCGGCGTGAGCTATGACAACCGCGGGGACAACGACCGCACGAACGATCAGATCCGCTTCACGCTGCAGGTCGATGGGGCCGGCAATGCGGGCACCCAGTGGACCTCCGAGGGCTTCGGGGCAGGGTCGGAAGTGACCTCCACTTTCGGGGTCGGCGGTGCCGTCACCATCAGCCGTCCGGCCACCGATGCCGCCGGGGTCCGTCAGAATGTGGCCTTCCGCGTCGCCGAGGTTGGAAATGCCGCCTGTTCCGCCGGGGTGACCGTGACCGTCCCCGCGGCTTCCTTCGGCACCGCCTTCGGGCCCACAGAGTTGACGCGACTGCCCGGGGCTGATGCGTCATCGCCGGACGACGATCAGTATTCGTTCCGGCTGGATCCGGTGGGCACAGCCCTTGGGCAGACATGGGAGGCGCGTTCAGCAGACGCGGAGAACACGGTGCTTTACGGCAGCGGGACGTACGGAGTTCCGGCGACGCTGACAATTCCGGTGGGGGTGGCTTCGCTGGTGGTCATTGATCAATCCGACAAGGCCGTGCGGCGGACCCTGACGATGGCCCCGGTGGGATTGCCGGTGGCGATGGGGCGGAATCTCCTTGGTGGGAACCAGGTCTTCTACAGTGTGCCGGGAACGGTGGCGTCCGTGTGGCGTCAGGGTCTTGGCGTGGTGACAGGCGATACGGAAGTGGTGCCCGACGGCCTGACGGCACTGTTCAACCTCGGCCGGGTGCCCGCTGCCGGAGAGGGATTGCTGGAATCCGAGAGCATTGCCGTCGCGGGGCGCGACAACGTGACCGTGCTGGCGACCCTGCGGGCCTTTGAAGACAGCGCAACCTCCGGATTTGAAATCGGCGATACCTTCCGGCTGGAAGTGGAACTCACCGATGCGGGCGGGCAGACCTCGCGGGTCAATCTGATCACCGGTCATCCGGCTGACAAGTCGCCTGCGGACGGCGTGTTCAACGGCTTCACCGGAGCGACGGCCGCGGAGTACACGGCGGCGGCGGGCAGTGATGAATTCAATGCAGCGCAGGCTCCGGCGACCGAGTTTTCGCGCGGGACTTTTTCCTTCGTTTATGCAGTACCGCCGGGGACTGCCTCGATCCGGATCCTTGGGGAGGCAGCGTCCAATTCCGTGAATGAATACCTTCTGCTCAAGGATGTGCTGGTGGTGGCGGGGGTGCCGGGCGATGTTGATGCCGATGGTCTGCCCGATGCCTGGGAACTGGAAAACTTCGGAAATCTGCTCGCGGCGGCTTCCGGCGATCCCGATGGAGACGGGCAGAACAATGGTGCGGAATACGCGGCCGGAACCGTGCCCACTGACGGCCGCAGCGTCCTGCAGATCACTGGAATCTTCATCGACCCGGCCACGCGACAGGCAACCATCGACTGGGCCTCGGTTCCCGGGAAAAGCTATCGCGTCGAACGCGCCGCGGGCCCGCAGTTGCCTGAGGCCGCGGGCTGGCAACCGG
This sequence comes from Verrucomicrobiales bacterium, assembly GCA_044239025.1. Taxonomy (GTDB): domain Bacteria; phylum Verrucomicrobiota; class Verrucomicrobiia; order Verrucomicrobiales; family V1-33; genus V1-33. The sequence goes on from JBIICE010000076.1 coordinate 3,413, forward strand.
TTGGAGCAGTGGTGCGCGCCGATGGATTCGTTTCCGTGTTCACTGATCCGGCAGTGCCGGCCGGGACCAGCTGGTTCTACCGGGTGAGGGTCGTGCCGGGTCAGTGACCGCGCTCCGTTCGGGTTCTGCGGCGTCCTGCAGATTCTGCTTGCATGACGGAGCAGGGTGAGGAACGGAACCCCCTCCTCTCCTCCGGGACAGGAAACCAACCTTAACCATCCTCCCGGGTGGATCGGGCGCAAGCCCGAGCAGGAACCCCAAAGAGCGCCCGCTGGCGCAGCCTGTGCATCTGGGAGACCCATATAACTACATGAGCACAGAAACCCTGCAGGGCCTCATCGAGGCAGGCGTCCACTTCGGTCACCAGTCGCGCAAGTGGCATCCCAACATGAAGCCGTTCCTTCTGGGAACGAAGAACGGCGTCCACCTCATCAATCTCGAAGAGACCGTGAAGCAGCTCTTTGCCGCTTCCGAGTTCCTCGCCGGCCTTGCCAAGGAAGGCCGCAAGATCCTTTTCGTCGGCTGCAAGCGCCAGGCGCAGGACGCCGTCCGCGAAGCGGCCGAGGCCACCGGTCAGTTCTATGTCAATCACCGCTGGCTGGGCGGCACGCTGACGAATCTTGAAACCATCAAGAAGTCGATTCAGCGCCTCAAGTACCTCGAAACCATCGAGTCGCAGCCGGAGTACAAGATGATGTCGAAGAAGGAACTGGCAGCCCTCGGGCGGGAACGCGCCAAACTGCTGCGCAACCTCGCGGGCATCCGGGAAATGGGAGGCCTGCCCGATGTCATGGTGGTCGTCGACAGCCATCGCGAATCCATCGCCGTGGCCGAAGGAAACCGCCTCAATATTCCCATTGTGGCGATGACTGATTCGAATGCCGACCCGCTGAAGGTTTCGTATCCGATCGCATCCAATGATGACGCGGTGCGTTCCATCAAAGTGATTCTGCAGCACCTTGTCGACCCGGTGGTGTCGGCGATGGAGAGCACTGGCCGCGCCCCGCGGAAGAAGTGAGCCGCCCGTCCGCATGATCTGAACGGAACGGCGGCGGCACCGGCGAGTGTCTCCGCCGTTCTTCCTTTCCAAAAAGCAACAACCAGCAACTCATAAACAATACCATGGCTGAAATCAGCGCAAAAACTGTGATGGATCTCCGCGCCAAGACGAACGCGGGCATGATGGACTGCAAGAAGGCCCTCGCGGAAGCGGGTGGTGACATGGACAAGGCGGAGGAGATTCTCCGCAAGAAGGGCATCACGAAGATGGAGAAGCGGACCGACCGCATTTCCAAGGAAGGTGTGGTGCAGGCCATGCTGAGCGCCTGCGGAACCCGCGGTGTTCTGCTTGAAGTGAACTGCGAGACTGACTTCGTGGCCAAGAACGAAGGCTGGCGTGGATTCGTGAACGAGGTGACATCCCACGCGCTGGATTCGGTGGCGGATTCCGTCGATGTCCTGCTGGGCGAACCGTACAGCCGGGGTAGCGGCACGGTGGACGAGGCCGTCAAGAGCAAGGGGGCGGAGACCGGTGAAGTGACCGTGCTGCGCCGTTTTGTGCGGTTCTCCGGGGGCACGAACAGTTCTGTGGCGACCTATCTGCACATGGGTGGCAAGATTGGCGTGATGGTGGAAGTGAAGGCCGGCAAGCCGGAGTCGCTCAACGCCGAACCGTTCCGGACCCTGCTCAAGGATCTCACGATGCACATTGCGGCCGCAAATCCCGAGTACCTGCAGCGCGGCGAAGTGCCCGAGACCGTGGTGGCCAAGGAAAAGGAAATCTATGCGGCCTCCGACCGTCTCAAGGGTAAGCCAGCGGCGGCCCTTGAAGGCATTCTCAACGGGATGCTCAACAAATTCTACAGCCAGGTCTGCCTTCTCGAGCAGGGCTTCATCAAGGATCCTGACAAGTCGATTGGCGATCTCGTCGCCGAGACCGGCAAGTCGCTCGGTGACACCCTGAGCATTGAGCGTTTTGCGCGCTTTGCGGTGGGTGAGGAACTGAAGGCCTGAGTGGAGTACAGTTGAAACGGAAAGGCCGGGACTGCGGAGAGCGGTCCCGGCCTTTCTGCTGATGGGCCGTAGAACGGTCAGACCGTCCAGTCGCCCCGGTAGCTGCGGGTGAGTTCCGAGTCGGGGCAGCAGTTGTCCCGGAAGGCATTGCTGGCGGGGTCCCAGCTGAGTTTGCGGCCGGTGCGGTAAGCGATGTTGATGAGGTGGCAGGCGATGGCGGAGCGGCCGCCGACGATTTCGCTGGTGATCGGTTTGGAGCGGCTGCGGACGGCTTTGAGGAAATCGTCCATGTGGTTGGTGCTGCGGTAGAGTTTCACGGTGGCGTCCTTGAGGAGGTCCTTTTCGGCCGTCATGTAGGCGCGTTCGACGTTCATGTTGGGGGCCTTGGCGTAGGCGACCTTCCCATTGAGGATGACTTCGAACTGGCCGCGGTTGACTTTGACCTCGCCGGATGCGCCGAAGAAGTGGGCACCGAAGCCTGCGTGGAGGTGCTGAACGGTGACGCCGCCGGGGTAGGTGAGAGTGCAGCCCTGGACTTTGCCGTTCTGGCGCTGCTGCATGAGGTCGGCGCAGCCGTCCGGCGGGATGATTTCAGTGGGGCCGGAGTCATCGACGCCGAGGCCCCAGTGGGCGATATCGAGGTGGTGGGCACCCCAGTCGGTGACCATGCCGCCGCCGTATTCGGCATTCATGCGCCAGTCCGGGAAGTGGTTGTGGACGCCGCGCGGCGAGAGCGTGGCATTGTAGGGCCGGGTGGGAGCGGGACCGAGCCAGCGGTCCCAGTCGAGGCCTGCTTCCATGGCTTCTTCCGGGAGGTTGCAGGGAAGTGGCGGTGGGCCGAACTGGACTTCGGCGCGGAGGAGTTTGCCGATGACACCGTTGCGGACGAGTTCGCAGGCGACGCGGAATTCGCCGCTGGAGCGCTGCATGGAGCCGGTCTGGAGGACGCGCTGGTTTTCGCTGACGGCCTTCATGACCGAGACAGCTTCGTGGATGTTGTGGGTGAGTGGTTTTTCGCAGTAGACATCCTTGCCGGCGCGGAGTGCGGCGACGGTGATGATGGCATGCCAGTGGTCCGGAGTGGCGATGCAGACGGCATCGATGTCCTTGCGGGCGATGATTTCGCGGAAGTCCGCAGTGTCGGTGCAGCCCTTCCAGGTGGTATCCTTGCGGGACGAGTAGTATTCCTCGACCTTTCTGCGGGCATCCGTGCGGCGCGTGGTATCGACGTCGCAGACAGCGACGACCTGAATCCCGGGCTGACCGAGGAAGGTGCGGAGGAGGTGACCGCTTTGCTTGCCCATGCCGATGAAGCCCATGGTGATCTGGCTGGCGGGGGAATCGTTTCCGGCGGCGGCGCGGAGTCCGGACGGGAGGAGGAACGGAGCGCTGAGTGCGGAAGAACGGAGGAAGGAACGGCGGCTTGTTTTCATGATGACAGCCCGGAGCGTGCCCTGGCCGGGTGCTCCGGGGGAAGACAAATCTTGTCCCTGAATGCGGCGCGCCTTGATTCCGGCAGGACGCCACCGCGGCTGCGTCAGCCTGCTTCGCTGTAGACCTCGGCGACCTCCGGTGGGACGAGACTGCGCCATGTGGGGTCGCCTTCCTCGAGCATGCGGCGGATGTCGGTGGTCCAGAACTGGAGGAGGTGGCGGTTGGCGTTCCCGGCGATGCTGATGATGCGCTGGTTTTCCTTCAGGTAGGCGAAGAGGCTGCTGAGGTGCTCCGGGATTTCCGCGCGGGAGACCGAGCGGACCTGGCCCGATTCGCGGTCGAGGACTGGATAAACGTAGAGCCGGAGCTGATGTTTGAAGAGGCGTCCGAAGTTTTCGAGGATGCCGCCGGGGAGGTCGTCGTACCATTTTTCCTGGAAGAGCCGTTCAAAGACATCGAGGCTGAGGACGAGTCCGACCGGTTCCTGGGTATAGCGGCTGAGGTAGGAACCGAGGCGGTGGAAGGCCCCGAAGCGGGAGATGAGGACGCTTTTGCCGAGCTTCTGGAGAGCGGTGGCGCGGCGGAGGAAGTCTTCGTGGGTGACCTTGCCGACTGGGGCGAAGAGATTGTTGATGGAGAACTCCATGAGTTCGACCCATGGGGTCTCCGGGGTCTTGAGGTGCTTGCGGAACTCGGTCGCCGCGCTCGCGAGCATGTCCGTGTGGACGAGAGTGGCCGGGTTGAAACTGCCGCGGAGGACGAGCACCGGTTTCTTGTAGAGTCGTTCGCTCACCTGCATGACTTCGCCCTCGGCCGTAAAGAAAGCGGCGTCGGTGAGGCCACTTTCGACGAGCTGGAGGGCGACTTCGCGGTTATCGATGGAGGCGAAGTCCGGGCCATGGAATTTGAGCATGTCGATTTCGACCGAACTGGTGCGGAGTTCGTCGGTGAGGGATGCGATGAACGCGCTGAGGGAGTGGCGGAGGTGGAGGGCGGCGTAGATGAGATTGACGCCGAGGGTTCCGAGGGCGCGCTGCTGTTCGAGATTGGTGTCGTCGGTGAGGCGGACGTGGAGGAGGATCTCGTTGGCGGGGCCATTGGGAGAGGTCTGGAGGCGGATGCCCATCCAGCCGTGGCATTCCGTATCGGCGCGGTCGTTGTAGGCGCGGGCACGCACCGTATTGCAGAACGCGAAGAAAGTGGTGCTGGAGCCGCGCTGCGGTCCGAGGCGTTCCACGAGGATGTCGAACTCGTGGGCGAGCATGGCCTGGAGGCGTTCGCGGGAGACGTAGCGCGGGCTGGGGCCGTAGATGGCATCGCTCATGGTCATGTCGTAGGCCGACATGGTTTTGGCGATGGTGCCCGAGGCCCCGCCGACTTTGAAGAACCATGCGGCCGTTTCCTGGCCCGCTCCGATTTCCGCGAAGGTGCCGTATTTGGAATTGTCGAGGTTGAGCTGGAGGGCTTTGTCTCGGGTGGAGGGATTCAGGGAACGTGCCATGATAGCGGATGGTATTGTCGTTTGCCGGGAATACGAGGGCGGAGGAAGTGGTGGCGATGAAGAATGCTGTGAGCCGGAAATGTGCCATGCTGCTGGGGGCGGTGCTGCTGGCCGTGGGGATGCCGGTGGGCGGGGCGGTGGACAGGCCGAATGTCGTGGTGATTTTCTGTGATGATCTGGGTTATGGAGACATCGGGCCCTTTGGGGCGAGAGGGTGGAAGACCCCTCATCTGGACCGCATGGCCGCCGAGGGACGCAAGTTCACGAGATTCTATGTGAGCAGTGCCGTCTGTTCGGCGAGCCGGGCTGCGCTGCTCACGGGGGCCTCGCACAGCCGCCTGGGGATTCATGGAGCCTTTGGTCCGGAGTCGCGCGAAGGATTGCACCCCGACGAGACGACGCTGGCCGAGTTGCTGCGCGGGGCTGGTTATGCGACTGGGATTTTCGGGAAGTGGCACCTGGGCCGTCCGGGACCGCTGCTGCCGCGGGCGCAGGGATTCGACGAGTATTTTGGGATTCCCTATTCCGGCGACATGTGGCCCCGGCATCCGGAGAATCCGCGCGGCTACCCCCCCTTGCCGTTGCTCGAAGGGGATGAGGTGGTGGCCGAGTTGGACGATCAGAGTGATCTCACCAAGCAGATCACCGGGCGGGCGGTAAAGTTCGTGGAAGCGCACCGTGACAAGCCATTCTTTCTGTATGTACCGCATCCGCAGCCGCATGTGCCCCTGCACTGCAGCGCCGAGTTCCGGGGTCGGTCCGGAGCCGGATTGTATGGGGACGTCATGGAGGAACTGGACTGGTCGGTCGGGGAGATCCTTGCTTCGGTACGGCGGTGTGGGCTGGAGCGGCGCACGCTGGTGGTGTTTGCCTCGGACAACGGGCCGTGGCTCAGTTACGGAGAGCATGCGGGGTCGGCGGGGCCGCTGCGGGAGGGCAAAGGGACATCGTGGGAGGGCGGGATCCGCGTTCCCTGTCTCATGTGGTGGCCGGGAGTGATTCCGGCGGGCAGCGATTGGGCTGGGCCTGTGGCCACGATTGATCTGCTGCCGACGGTGGCGGGTTTTACGGGTGTGGCCCTGCCGGGTCGGGTGCTTGATGGGCGTGACCTGAAGGGAGCGGTGACGGGGCAGGGAGCAGTTCCCGAACGGGAATTGCTGGTGCGCTATGGCGGGAACGAGCTGCAGGCCGTGATTTCCGGGCGCTGGAAGCTGATCTTGCCCCATGCGTACCGGACGATGGCCGGGCAACCGAGGGCGGTGGGTGGGATTCCTGGAAAGTACCGCATGGCGAGGGTGGAGCGTGCGGAATTGTATGATCTGGAAGCGGATCCCGGGGAGCGCCGGGACGTCGCTGCGGAGCATGCTGATGTGGTGGCGCGGCTGCAGACCGCGGCAGAGCAGTCACGCGACGATCTGGGCGATGGGCTTTTGAGACGGAAAGGCCGGGGCAACCGTCTGCCGGGTCGGGTCCCTTGAAGAAAGGGCTGGGCGGGCGGTTCATGATCTGTCAGGTTCCGATGTCATGGAGGGATTATCCACCAGCGGAGATCAGGCATCCCGCCGTGCCATGAGTGTGGCCGAGGCGGCGCGATTGCTGCGTGCCGGTGGGCTGGATGACTGGGGGGAGGAACAGGCGAAGGCCGTGCTTGCCGTGATCGAGCGGAATCCTGGCCTGCATGTGCTGGTGGGTGATGAGGCCGCCGTGGTCACTGCGCGGACGCAATTGGAAGCGCGGCTGCGGCCATTGCCCGCTGCGACCGGGGATCCTGGTGGTCCGGAGGATTGTGGGGGGCTGCGCCGGCGGTGGCTGGTGGCTGGACTCGTGACTGGTCTGGGCCTTGGGTTGCTGATTCCGATGCTTCATGAGCAGAGCCGCGGGCGGTCGGTCGGCACGGAATCTGCCGCGGGTCCGGCGGAAGACATTTCTTCCGCGGCGGCGGATCCGGCTGCGCCTCCCGGAGGCATCAGAAATCCCGCGAAGCCTCCCGTGCCCAAGGGGCCCCCGGCGCAACCGTCTCCCGTGTCCGGTGCGGTTCCCGAGGTGGCAGCGGGAGTTCACGCAGCGCCGGTGCTCCCGGTTCCGGCCGTCGGCCCTCCGGCGGCAAGGGATGAGGTCGGGCCAATGATCGAAGTCCGGGGAGGAGAAGCCGCCTTGGTGTCCGAGGGAAATGGAGTGTGGCGGGTCACGGATCTCAATGGCCCTGTGCGCGTCACCTTGAGTGGCAAAGCGAAGCGGATTGCCTTTGGAGAGATCAACGGGGAAGTCGAGGTGGGCACCAGGGAATTGGATGTCGAGGCGATTGAAATGCGTGGTCCCATCAATGGGAGTGGCGAGATCCAACTGGAGAGCGCGGGAGCGGCTGTGGAATTCCGGGGCGACGTGGGTGGTTCCGTGAAGCTTTCGGTCGATGCCGGGGAAGGGAGGGTCAGTTTTCTGGACGATGGGGTTTCGGTGGCGCGGGTGATTGGTGGAGCGCAGGTGCGGATCCGCGCGCGGCGGGTTGACTTTGCTGCCGGGATGGATGGGGGAAGCCGGGCGGATGTGATGCTGGTGTCCGGAGGGTCGGTGGGATGGTCCGTGATTGGGGGAGGGGCCGCGCTGCGCTGGCGTCGGGAGCGGGACGGCGATCCGGATCCCGAGGTGCGGGCCGGCAAGCTTGTGGGAGGCGGGCAGGCTGGGGAGTGGCGCTGAAATATTCCTTACGTGGCGGCCTGTGTTGGCGTAGAGGAACCCGCATGAGTCCGAGCCAGCAGGAAACCAGGAAAGGTACGGAACCTTGGGAGCAGTGGACAGTGAGTGAAAGGCTTGCCTGCATCCGCCGGTTCCGGGACCTGCTCGCCCGCGACGGTTTGGCAGCAGCGCGGGCCGCCCTGCCGCAGGGAACCATGACCTGCGACGAATCCCTCGCGGAAGCACTGAGCAGTCAGGTTGTGCCCCTTGCGGAGGCCGCCAGATTTCTCGAACGGTCGGCCGAGTCGATTCTGAAGCCGCGGAAACTTTCCCGGTGGGGGCAACCGATTTGGCTGGCCGGAGTGCGCACCGAGATCCGGCGGGAACCGATCGGACGCATTCTCATCCTCGCGCCCGGCAACTACCCCCTGTTTCTGCCGGGGGTGCAGGTGCTGCAGGCCCTCGTGGCCGGCAATGCCGTGCTCTGGAAGCCCGCTCCAGGAGGTGAAGCCGCCGCCGCATTCATGAGTCGTCTGCTTGGCCTCGCCGGGGTGCCGGCAGGGATGGTGCAGATTCTCGGAGTGGACCTCGGCGAGTTTGCGCGGGTGCTCGGAGATGGGGTGGCCAAGGTGGTGCTCACGGGGTCGGCCCGGACCGGCGCGGCCGTCATGGAGAAACTGGCACCCCGCCTCATCCCCGCGGTCATGGAGTTGTCCGGCTGCGACGTGTGCTATGTGAGACACGACGCCGACTTGACGCTGGCCGCGCGGGCGATCGCTTTTGGATTGCGGTTGAACCGGGGCCAGACCTGCATTGCGCCCCGTCGGATCTTCGTTCATCAACAGGTTGCCGAGGCCTTCCGGGCCGTTCTGGCCACCGAACTGGATCAGCTGCCGAACTTCCCAGTGCCTGTGGGGATTAGCACGGAAAATGTGATGGAGAATGCCCAGCTCATTTACGGTGATTCAACGGAAAACGGCTGGCTCCTGCCCCTCGTGGTGGCGCCGCAGAGCCATGATCATTTTCTCGTGAAAACCGACCTTTTTACGCAAATCGCAACATGGTGGACGGTGGGGTCGGATGAGGAAATGCTTGCCGGAAATGCGTTTTGTCCGTTTGCGCTTGGGGCTTCGGTTTTCAGCCGGGATGTGGGAGCGGCGTGGGAATTGGCTGGGCGGCTGGGGGTGGGGATCGTGGTGGTGAACGATGTGATTGTGCCGACGGCCGACGGGCGGGTACCCTTTGGGGGGCGTGGGATGAGTGGGTATGGGGTCACCCGGGGGGCTGAGGGGTTACTGGAGATGACGGTGGTCAAAGTGATCCAGGGGCGGCGTGGGAGGGGGAGGCATCTGGAAGGTGGTGGAGGCGTGGAGTTTTTCCGGCGGTATCTGGAATCTGCGCACAAGCGTTCCCTTGCCGCGCGTCTCACTTCTGTTTATCATCTGACCAAAGAACTGCTGCGCATGGCGGCGGGGCGAAACGACCGGGAAACAAACAATCAACGAAGAAAATGAAGCAGGGAAACATTGGAGTCATCGGTGGGGGGCTGGCGGGTTTATCGGCCGCGGTGGTATTGGCGGGTCGAGGGCACAAAGTGACACTTTTTGAGGCCAACGGGTGGTTTGGGGGGAAGGCAGCGCAGTGGGAACAGGAAGGCTTCCGTTTTGACATGGGGCCGACGATCCTGACCTTGCCCTCGGTACTGAAGCGGGTTTGTGAGGAAGCGGGAACGACACTTGAGCAGGAATTCAACATGGTTCGGCTGGACCCGCAGTGGCGGAGTTTCTTCACGGACGGCAGTGTCCTTGATCTGGTGGAGGACGTGGAAGCGATGGCCGGGAGGGCCGATGCCTTTGCGCCGGGCAAGGGAGCCGGGGACGGTTATCGTCGGCTGCTGCAGCTTTCGGAGAAGCTGAATGAGATTTCGAAGAAGTATTTTTTCTACAAGCCGATTGGAGGGATGCGGGACATGTTCCGTCCGGGGGAGATGGTGAATCCGTCGGTTCTGAAGGACGTGCTGGCGATGCGCCTGGGGCAGACGGTCGGCGGGGTGCTGCGTGAATTTGTGCCGGACGGGCGGATTGCGCAGATGATGGATCATTTCACGCAGTATGTTGGTTCGTGCCCGGAGAATGCGCCGGCGGTGCTGTGTGGCATAGCGCACATGCAGACCGACGAAGGGGTGTGGTATCCGATTGGGGGTACGCGGGCGGTTCCGGTGGTGCTGGCGCGGATGGCCGAGCGACTGGGAGTCGAACTGCGGTCGGGATGTGAAGTGAAGCGGATTCTGCATGAAGGCGGCCGCACCACGGGAGTCGAGCTGGCGTCGGGCGAGCGGGTGGCGCTGTCGGCGGTGGTGAGCAACATGGACAGCGTGCGGACGCACCGGGAACTGATTGGCGGTGCCGTGGACGAAGCCTTTGCGGGACGGCGCAGTTATGAGCCCGCCTGTTCCGGGGTGGTGCTGTATCTTGGGTTGCGGGAGCGGTACGACCATCTGCTGCATCACAACTTTGTCTTCAGCCGGGATCCTCATGAGGAATTCGAAGCCATTTACCGGAAAGGAGAGCCTGCGCCTGACCCGACGGCCTATGTTTGTGCGCCGGCTGCGACCGAGCCAGCGGTGGCTCCGCCTGGAGGGGAAGCCCTCTATGTTCTGGTGCACACGCCATACCTGCGGCCGCATCATGATTGGAAGAAGATGCTGCCCGAGTATCGCCGGGTGATCATTGAGAAGCTGAAGACGACAGGCGGGATGAAGGATCTGGAAGAGCGGATTGTGACGGAGCATGTGCTCACTCCGCAGGGGATTCATGATCGTTACCGCGTGCTGAACGGGGCGATTTACGGTCTGGCGAGTCACGGGCGGTTTACGGGGGCGTTCAAGCCATCGAACCGGAGCCGGGATCTGCGCGGGCTGTATCTGGCCGGAGGGGCGGCGCATCCTGGTCCGGGTATGCCGATGGTACTGATGTCCGGTTGGATTGCGGCGGACGCGCTGCACCGGGATCTGGCGGCCTGATGCTGGTAGAAGCGATGGCGGGCGAGCAGCCAGGCAGGTACCGGGAGCCGTCGCCCTATGTGCTGCGGTTTTTCCGCTGGTACACGCGGCGGCATCTGCGGAAGCATTTTGCGGCAGTGTATCTCCTCGGGGACCGTCCGGACATTCCGGAAGGTCGGCCTGCGGTGGTGTTCGGGGCGCATCCATCGTGGTGGGAACCACTGACGGGGCTGTACCTGCAGGAGCGGCTGTTTCCCGGGCGGATGATGGCTGCGCCGATCGAGGCCGGGCAACTTGGAAAGTTTCCGATCCTGGGGAAGGTGGGATTATTTGGAATCCGGCCCGGGAGTGCGGACGGGGCGCGCGATCTGCTGCGCGGGGTCCGGGAGCATTTCCGGAGGCCTGGCGCGATGCTCTGGATGACGCCGCAGGGGAGGTTTGCGGATGTGCGGGAGCGGCCGCTGCGGCTGGCAGGCGGGGTGGAATTCCTGGCGCGGGCCTTTCCGGAAGCCGTGTTCCTGCCGTTGGCGCTGGAGTATCTGTTCTGGGACGAGCGCCTGCCCGTGGTGCTTTGTCATTTCGGGCCGCCTGCGGAGGCCGGCGCCATGGAGTCGGCCCTGACGGCCGCGATGGATCGCCTGGCCGGGGCCGCGATCACACGGGACCCCGTAAACTTCCGCTGTCTGCTGCGCGGGTCCGGTGGAACCGGTGGGGTTTACGACCTGCGGGGTGGGGCATGAGCGAGCGTTTCAGGGGGTCAGTTCCCTGATGCGGGCATTGCGGATTTCGACCTGACCATTGTCGCGGCTGAGGTTCTGGAAGCCGATGCGGCCCTTGCGGGGACGGTCCCTGATAGCGGGAGCTGGTTTGCCATCGTGGCGGAGGACTGTTTCCGCGTGCGTGGCGAGGTCCGTTTCCTGGATGGTTCTGCCATTGAGGACGACTTTGAGGGATGAGCCCTTGAGGCGGACCGACAGGGTATTCCATTCGGTCGGCTTGTAGCGCTGTTCTGAAGGGGCGATGGCGCGGTAGATGCCGCCGGTGAGTTCCGAGGGGAGCGCCCTGGGGTTGTAGCGGAAGTCAGCCATCTGGAGTTCCATGCCATCGAAGGCCGGATCGCCTGCGGCCGGGGCACGGAGGGCGAGGCCGCTGTTGCCGCGGGGACCGAGGCGGAATTCGTACTGGAGTTCGAAGTCGGCGTATTCCTTTTCCGAGAGGAACCAGCAACCGCGGTCGCCGCTGCTCGTGAGGGTGCCGGCCGCGACCGTCCATGCGGGCGAGCCTTCCGCGGGTTTGCTGACATCAGCCCAATGGCGGACCTGCCAGCCTTTGGGTGAACCGTTCTCCGGAAAGAGCGGGGAGAAATCCGGTTCGGCGGCGTGGAGGCAGCCGCACAACGGGAGCAGAGCAAGGGAGCGGAGCAGAGTCATGTTGCCGCGCAGTGTGGGGAATCGCCGGGTGCAAAGCAAGTCCCGCCCGTGTGGCTTCACTGGGCAAACTCGGCGATGACTTCGATCTCGACGAGGGCGTCGAGCGGAAGTTTGGCGACCTGGACCGTGCTGCGGGCTGGTTTATGAGAACCGAAGGCATCGCTGTAGAGACCGTTCATGGTGGCGAAGTCGCCTAGGTCCTTGAGAAAAACGGTCGTTTTGACCACGTGGGAGAGGTCGAGACCGGCGGCGGCGAGGACCGCCCGGATATTCGTGAGGACCTGACTGGTCTGCCCCGAAATGTCCGGGGATTCGATTTTCATGGACTCCGGGTGGAGAGGGAGTTGCCCGGCGCAGAAGAGGAGGTGACCCGAACGGATGGCCTGGGAATAGGGACCAACGGCAGCGGGAGCGGAGGCAGAGTGGACAGGTTGCATGATGCCAGTGAGGAAGCACAGGGAGCGCGGCAAGTCGAGCGTCAGCTGAGTGGATGGGAGATGGCATGGAGCGAGGGCTTGCAAGTTGCGGGATCGTGTTCACGTAGGCACGGATATGTCCGCGCCATCCACGACCGCTGCGCCGCCCTCCCTGGCGGCCCGGGTGCTGCTGCATCCGGTGGTTCTCTGCATCCTCCTTGCCTTTGCGCTGGTGGGGATCGGGGATCAGTACCCGTTTTCGCCATTTCCGATGTACAGCCGGATCGATGGGAAGGCCGAGGTTCTGTATGTGACTGACGAGAAGGACCAGCCGCTGCCGCTTTCCAAGGTGTTTGGTCATGGGTCGGCGCAGCTGAAGAAGCGGTACGAGAGCAACCTGCAGGATGTGGCGAAGACGAAGGACTGGTGGAAGGCCAGCGAGGCGCAGCGTCAGGAAGCGGCCGTGCGGTTTCTGGACCGCGAGATCGAGAAGCTGGATGAGGCGAAGCGCCGCAAGTATCCGGCGAACGAACTGAAGGTTTGGATGATCAGCGTGACCATGGACGGCAGTGACTTCCGCAAGGAACATGTCTTCATGGGATCGAAACCTCTGACCACTTTGAAACCATGAACCGGCTGCGTGCATGGCTGCAGGTCCGACCGATGTACTGGTCGGCGGACGAGACCTTCGTGATGCGGTTTTTCTTTGCGATCGTCCTGTATTTCGTGGCGATTCACTGGGAACTGAGTCCGAGTTATGCGATGGTGCCGAAGCCGAACGGACTGGCGCGGCTGATTCCGCTGGGATGGATGGCGGATTCCGGTCTGGTGGGTTTCTTCAAGCCCGTGGTTGGTCTTGGCCTGCTGGCGTACATTCTGGGTCTGGCTCCAGCGGTGACCTTGTTTCCGGCGCTCCTCGTGGGGGTGGGCACGGGGGCGCTGCGCAATTCGCAGGGGGACATTTCCCATCACAGCCAGCTGGCCATGATGGTACTGCTGGCGCAGTGGCTGGTGTATGTGGTGCATGCCGTGCGGGTGCGGTCCGTGACGAAGGTCGACGAAGCGGTGCACAGCCGTGCGGTTTGGTGGTCCGTGATGACCATTGCCGCGGGTTATGTGGCGTCCGGGATTGTGAAGCTGAAGGCGACTGATTTTCAGTGGATCCAGCGGGTGCCGGTGCTGGCGGTGCAGTCGATCAAGGCGAATCTGTCGCAGTACTACAGCACGCTGGTGCCGGCGGAGGGATTCAAGCTGACGGTGGTGCCGGATCTGATTG
>JBIICE010000290.1:0-4290 GCA_044239025.1 Verrucomicrobiales bacterium
CTGCATCATATCTTAACGCACTGCATTCCATGGATTCACAACTGATTGGACAGCTACTGCTCACTGGCGTTCCGGGTCCCGAACTTGACGCCGAGACAGCGCGGCGCTTCCGCGCACTGCAGCCCGGGGGGTTCATTCTTTTCGGGCGGAACATCAAGTCCCCCGAGCAACTGCGGAAGCTGATTGATGACCTGCGGGATCTGTCCGCGACCGAGCCATTCATCACGATCGATCAGGAAGGCGGGCGGGTTTCGCGGCTGCGCCTGATCGGTCAGGAACCACCGAATGCGCAAGCCCTGCGGGACAAAGGCGATCCGGAACTGATCAGGCGTCACGGTCAGCTCACCGGCCAGCTGCTGCGCCTGTTCGGGTTCAATCTGGATCTGTGCCCCGTGCTGGACATCTCGTACGATGACCAGGCCGACAATTCGCTGAAGGGTCGCTGCTACGGGCGGAATCCACAGGAGGTGATCAGCAACGCCGGTGTCTTCAACCGGGCGCTGCGCAAGGAAGGCGTGCTTTCGTGCGGCAAGCATTTTCCGACGTATGGCAGTGCCGATGTGGATCCGCACGAGCATCTCCCCGTGATCCGGCGGACGCGGGAGGAACTGCTGGCGGAGGAAGTGATGCCGTTTTCCGCACTGCTGGGCGAACTGGATGCCATGATGATCGGGCATGCGTGGTTTCCCGATTTCGATCCCGGCCGCGAGCGGTGGCCGAGCAGTCTGTCGCGGAACATCATCCAGGGATTTCTGCGGGATCAGTTGGGCTTTGATGAGGGACTGGTGATGACCGACGACCTTGATATGGGGGCGATTCTGAACGAGGTGACCTTCGAGCAGGCGATTCAGGAAGCGGTGCGTGCGGGGAACGATCTCGTGATGATCTGTCACCGGGTGGAGATGGTGGAGCAGGCCCATGGGCACCTGCAGGGGTTGGAGCATGCGGTCCTTGATCAGGCGCTCGAGCGGATCGAGCGCGCCAAGCGGCGGATGGGCGTGCCGGACCCGTGGGACCGGAACCGATTCGACCGGCTCAATGAAGAAGTGTGGAAGCTGCGGGTGGACACCCTGGGTGCCGAGCGGGCGGCGGTGTTTTCCGTGGAGGACGGCAAGCGTTCACCGGTGGAGATCTACTGAATCCGGCGAGCCATGAAGCAGTGGGTTTTGCGTCTTGTGATGGTGGCCACGCCTGGGCTGGTGGGACCTTCCTGTTCTCACCTTCCGGCGAGCCGCCCTGGGGAGATTCAGCATGTGGTGCTGGTATGGCTGCGCGAGCGCGGCGACGCGGCGCAGCGGCAGAAGATCATGGACGCCGCGCAGTCCTTCCGCCGAATTCCCGGCGTGCATGATCTGGTGGTGGGCGAATGCCTGCCAGGCAACCGTCCCATCATTGACAGCACTTATGATGTCGCCATCAGCATGCGGTTTGCGGATGCGGCTGCCATGCAGCGGTACATTGACCACCCCGATCACCGGGCCGCCGCCGACACGATTCTGAAGCCGCTTTCCCGCGAAGTGCGGGTCTACGATTTCACGCTGCGCTGATGCCATCCGGAGCGGGACCGGCCAGCGGGTTGCCGGGGACGCGTGTGCCCGGCCCTGGCACCGGGTGATTCGGCAGAAGAAAGCGGGTGCTGCCGTGAGACAGCACCCGCTTCGCGTGGGTCAGTGATGTCGGATTGCGCGGATGGCCTCAGGGCAGCGGCCGCAGGGCGGGGTCGCGCAGGCGCCAGAATCCGGATGCTGGCGTGCGGTGAGCCGCGGCTGGGTCCGTGACCTCTACCGATCCCTGCGGGCCGACCGTGATGCCGCCGAGTGCCTGCGTCCATGTGCCCTGGGCGAGGGACGGGCTATAGTCGAGCGAGTAGACCGCGCCGGGCGAACCCGTGACGCGGAAGAGCACGCCGGTCGGCGAGGAAGACACGATCGCGAGAGACGCCGGCTGGTTATCCGGGAGGGCCTCGAGCGTGAGGCCGCCGAGGATCGGGTTGCGGTCCGGGGCGGCGGCTCCGTTGCCGTCGAGTTCGATGAGCAGGACCGAGTCATGAGCCGTGAATTCGTAGGTGACGAGGGCACCCTGGGTGATGACCGGGCCCTGGAGGGCACCTGGGAAGAATTCATCGAGGACGACCCCGCCTTCCACGAGCACGTCAAAGCCCCGGGCACCGCCGGTTTCCGGGAAGAGCATCTGGAGCTTGTAGCGTTTGCCGGGCTGGAGGTTGGCGAGCTGGAGTCTGACGGTATCCGGGGCTCCCGCCCAGCGGATTGACTGCATGACCTTCTCGACCGCGTCATCGGCCTCCGAGCTGCCGTAGTTCGGGTTCTGCCAGTTGGGGATCTGGTTGAGGGCGGAGAATCCGATGCCCGGGGCATTGTCGGCGGTGAAGACCGCGTCGCGGGCCTTGCCAGCAGCGCCGGGAGTGCCGAAGTTGAAGGCGTACAGGAAGGTGCCGTCGAGGTCGAGTCCTTCGCCGGCGTCGCCGCCCGTGAAGACCGAAGCGGTGGCTGGCGCCGGGGTGCTGGCGGGGCTGAGGGGATTCGATCCGCCGATGATTTCGGCGGCGTCCGGGTAGGTATCACCGTCCGTGTCGGCCGTCAGCGGATTCGTGCCCCGGGACGTTTCCACACCATCGGGGAGGTCGTCACCGTCCGAGTCCGCGACCAGCGGGTTCGTGGTGAGGCCCGCCTCGGCGCCGTCGCTGAGGCCATCGCCGTCGGTGTCGCCGCGGGCGGGATGGGTACCGGCGAGGTATTCGGCGGAATTGGCGCGGCCGTCGCCGTCCGGATCCGTGGCACCCGCTGAAGCGAGGTTGCCGAAGAACTGAATTTCCCATGCGTCCGGGAGGCCATCGCTGTCGGTGTCCGGGAGGTTCAGCTGTTCGAGGGTGAGGGCGCTGATGGTCGGGTTGTGGTCCCAGTTGGATGGGGTGTAGACGCCCTGGCCATTGAGGACGATGTTGAGGGTATCGTCCGTGGCGACGAAGCCGATGGTGACAACGGCACCGCGCGACTGGAGATTCACGGCTCCCTGAGCGCGGGAGATATTGAATTCATCGATGCGGACAATTCCTTCGACTTCGATATCAAAGGCACGGCCGTCGCAGCAGGCTTCCGCGAAGAGGAGCTGGAGCTTGTACGCGCGTCCCGGCACGAGGCCGGAGAGATCAATCGATGGCTTATTGGGAGCCGGGCTCCAGCGGATCGACTGCATCACGAACTCGAGACTGTCGTCGCCTGGGGAGTCACCGAAGTTTGGTGCGAACCAGTTCGGGATTTCGTTGATGGCGGTGACGAAGATTCCGGGCTGGAGATCATCCGTGAAGGTCACGTCTCCCACGGGGCCGGCGGCAGCACCAGGTGAGCCGATATTGAAGGCGTAGGGGAAAGTTCCGGAGAGGTCGAGTCCTTCGCCCGGATCCCCGCCCGTGAAGGAATCGGCAATGGCGCTGAAGAGCGGGAAGCTGGCGGCGGCCGTCGGGTTGGTTCCGAAGGCGATTTCGTTGCGGTCGCCGTAGCCGTCGCCGTCGGTGTCGGCGCTGTTGGGATTGGTTCCGGAGGTGACCACTTCGTACTGGTCGCTGAGGCCATCGGAATCCGAGTCGACGCTGCGCGGGTTGGTCCGGTGGGTGGCGACTTCCGCTCCATCGGTAAGCCCATCGCCGTCCGTGTCCGGGTTGGTGGGATTGGTTCCGAGGGAATTCTCCTGGAGGTTGGTGAGGGCATCGCTGTCGGGGTCGCCCGACGCATTCTGGGCGAGGTTACCGAAATTGGTGGTTTCCCAGAGGTCATCGAGCCCATCGCCGTCGGCATCGGCACCGGTGACGGCTTCGAGGGTGACGCCGCAGAGCAGCGGACTGCGGTCGTTGTAGAGGGGGGTGGTGACGGTCGTGCCGTCGAGGCGGATCGTGGTGGAGGTTCCGGAGGCGAGGAAACCGATGACCGCGGCAGCGCCCTGAGAGCCGCCGAAGTCCGCCTGGTAGGTGTAGGGGGCGAATTCGTCCAGCTTGAGTTCTCCATCGACATAGACGTCGCAGGCGCGGCGGCAGCAGCGTTCGAGGAAGAGGAGCTGGAGTTTGTAGGGTTTGCCGGGGGTGAGACCGTTGAGGGTGACGGTCACGATGGATCCATAGCGGATCGACCAGAGCATCTGTTCGAGGGCATCGTCGTCCGGGGAATCGCCCATGTTGGGGGCGCCAGACCAGCCGGGAATCTGATTCGGGGCGAGAACCGAGATGCCGGGTTCCGCGTCGGTGGTGAAGTTCACACCGCGGATGGCGCCGGGGGATCC
>JBIICE010000291.1:0-4278 GCA_044239025.1 Verrucomicrobiales bacterium
TGCCGGGGGAGTAAGGGCTGTCCGGTTGCTGACTGGAACCCGCGTGCTGCTTGTCGAGGTCCGTGCGGACGATGTCCTGCGAGAGGTCGCCCATGGCGGCGCGTCGCATGTTTTCGCGGATGGCGATGAATTCCATTTCCGGCGTGATGATTCCCTGGCGGGCGTACCAGAGTTGGGTGACCGGGTGTCCGGCGGCGGCGCGGAGGCGGGGTCGCTGGCTGCCGTGGGGTTGCTCGAGCGCGCTGAGTCCTCCTGCAAAGCGGGCCGCCTGCGACTGCATGTGGACCTCGCTGAGGAAGCCATTGTCGCGCGCGGTTGCCTGGCGTCCGTCGTATTCCTCCACATCGCAGCGCGAGCGGATCCATGCCGCGCGCAGCGCCGGCAGTCCGTCCTGCACCGTACCGCGGTAATCCGCATCACCCCAGGGACCGCTCGTGTCGTACACCCGCACCGGATCGTTCGCTTCCAGCTGCCCGTTGAACGACTTCGTGGGCGACAGCGAGATTTCCCGCATGGGCACGCGGACTCCGGGCTGGGAACCATCCACATAGATGCGGCGGCTGTTCGGAAGGGCGTCGGACGAGTGTGGTTCGAAGGAATTCTCGGATGCGATCATGGTAGGGAAGAAAAAAACGGTTCGTGGGCCACCGCGGAGAGCGCTGTGCTCGTGCCGTCCCGCTTCCCTTCGCCGGTATGAACCGGATCAGGTTCGATGGGTTCATCCCTGACAGTTCAGGAAGTCTCAGCCGGCCATGCCCGGCACCCCCGCGATGATCTTGACCGTGATGGTACGCTGGGGAGCCGGGAAGTCAAACCCACCAAATTCCTACTTGCCGAATGGACATTCGAGTGCCATGTGAAAATCATGAAGCGATGGAGATTATTGCTGGGGATGGTGGGGGGTGTGGTGGCTGCCGGGGAGGGTGGCGGATATTACCGTGCGCCATTGAGTTACAGTACGGTGAGAGATCCGGATCCACCGAAGTATGTGCGGCGTGGTTGGGAGGAGTGGCTTGATCTGGGATTGGATCATCGGGTGCGGTGGGAGTATCGGGATGACGATCTGCGGCGTGGGCGAGCTGGGGTGGACGATCCATTTCTGTTCCGGACGCGGTTTTACGCTGGGGTGCATGGGTTGGTGGATCCGTTTCGGCTGGCGGTGGAGGTGCAGGATGCGCGGCGGTATGGGAGTGACTATCCGCGGGACGTGCGCGATGTGAACGAGTTCGAGGTGATCCGGCTGTATGGGGAGCTGTGGTTTGACGGGTGGCTGGGGCGTGATGGGAAAGGGCAGGGACGTCCGATGAGTCTGCGTTGGGGCCTGCACAATTTTGAGTTTCTGGACCGGCGGCTGATTGGGAACAATCAGTGGCGGAACACAGCGAACACCTTCCGGGGGTTTCACGGGTCGCTGGGGTCGGAGCAGAACGACTGGCAGGTGGATCTGCTGGCGGTGCTGCCCCTGCTGCGGCGGAAGTACGAGATGGATGAACCGGTGGAAGGTCAGTGGGTGCTGGGAGCCATCGGGCACTGGCGGCTGTGGTCCGATGTGGCGACGATAGAGCCGTACTGGCTGGTGCTGGATCAGGACAGCGTGGGCCCGCTGGAGGGTCGCACCGTGCAGTCGCCGGGGGTGCGGGTTTACGGGAAACTGGGCGGGAGCGGGTGGGACTACGACGCGTCGCTGACGGGTCAGTTCGGGAGCAGTGCGGAAGGCGAGGTGCGTGCGCTGGGGGCGACGGGAGAGCTGGGGTATCGGTTCGGGGGAGCGGCGCAGCCTCGGGTGAGTGTTTTTTACGGGTATGCGTCCGGCGACCGGGAGCCCGGCGATGGGGAAGACAACCGGTTCGAGCGGTTCTACGGGTTCGGGCGCCCGTGGTCGGCCAACGATTACATTTTTTACGAGAACATATCGGCCCCGAAGGTCCGGGTGGAGCTGACGCCGCACCCGAAGCTGCGCACTGATTTTGGCTACAGCTGGTACTGGCTGGCGAGCGGGAGCGATCGGTTTCTGACCTCGCTGGCGCGCGACCGCAGCGGGCAGAGCGGATCATTTCTGGGCCATGAATTCGACATCCGGGCGCGCTGGCAACTGCATCCGCAGGCCGAGTTGACCGCTGGCTACGCGCATTTCACCGATGGGGAGTTCACGCGGAAAGCGATCCGGCCAGGGGATACCGACTTCTTCTATCTGGAGCTGAGCCTGCGTGCCTTCTGAGGGGGGGCGCAGCGGTTCAGGGGTTCAGGCCCCAGCGGGTGCGGAGGAATCGTTCCCACGGGGCGAAGAGGAGCTTGTCCGCGGCGAAGCCGATGAGGAGAATGACGAGCATGACGGCGGCGACCTGGTCCATGGCGTGGAGTTCCCGGCCGTAGTGGAGGAGGTGACCGAGGCCGAAGCCCGTGCTGATGGACACGTAGATTTCTGCGGCCATGAGGGATCGCCATGCGAAGGCCCAGCCTTGCTTCATGCCCGTGACGAGGTGGGGCAGACTGGCAGGCAGGAGGACGCGCCAGAGAAGGTGGAAGCCGCGCGATCCCATGCTGGCGGCCGCCTTGCGGTAGAGCGGGGGAATCTGGCGGATCCCATGTTCCGTGGCCAGCAGGACGGCCCAGAGGGTACCCATGACCACGATGAAGAGCATGGCAGTTTCCGGGCTGTCGTGGAACCAGAGGATGGCGAGCGGGACCCAGCAGACACTGGGGAGCGTCTGCAGTCCGAGGGCGAGGACGCCAAGGGTGGCCGAGGCGAAGCGGAATCGGGCGGTGAGGAGTCCAAGTGGAATGCCGAGTGCGAGGCCGATGAGGTAGCCCATGAAGAGCCGCCGCAGCGTGACGAGGCAGGCGCTCTGGAGTTCTCCTGTGCGGAGGGCCTCCATCAGGTAGCGGGCGATCTC
Organism: Verrucomicrobiales bacterium; assembly: GCA_044239025.1. GTDB lineage: Bacteria > Verrucomicrobiota > Verrucomicrobiia > Verrucomicrobiales > V1-33 > V1-33. The sequence continues at coordinate 2,895 of JBIICE010000291.1, forward strand.
CGAGGGGGAGGGAATGAGTACGGGATTCCACCATGAGGTGCGCGATCCCCATTCCCAGAGGCCCGTCAGCAGAGCGAAGCAGCCGAGGGCCTGCGCCCATGTGACGAGAGCCGCCCGGCTGGGCGGGCGGAAGCCAGGAATGGTCATGAGGAAGAGAGCAGGCGTTTCAGTTCCGCTGTGATTTCGGCAGCCAGCGAGGCGACGGCGACATCATTGATGCTGCGCGGCCGCGGAAGATTGACCGGGAATTCCGCGCGGATGCGTCCCGGGCGTGGCGTGAAGAGGACCACACGATCGCCGAGACAGACCGCCTCGCGGACATTGTGCGTCACGAAGATGACGGTTTTGCGGCGTTCCTGCTGGATCTGCTGGAGGTCATCGTAGAGCTGTTCGCGCGTCATGGCATCGAGGGCGGCGAACGGTTCATCCATGCAGAGCAGCTGGGGATTGGGGGCGAGGGCGCGGGCGAGTGCCACCCGCTGACGCATGCCGCCCGAGAGTTCATGAATGCTGGCCCTGGCGAAGGGCGTGAGGCCAACGATTTCAAGAAACGCGCGGGCGACACCGAGTCGGTCCGATGTAGAGAGATTCGGTTTCAGATTGAGACCGAAGAGCACATTCTGGGTGACATCGAGCCATGGGAAGAGCGCATGTTCCTGAAACATGACGCCGCGCTGGCGGCCCGGGCCGGTGACGACATGGCCGTCCGCCGAAACCGAGCCCGTGTCAGCCTGTTCGAGACCGGCGATGAGATTGAGCAGCGTGCTTTTGCCGCATCCTGAGGGACCGAGAAGGCAGACGAATTCGCCTTCCCCCACGGTGAGGCTGACATTGTCGAGGGCGTGGACCGGGCCACTGCGGCCGTGGAAGACCTTGCTGACACGGTCGATTACCAGTTTGGCGGGTGGTGCCGGGGCCAGTTCTGCGCTCAGGGTCATGGGGTGGGTGAGGGCTGCGTCAGGGCTGCGTCAGGGCTGGACCGGGAGGAGCGGCTCGATGGGCGGGAACTCGCGGAGGAAGCCGGCAGCCTTGGCCTGAGCGACCATGGTTTCGAGCGACTGTCGCGAGACTTCATTGGAGAGGACCACGCGGGGAATGGCGAGGTCGAGCACGGCCGCCTTTGGTTCCCGGGTGGTCAGGGCGGTGAGTTCGGCCACCATGAGGCGGCGTGCTTCCTCCGGATTGGCAAGGATCCAGTCGGTCAGCTCCCGGTGGGCTGCGGTCAGTTTCGCGGCCAGTTCCGGGCGATCCCTGAGGAGAGCGGCACTGGCCGAGAGGAGAGTGACATTGGTGGCGGTATCCTTGAGCCAGTTCGTGGCACCGGCTTCGAGTTCGAGGATGCTGGCGTAGGGTTCCGGGGCCCATGCGGCGTCGATGGATCCCT
>JBIICE010000077.1:0-17046 GCA_044239025.1 Verrucomicrobiales bacterium
CCTTCAGCGTGAAGGTGACGTAGAGCGGAGCCGAGAACGTTTCACCATCGCGCTGTGCCTGGTGGGCCGTCAGCTTGGGCTCACCGACCTCGTAATGAGAGAAATCGAGGACCGTCTTGTTGTCGTAACTCTCGATGGGGAAGACCTCCTTGAAGACACTCTGAAGGCCGACGATCGTCCGTTTGGACGCCGCCAGTTCCTTCTGAAGGAACTCGCGGTAGCTGTTCAGTTGGACCTCAATCAGGTTGGGGGGGTCGATAACTTCCGTGAGCTTGCCGAAGTGGAGGCGGTCAGACATGGGCGTGGGTCAGTGAAAAGTGAAGTGGAGTGGCAGGTGGAATGGCCTTGGGCAGGACAACTGACGGGAGATTTGGGGACCCCTTCCTCAAGCACGAAGGGTATGGGAGATCGGGCGTTCCGCCGGAGCGGGACTATGTCGGGAACGGAGCGACCGGGAAGCGCCCGGGTTGGGGGGCGCAGTGGTCGGAAAAAGTATGCGTCAAAAGGTGCAGACAAAAAACGCCCGAACCGTGTTCCCCGGAGCGCCGGGGAACACGGAAGCGGGTGAGAGTCTGTTCGTGGGAATGAGTCAAATCATTACTTGATCTCGACCTTGGCACCGGCGGCCTCGAGCTTCTTCTTGATCTCTTCGGCTTCGGCTTTCGGGATACCCGTCTTGATGGCCTTGGGAGCGCCTTCGACGAGAGCCTTGGCTTCGGCAAGGCCGAGACCGGCCACAGCGCCGCGGACTTCCTTGATGACGGCGATTTTGTTGCCACCACCGTCGGTGAGGATGACGTCGAATTCGGTCTTTTCCTCAACGGGAGCAGCGGCGGCGGCACCGGCACCGGGAGCGGCGACCGCGGCGGCGCTGACGCCCCATTTTTCCTCGAGGGCTTTGACGAGTTCGGAAGCCTGAAGGATCGTGAGAGCGCTCAGGTCGTCGACGAGTTTGCTGATGTCTGCCATGTTATGGGGTCAGTGTCACCGTTTTCCGGAGCCCCGGAGCGATTGAGTGCCACGGCCGCGGCACCGGTGAGGAACTGGGTTGTGTGTTGCTTGGTTGTCTTGGGTTGTTCCTGACGGGGATCCGCCGGAAAAGGTTTCGTGGATCTGCCGTATCAGGCCGCGGTTTCGGTGGCGGTTTCGGCCTCGGGTTCTGCGGGAGGACCACCGCCGTCCTTCTCGACCTTGGCGGCGATGACGCGGGCGATGGCACCGGCCGGGGCATTGAGTACGCCGAGGAGTTTGGCGAGGAGATTCTCTCGGCTGCCGACTTCAGCGAGGCCATTGACGTCTGCCGCTGAGAGGAAGGTGCCGTCGAGCACGCCACTCTTGATGACCGGCTTCTGGAATTCGCGGTGCGCCCCGGCGATGATTTTGGCAGCGGCGCAGACGTCCTGGCGGCCGAAGACCACCGCGGTCTGCCCGGTGAGGTCCTTTTCGAGGTCGGCAGGGAGTTTTTTGGCCTGCCCGGCTGCTTTGATGTAGCTGTTTTTGGTGACGTGCAGGTTGGCGTCCACCTCACGGAGTTTCCTGCGGATGGAGTTGAACTGCGTCATGGTCAGCCCCGTGTAGTCCACAAGGAACAGGAACGGAACATTGTCGAGTCGCTCGAGCAGCTGGTCGACGATAGGTTTTTTGTCAGGATTCATGATCCGGGAAAGTTGGTGGGTTCGGTCTGGGTTCAGTTCCGGGCGTATTTGGCCGCATCGATTTTGAGCGATGGGGTCATGGTGGCCGTGACGTGGATCGTTTCGATGTATTTGCCGCGGGCGGTTGCCGGCTTGGCGCGGTAGACCGCCTCGATGACGGCTTCGGCGTTTTCGGCGAGCTGCTCTACGGTGAAGGACGCCTTGCCCACGGGGACCGAGATGTTACCGTTCTTGTCGAGTTTGAAATCGACCCGTCCGGCCTTGACGGCTTTGACGGCAGCGGCGGTATCGTCGGTGACGGTACCGGTTTTCGGGTTGGGCATGAGGCCGCGGGGACCGAGCTGGCGGCCGAGTTTACGGACTTCAGCCATGGCCTCGGTGGTGGCGATGGCGACATCGAAGTCGAGGAATCCTTCTGTGACTCTCTTGATGAGGTCTTCGTAGCCAACGTGTTCGGCTCCAGCGGCCCTGGCGGCATCTGCGGCATTGCCTTTGGCGAAGACGAGGACGGTCACTTGCTTGCCGGTACCGTGGGGCAGAGGGCAGGTCGAGCGGATCATCTGGTCACCCTTTTTGGGATCCACGCCCATGTGCATGGAGATGGTGACCGACTGATCGAATTTCGGGCTGGGGATGGCTTTGAGCGCTTCCATCGCTTCGCTGAGTCCGTGGAGTTTGGACTTGGAGACGAGTTTGGCGGCGGCTTTGTAGCGTTTGCTGCGTTTGGCGGCGGGCATGTCTGGTTGGGCAGTGCGAGCGGGCGCTGAGCCCTCCTGCGGTTTGGTTTGGTGGGAAGGGTGAGCGGGGTGAATCAGTCGACGATGTCGATACCCATCTGGCGGGCGGTACCGGCGATGATGCGGAAGGCTGCTTCGTCGCTGTTGGCGTTGAGGTCCGGCATTTTCTGCTTGGCGACAGCCATCACCTGGGCCTTGGAGAGCTTGGCGACTTTTTCCTTGTGGGGTACCTTTGAACCGGAGGCGATGTTGGCAGCCTTCTTGAGAAGGTTGCCCGCCGGGGGTTGTTTGGTGATGAAGGTAAACGACTTGTCCTTGTAGACGGTGATGACCACCGGGAGGACATCGCCTGCCTGTTTCTGGGTGTTGGCGTTGAACTCCTTGCAGAACTGCATGATGTTGACGCCGGCCTGACCGAGGGCTGGGCCGACGGGGGGTGCCGGGTTCGCCGCCCCGGCGGGAATCTGGAGCTTGATGACTTTGACGATTTCTTTGGCCATGGATGAATCAGACTGGAAGTTTGCCCTTGGAAATTCTCCTCATGGCCGACGGGCGGCGGACACGGGAAAGGTTTGGCGGTTTCAGGTGGTTTCCTCCGCTTTCTCCACCTGCCAGAACTCGAGGTCGACCGGGGTGGCTCGACCGAAGATGCTGACGGAGACGCGCAGTTTGCCCCGTTCCGGATCGATTTCCTCGACGACGCCGATCTGGGCCTCGAAGGGACCGTCATTCACCCGGACGGAGTCGCCGACCTCGAAGGAGATCTTGGGTTTGACGTGGTCGGTGGCCTCCCGGATCTGGTTGAGCATCTGCTCGACCTCCTTGGGGCGCATGGGGGTCGGTTTGTCGCGGGTTCCGGCGAAATTGATGACACCTGGAGTGTCTTTGATGAAGTACCAGGTGCGGTCCACGATGCCGCCCGTCTCATTCAGCATGTGCATGTTGATGAGGAGGTAACCGGGGAAGAACTTGCGGCGGGTTTCGCTGCGGCGGCCCTTGCCTTTGGTGTCCTTCTTGACCTCGGACACGCGTTCCATGGGGAGGAGGACTTCATAGACGAGGTCGCCCATTTCCTCCGTGGACATGCGACGGTTGAGGTTATCCTTCACTTTCTGCTCCTGGCCGGAGAGAACGTGAACGACGTACCATTGGTCTCTGGCGGCAGGAATGGCACCCATGAGAAAGGTTCGGTGGAAGTTGGGGTGGGTTGGGTGTGAGGCGTGTCGTCCGGTGGGGTGCGGCGACCGATCAGATACCTTTGGTGAAGAATCCCATGACGTAGGCCATGATGAAGTCCCAGAAGGCCACCCACGCTCCGAGGAGGACGATGGCGATGATGACCACCACGGTGGAGTCAGTGAGTTCCTTGAACTTCTTGAATCCCCTCTCCTTCGAGTCCCATGGCCACGTGGTCTTCTTGAGTTCGAGACCGACGTCGGAGAGGAATTTGCGGAAGGAACCGAACATTTTGGGTGGAAAGGAGGAGGAACCGGGGAAAGGGGCGGGAACGGAAAGGGGAGATTGGCACGCTAGGAGGGACTCGAACCCCCAACCAACGGTTTTGGAGACCGCTACTCTACCAATTGAGCTACTAGCGTACGTGAAATCCCGATTTTTGTGGGAAACCACCGTGGACGGTGACATTTCCCCTGTCAAGGGGAGGGGAACTTTTTAAAATGCCGGATGCCTGTGCGGCAGAAGGCATTTTCCCGAGAGACGGGGAAAGCAGGGAGGGTGGACCTCCCTGCTTTCCTGAGACCGTGAATCAGGAGGGAAGCGATCAGGCGATGATCTCGCTGACGCGTCCGGCACCAACGGTGCGGCCGCCTTCGCGGATGGCGAAGCGCATGGTCTTTTCGAGAGCGATCGGGGTGATGAGTTCGACCTCCATCTGGATGTTGTCTCCTGGCATGACCATTTCCACGCCTTCCGGGAGCTTGATGCTGCCGGTCACGTCGGTGGTACGGACATAGAACTGCGGGCGGTAGTTATTGAAGAACGGGGTGTGACGGCCGCCTTCTTCCTTGGAGAGGACATAGACCTCAGCCTTGAAGTGTTTGTGAGGCTTGACCGAACCCGGCTTGGCGAGCACCTGACCGCGTTCGATGTCGTCCTTTTTGACGCCACGGAGGAGGAGACCGACGTTATCGCCGGCGCGGCCTTCATCGAGGAGCTTGCGGAACATTTCGATGTCGGTGACCGTGGTCTTGACGGTGTCGCGGAAGCCGATGATTTCGACTTCTTCCATCTTCTTGACGATACCGCGTTCGACGCGGCCGGTGACGACGGTTCCGCGGCCTTCAATGGCGAACACGTCTTCGACGGGCATGAGGAACGGTTGGTCGATCGGGCGTTCCGGAAGCGGGATGTAGCTGTCGACGCTTTCCATCAGCTTGAGGATATTCGCCTTGTGGGTGGCATCGCCTTCGAGGGCCTTGAGGGCCGAGCCTTTGGTGATGGGGATTTCGTCACCGGGGAAGTCGTACTGGCTGAGCAGGTCGCGGATTTCCATCTCGACGAGGTCGAGCAGTTCCTGGTCATCCACCATGTCCACTTTGTTCATGAAGACGACGAGGGCAGGGACGCCGACCTGACGGGCGAGGAGGATGTGCTCACGCGTCTGGGGCATGGGGCCGTCGGCGGCGGAGACCACGAGGATGGCTCCGTCCATCTGAGCGGCTCCGGTGATCATGTTCTTGACGTAGTCAGCGTGGCCGGGGCAGTCGACGTGGGCGTAGTGCCGGTTTTCGGTTTCGTACTCGACGTGGGCGGTGTTGATGGTGATACCGCGGGCTTTTTCCTCCGGGGCGGCATCGATGTCCGCATAGCCTTTCGCCTGGGCGAAGCCTTTTTCGGCGAGCGTGGTGGTGATGGCGGCGGTCAGAGTGGTCTTGCCGTGGTCGACGTGTCCGATGGTGCCGACATTGACGTGGGGTTTATTCCGCTGAAAGGTATCCTTGGCCATGGTGCGATGTAGTTTGGGTTGTTAGTGTCAGGTTGGGAAGTGGATGGAAGAGCTTGCGACGCGGTGCAAGGGGCAGATGGAGCTCGTGGCGGGGATTGAACCCGCGACCTCTTCCTTACCAAGGAAGTGCTCTACCACTGAGCTACACGAGCACGCGGTCTGCTGAGATGAGGGGACAAAAAACCGTTTCACGCGAGGGCGCTCGTGAGAGCGGACAGCATGAAACGGCGGAACTTCCGTCACGCAACACCCCTGGAAATGGGATTCAGACCCCTCCTGCCGACACTTGAACCATCTCTGCGGGGAGATGGAGATGCCGTCTGGAGCAGTCTGAAAGCCGCCTTCCGCAGAGCGTGCGCGGATCGTAGAGTGACCTTCCGGGGTGTCAACGGACAATTTCCATTTTTCTGCCCACGCCGCTCCAGTTTCTGCATGAGCCGGGGAGTCAGCGCCGGCCTTTTCTGCGGCCGCCGCCGCCCGGGAGGCGGAATCCTCCGCGCGGGGGTCCGCCGAGTCCGGGGAAGCCGGCATTCCCGGGCGGGAGGCCCATGCCGGGCGGGAGACCACCACCGCCGCCGAGGAGACCGCCGAGACCACCGGGCATGCCTTGACCGCCCATGCCGCCCATGGCCGCCATCATTCCGGCCATGCGGCCCTTGTCCTTCATGAGTTTGCGCATGTCGCTGAACTGGCGGAGGAACTGGTTGAGGTCGCTCACGGAATTCCCGCTGCCGGCAGCGATGCGCTGGCGGCGGCGTCCATTGATGATTTCCGGGCGGGTCCGTTCTCTTGGGGTCATGGAGAGGATCATGGCCTCGATGCGGCGGATTTTATCGTCACCCGAGGCGTTTTTCAGTTGTTCCCTGACTTGCTTGAGCTGTTTGCCGACCCCGGGGAGGAGACCGAGGAGGCCCATGAGGCCCCCGCTGCTCTCCGTGAGTTTTTTCATCATTTTCAGCTGATCGAGGAAGTCGTTGAAATTGAATTCCGACGACATCATGCGCTCCATGGTGCGCATGGCCTGTTCTTCATCGATGACTTCGGCGGCGCGTTCGACGAGGCCGACGATGTCGCCCATGCCGAGAATGCGCTGGGCCATGCGGTCGGGCACGAAGATGTCGAGCTGATCCATTTTCTCGCCTGCGCCCGTGAATTTGATGGGTTTCCCGGTGGCAGCGCGCATGGAGAGCGCGGCGCCGCCACGGGCGTCGCCATCGAGTTTGGTGAGGACGATGCCGGTGATGCCGATATCCTTGTCGAAGGTTCTGGCTACATTGACGGCCTGCTGGCCGGTGGCGGCGTCGGCGACGAGCAGTACTTCCCCGGGCTGGAGGAATTCGCGGACGCTGCGGAGTTCGGCGATGAGGGCGTCATCGACTTCCTGGCGACCGGCGGTATCGAAGATGACGGTGTTCCACGTCTGGGAGTCGAGCCAGCGGAGACCATCCTTGACGCACTGGAGGACATTGGTGCTGCCGGGGGCGGGTTGGAAGACGGGAACATCGATTTCGCGGCCGAGGGTGGCAAGCTGTTCGATGGCGGCGGGGCGGTAGAGGTCGCAGGCGATGAGGACGGGTCGGCGGCCCTCCTTTTTGAGTTTGAGGGCGAGCTTGGCGGAGGTGGTGGTCTTCCCTGCTCCGTTGAGGCCGACCATGAGGATGCGGGCGGGCGGGTCGAGGTTCAGCGGGGCGGCATCGCCACCGAGGAGGGCGGTCAGTTCATCATGGAAGATTTTGACGATTTGTTCGCCGGGTTTGATGCCTTTGAGCACCTCCTGTCCGAGGGAGCGTTCGCGGACCGTGGCGATGAAGTCCCGTGCCACCGTGAAGTCGACATCCGCTTCGAGGAGTGCCATGCGCACTTCGCGGAGGGCGTCCGCGACATTGCTTTCGCTGATGGATCCGAGTCCGCGCAGTTTGCGGAAGGCATTGTCGAGTTTGTCAGTGAGCGCTCCGAACATGGCTGGGGAATGTTGGGCCGGAGGATCCGGCGGGGGTAGGGATCTGATGATGCCGGCTCTTCCCCGATGCAAACCCGGAAAGCGGAGTGGGTTGGATCAGTTCCCCCCGCCTGCGGCTGGACTGGCCGGGCGCAGGACGGGGAGGGAGAGTTCGTGGAAGACCCTGGTATCGATGAGGAAGGGATCACTGACTCCGGTCATGCGGCCGTAGCAGAAGGGCGCGGTGGGTCCGGCGGGCATGAGTGCGAGGTCGAGCCTGGTGGTCTGCTCGTGGGAGGAGCCGGGCGTGTCATCGTAGACCTCGTGGACGACTTCCACGGAGAGCGCGGGCCCTTCGAGCGCCGCGGTAGCGGCCGGGCCATCGGCGAGCCAGTTGCCGGCCTGAAGGCTTCCGGCGCGGTTGGCGAGGGCTTCGGCGGCGGCGGGGAGGAGCAGGTCGGTGACGTCGCGCCCGGCGCGTTCAGCGGTCCAGCGGAACGTGAGCGGGTCCATGCGGAGGGCGACCGCGGGTTCGGAGCCACTGGTGAGGCGGAGGGAGCGCACCTGCCGGAGGGTCCACCCCGGGAGGGCGAGGGATCGCCATTTCTGGGCTCTCTGGGGGATCGCGTAGCCGAGTTCCGGGCGGATGCTGTAGACGAAGGGAGTGCCTTCGAAGTTGGCGAAAACGCGGCGGTCCGGGGTGATGCCGATGCGGAGGTGAACGCTGCTGGTGGGAGTGAGCGCGGCTGGGGCGTCGAGGCTGGGATTGGGATCCACGCCGAAGCGGAGGGAGAAGGCCGGTTTATCGAGCGCGTATTTGGCTGGATCGGCGAGACTGTCCTCGGTGAAGGCGAGGATTTCTGTCTCATTGACCGCCTTGACGAGGCTCGCGACGCGTTCTCCGGCGGCATCGTTCCAGGGGCCTTCGGGGATCGGTCGCCATGACCATTTACTGCCGACCCTGCGCAGTTCCACGGAATCGCCTTCCAGCAGTTCCACGCGGAGCGAATGGACGAGGTTGGGTTCCATGGCCGCGAGCTGGGTGTCGCGGAAATTGTCGGGATCTTCGGCGAGGAGGATGTCGTCGGCGATCTGTCGGGGGACTTTGAACGAGCAGCGGCGGAGGCGGCTGCGGCAGATCACGGAGTCTCCGCCCGCCGGGTCCGTGAAGAACGAGAGGACATCGGGCCGGGACTGTTCCGGGCCGCTGAGGGTGACTGCGACGAGGGGCTTTTCCTCCGGGGCACCGCTGCTGGCGTCGGTGGCCGGGAGCCATCCGGCGACCTGCGCTCCACAGATCATGGAGATGAAATCCTTGACGGCCGGCTGACTGGCCGGGGCATTGAGCAGCGGTCGGGAGATGAACCATGGGGTGCCCTCGTCCATTTCCTCCCGTGGCTTTCCATCGGGGGCCTCGACGACCACTTTCGTGGGAGCGCGGGAGCGGGAGAATTCCACCTCTCCCTCGCCTTTGCGGACGGCAGCGCGGACGACTTCATCCGCGGAGAAGCGGGCCACGCGGGGGTCGCGGAAGCCATCCGCCGGGCGTGCAAGGAGCGTGCGGAGGTCCGGAGAGACAAGGTAGATATCGGGACGGCGGCGTTCCCCCTCAACGGTCACGTAGGCAGCATTCCCGAGAGGGGCCGTGCGGCCGATGCGGATGTCGGCGATTTCGCTGCCGGCCGCGTTGCGCCACGAGAGGCGCCATGAGCTTTTGTCATCGAGTCCGACGCTTTCCGAGCTGACGCGGCCGCGCCGGATTTCATCGCGGTCGAGGGTTTCGGCAATGCGGGCCGTGCGGCAGAATTCGAGGAGCTGGCGGACGAGAGCGGGGTCGGCCCGGTCGCGGATCGGTTTGCTGAGGTCCCAGACACCGTCGTCGCGGCGGCGCAGCGAGACCTGCCCCGAAGCGGTACGGAGGTCGATGGCGACCGCCTCGTCCGGGTTGATGTCGATGATGGCGGAGCCCGTCTGGGCGACTCTGGCGGAGTAATCGAAGAGGAGATGGCCGCCGAGATTGGGCGGGGGGCCGCGGCGTTCGTGCAGCAGGACCCATCCCGCCAGACCGGCGGTGAGCAGCAGCATGATCAGGGTTGTGGAAGTACGCACGGGCGGAGAGAGGGCACTAGGAGCGGCGGGCGCTCCAGATCATGACGCCGGCGGCGAGGGCGGCGAGGGGGAGGACGACGGTGGTGATGAGGAAAAGCCGCCGCCACTGAGCTGGGGTGATGTCGATGCGGAAGCGGTGCTTGACCTTGTCCGTGGTGCTGTCGTTCGGGGCGGTCACATCGCGGTGGAGCACCCAGTTGAGCGAATGCGTGAGGAAGTCGTAGTTCTGCGGGGAGACTGGCGGCATGGCCATTTCTGCGTTACCGGTGACCACCATGCGGGAGCTGAGGAGTTGGACCCGGGGGTCTCTGGCGGCACCGCGCTCGAGGCTCAGGGCCACGCAGATGGGTTTCTGTTTTTCCTCCGGTTCGTCGATGGTCGGGAGGGGTTCGCTGTATTTGCGTTCGGCCCAGAAACGGTCCGACGGGCTCATGAGGGGAATGATCTGGATATTCTGGTCCTTCTGCTGTTCCGTGTTGGAGAGCATGCGGAGCGACTTCGTCTGGCCGAGGAGGATGGACGGCTGCATGGCGATGCCGCGGGTGACTCCATCCGATTCGAGGAAGCGGACATCGACGGCGAAATCCTTGATGGGTCCCTTGGCGGTGGCGTAGGCGTGGAGGACGCGGTCATCCTGGGGAACGACTCCGTAGCGGGCGAGGAACCGGTCGAATTCCGGGCAGGGTTCCTCCGGGTCGAGGAGGACGATGAGACCGTTGCCTGGTTTTTCGAAGAGACGGGTGAAGACCGCTTCCTGCTGAGCGCCAAAGAGGTTCGGGCGGGTGATGATGGCCGCGCGGAATTCCGATTCCGCCTGAGGAAACTGGAGAATGGGCCATGGTTCGAGGTCGATGTTCTGGCGGGCCGCGATGTCTGCCATCACATTGAAGGCCGATCCTTCCGGGACCATGCGTTTCTTGACGATGTCGGTGAGCCATGCGACCCGCGGGCGGTCCGGATTGGTGACGGCGCGCAGGGCTGAATTGAGAAGGGATTCTCCCTTGAAGGCGATGGGCGTCTTCTTTTCCCGGTCCATGTCGTACAGGTTTTCCTCCGGGATCCACTGAGTGGAGACGGGGGCACCTTCTTTCGCCGGGTCCGACTGGACGAGGATGCCATTGCTCTCGATGCGGATGTTCGACTTGGCGGTGGTGACCTTGAAATTCTCCCATGCCTGGACATCGCGGAGGGTGTCGATGTATTCGAGGCGGAGGCGGTTGCGGAGGAGCTTGCGGTACTGGTCGAGGAGGGGGACAAGGTCCTTTTCGACGGCACCGCCGCGCTGGGTGAGGACGCTGACGCGGACGGGAGTCTTGAGGTCGGCGAGGAAGGTCTCCGAGCTGGGAGCGAGGGTGAAGCTGCGGCTGTAGGTGTAGTCCCACTGGCGGAAGCGCCGCCAGCTGACCACGTTGACGAGTGCAAAGAGGAGGAACCCCAGGGAGATCTGGACAGCGACATTGAGTCCGATGCGGCCCCGGCGGATACCGTCGGGCGCGGACGTGGCTGGGGCTGGCGGGGGTGGGGTTTCCGGGGTATCGGTCATGGTCCAGTCTCGGCGGTCAGGATTTCCAGCGGCGGTATTCGAGAACCTGATGGGTGAGCATGAGGATCAGAAAGGTGGCGCTTCCGTAGTAGACGAGGGGTCGGGTGTCGATGAGTCCGGCCGCGAAGGATTCGATGTGCCCCTTGATGGCGACGTAGTCCATGACGGGGCGGAAATCCTGGTGGTCCTGAGCCTGCTGCATGACGAAGACACCGGCGAGAAAGTGCAGGATGATGAAGGCGAATCCGAGGATGGCCGCGATGATCTGATTGCGGGTGAGTGCCGAAGCGAGGCAACCGAGCGCGAGGTGGAAGAGGCCGGTGACGAAGAGGATGAGGTAGCTGCCGCCGAGGGCGCCTTTCGGGATTTCGACGCGGCCGCGGAGGACCCAGGTGAGCACGCCGAAGTAGAGCAGGACCGGGAGCCAGAGAATGAGGTAGAAGATGACCGCGGAGAAGTACTTGCCCAGCATGACCTGCCATGTCCGCACGGGGGCGGTGAGGAGGGATTCGAGGGTACCGAGTTTCTGTTCCTCGGCGAAGAGCCTCATGGTGATGAGCGGGAAGAGAAACGGGTAGTAGAGCCAGAACCAGACTGGGACGAAGGTCCACTGCACGATGCTCTGTTCCTGGGGTTTCTCGCGGAGGATATTGATCGACCAGCTGAAGGACAGACCCGAGATCGCCATGAACATGGCGAGGACCACCCAGGCGACCGGCGAGAGGAAAAATGAGCGGAGTTCCTTGGTGAGGAGGATGAAAAAGGTGCGCATGCCGGACGGTGACGTAGGGCGTTTTCTTAAATGTCTGGCTTTCGGGTGGCAAGCTCTCGTTTCCCGCAGGGACGCCGAAGGCCGGAAAAAGGGATCAGTCGCGCTGGGTGATTTCCACGAAGACGTCTTCGAGAGTGGCCTGATTGGCGCGGAGTTCGCGGAGGGGCCAGCGGCGGTCGCGCGTGAGGGTGGCGATTTCTTCGCGGGGGTCGGCTCCGGTATCGAGTTTGACTTCGAACTGGGTCCAGCCGCTGCTGCCGGCGGAGGGCAGCGGGGATGCCCGGCGGATGCCCGGGAGAGCCTGGAGGGCATCGACGGCTTCCTCCGTGGGGGCTTTCAGTTCGACGGTGAGGATGCCGGCCGAGCGGCTGCTGCGGGCAAGGTTTTCCGGCGTATCGTCGGCGCGGATGCGGCCTTTGTGGATGATGATGACGCGCTGGCAGACCATTTCGACCTCGCTGAGGATGTGGGTGGAGAGGAGGATCGTGTGTTCCGTGCTGAGTTGGGCGATGAGGCTGCGGACCTGACGGATCTGGTTGGGGTCGAGGCCATTGGTGGGCTCGTCGAGAATGAGGAGGCGCGGGCGGTGCACGAGCGCATCGGCGAGACCGAGGCGCTGCCGGTAGCCTTTGGAGAGACTGCCGACGATTTTCCGCTGGACATCGCGGAGGCCGGTCAGTTCCACGACGCGGCCGACATTTTCCCGGATGGCGCGGCCGCGGAGGCCTTTGAGTGCGGCGCGGAAGTCGAGGTATTCCGATACCCGCATGTCGTCGTAGAGCGGGACGCTTTCGGGCATGTATCCGATTTCGCGCCGTGCGCGGATGGAATCGCTGAAGACGTCGTGTCCATTGACCTTTGCGGAGCCGAGCGTGGCGGGAAGGTAGCCCGTGAGCATGCGCATGGTGGTGGACTTCCCAGCCCCGTTGGGGCCGAGGAATCCGACCACTTCCCCGCGGCCGACCTCGAAACTGACATCGTCCACGGCGGTCCGTCCGACAAAGCGCTTGGTGAGGTGGCTGACTTCAATCATGGCGTGAGGGGGACTGGGCTGACGGGGCGCGGCGGGCGCGTTTCATAGGCGGCGGCGGTAGAATTGACAAGTCCCATTCTCCCATGGGGTGGACGGCAGCAGGTCCGGGATTTCCCGACTTGCCGTGTTCCGGGCAGCCATTATGTGGCGTGGATATGGCGAAGAAACCTGTTGTTCTGATTATCCGTGATGGCTGGGGCATCAATCCGGGGGGCCGGGCGGCAGCCGTGACCAATGGGGATGCGACCCTGCTGGCGTCGACGCCCTATCATGATGAGCTGTATGCGAAGTATCCGTGGAGCCGGGTATCCGGGAGCGGAGAGGATGTGGGGCTGCCGGCCGGGCAGATGGGGAACAGCGAAGTGGGGCACCTCAACCTGGGCGCTGGCCGGATTGTCTATCAGGACCTGACACGCATCAACAAAGCGATCCGCGATGGCCAACTGGCGTCGCATCCCGTTCTTTTGGAAGCCTTTGCGAAGGCACGCGGCGGACGTCTGCACCTGCTTGGGCTGGTGAGCGACGGGGGAGTCCACAGTCATCAGGATCATCTGGTGGCCCTGTGCGAGGCGGCCCGGCAGTCGGGCTGCGGGGATGTGATGGTGCATGCGATCACGGATGGGCGGGACACCTCGCCGACGGGCGGGGCCGCATCCCTTGCGGTGGTCGAGGCGGCGCTGGAATCGACCGGGGCGCGCATTGCCACGGTGATTGGGCGGTACTATGCCATGGACCGGGATCAGCGGTGGGAGCGCAACAAACTGGCGTGGGACGCGCTTTTTCTGGGGCGCGGCGCGGTCACGGAAGGGCGGCCATCGGCGGCGGTGCGGGCGGCGTATGCGGATGAACCGCGCGGCGATGAATTTCTGCTGCCGATGATTTTCAGTGATGCGGACGAGGTACGGCTGCGGGATGGGGATGTGGTGCTGTGGTTTAATTTCCGGGCCGACCGTGCGCGTCAGTTGACGGAAGCGCTCATGGACCCCGGGTTTTCGGGTTTCGAGCGGGAGATTGCGCCGAAGATCTCGTGCTACACGCTGACGGAGTACAGCCAGGCGTATGGGGCCCTTGGGGTGGAGACGGTTTTCGGGCCGGAGAACATGAGCGGGATTCTCGGGGAAGTTCTGGCGGGGGCGGGGCTGCGGCAGCTGCGGGCGGCCGAGACCGAAAAATTTCCGCATGTGACCTTCTTTTTCAACGCGGGGGCGGACACCCCCTTTCCAGGGGAGGACCGTTATCTGGCGGTGAGTCCGAAGGAAGTGCCGACGTACGACAAGAAGCCGCAGATGAGTGCGCCGGATCTGGCGTTCGAGGTGTGGCGGAGACTGGACCAGTACGATGCGGTCATCATGAACTTTGCGAATCCTGACATGGTGGGGCACACGGGCGTGGTCGATGCCGGGGTGCATGCGGTGGAGACCATCGACCTCGGAGTGCGGCTGATTGTGGAAAAGACGCTGGCGCTGGGAGGCAAGTGTCTGATCACGGCCGACCATGGAAACTGCGAGCAGATGCGCAACGCGGACGGATCCCCGCACACCGCACACACCACCAATCCGGTGCATTGTCTTTATGCGGCGGCCGATGCGGATCAGTTCACGGTGCGGGACGGGATTCTGGCCGACATTGCGCCGACCCTGCTGGCGATGCTGGCGGTGGCACCGCCGCCGCAGATGACCGGCCGGTCGCTACTGGTGAAGAAAGGCTGAATTGCCTTCCGTGGAATCACGGGGTGGCGAGGGCCGCCTCGATCTGGGCTTGCCACGCGGCGGCGGCGGCGGCGGGACTGGCATGGTCCGGAGGGTAGAGAATGCCTCGGGAGACATTGATGACCGGGGGGGCGCTGCGGCCGGATCCACGGAGGGCGGCGAGGTCGCCCCCCTGGGCTCCGAGGCCCGGGACGAGCAGCGGGGCATCCGGGAGGGCCGGCAGGATGTCGGGATCCGCGTTGGTCAGGCCGACCACGAAGCCGACATCGGCTGGGGCTCCTGCGGCGCGGCGGGCCATGTCGCCGACGAGTTCGAAGACCCTGCGGCCGTCGGCCAGTCTCTGTTTTTCGATGTCGGCCGCTCCCTGGTTCGACGTGACGGCGAGGAGGTAGAGTCCCCTGCCCTCCCATGAGAGGAAAGGCTCGAGGGAATCGAAACCGAGGAAGGGATTGAGCGTGATGGCGTCCGCGCCGAGGGCCTCGAACGCGGCGCGGGCGTAGTACTGCTGCGTTTCTCCGATGTCGCTGCGTTTGGCGTCGAGGATGACCGGGATATCCTTTGGAATGGCGGCGATGACCTCCTCGAGGATGGCGATGCCGCGCGAGCCCATGGCCTCGAAGTAGGCGCTGTTCGGTTTGAAGCAGGCCGCATGGGGAGCAGTTTCCGCGATGATGCGGAGGCAGAAATCGAGCACGGGTTCGCCGCCGGGAACGGGCCGGGGGTCGAGGCCCACGCAGAGGTGGGAATGGGCAGCGGCGATGCGGGCGCGGAGTTTCTCGAGGTATCGCATGGAAACAGGGGGAATCAGATCCGGTCGAGGAGGAGACGGCGGCCGAGCAGAACGGCAGTGACGCCGCCTTCGAGGGATTGTCCCGCGAAGGGCGAGTGGCGGCCCTTGCTGAGGAACGAGGCCGGATGCACCACGCCTTGCCTTGTGGGATCGAACAGAACCGCGTTTGCTTCGCTCCCTTCCGCAATGACGGGGATGGGAAGACCGAGGATGCGGCGCGGGGCTGTGGAGAACCGGGCCACCAGCGTGGACCAGTCGAGTCGGCCGGGGCGGACGAGTCGGTCGTGCAGCACGGGCAGAGCGGTTTCGAGTCCTGTGGCACCGAAGGGAGCCGAGGCGAAATCGCGTTGTTTTTCGAATTCCGTGTGGGGGGAATGGTCGGTGGCGATGACATCGATGGTGCCGTCCGCGAGAGCCTCGAGGAGGGCGTCCGCATCGGCAGCCGGGCGCAGCGGAGGGCGGACCTTGCAGGCCGTGTTGTAGTCGCCGACCGCGGCATCGGTGAGGACGAGGTGGTGCGGGGTGACGCCGGCGGTCACGGCGAGGCCCGCCTGTTTGTAGCGGCGCAGCGTGGCGACGCCTTCCGCGGTGGTGACATGGAGAAGGTGGAGCCGGCCACCACAGCTCTGGGCGAGGCGGAGGTCGCGGGCGAGTCCGATTTCTTCCGCGCAGGGGTGCATGCCCGGGAGACCGAGCGAGCAGGAAACGGTGCCATCGTGCATGGTGCCGCCCGAGGAAAGTTCGCGGACATCTCCGAAGGTGGCGACGAGTGCGCCGAGGTCGCGGGCGTACTGGAGGGCACGCCGCAGGAGGACAGGGCTGGCGATGGGGTCCGGGTCATCCGTGAAGATCCGGGCACCTTCGCGGGCCATTCCGCCGATTTCCGCGAGTTCCTGTCCGGCGCGGCCCTTGCTGAGGCATCCGGCGGCGGCCATGGGGATGGGCGACTGACGGGCCGCCATGTCGAGCACGCTGCGGACCATGCCGGGATTGTCGACTGGCGGGGTGGTATCCGGCATGAGCAGGAGGCCGGTGAAGCCTCCGGCAATGGCGGCGGCGGCCCCTGAGGCGAGAGTTTCCGCGTCTTCCCGGCCTGGTTCGCGGAGGTGGGCATCGAAATCGAAGAGGCCGGGCAGGAGCACCTTTCCGTGGCTGGGAATGATGCGGACGCCGCTGGTGGGTGCGGTTTCCGGAAAGTGCCATTTCCCTTCGCTCCAGAGAATATCGGCGACGCGGGGTACCGAGCCGTCACCCGGCACGACCGTGACCTGCTGGAAAAAGATGGCATCACTCATTTCGGCTGCAGCGGTATTAGGAAACCCCGGGGTCCGGCGCAAGGGGCAAAGGCCGTGGGGGGTGCGGTCCTCGCGGAATCTTGCACAGGCTTTCCGTTTGTGATATGGATGGCCGCATGCAGCCTGCTCCCGCTTCCCCGCTTTCCCTTGCTCTTGCGACTCATCTTGGGCGTCACTGGATCTGGCTTCTGCTGCGGGGGCTGCTGGCCGTGGTGTTTGGCGTGCTGGCATTCCGGCATCCGATTGCCGCCGGGCTTTCTCTGGCACTGCTGTGGGGTGCGTGGGCCCTTGCCGAGGGGGTGGTGCTGCTGGTCACCGCGTGGCAGGCCCGGGGATCGGGTCGCAGCATCTGGCCGCTCGTGGCCATGGGTCTCCTCGGAGTTGCGGCCGGCGTGCTTACGCTTCTGGTTCCGGCGGCGACCGCCACGGCGCTGCTGGCGATGATTGCGGCGTGGTCTCTGGCGACCGGAGTACTGACGATCATCACGGCCGTGCGCAT
>JBIICE010000078.1:0-17043 GCA_044239025.1 Verrucomicrobiales bacterium
TGCGGAGGAGGAGGCGTCCGGGGAATCCGGAGCGGGGCGCGCGCGGCGGGGCGTCGGTGTTCCGTGGAAGAGGAAGGGCGGGACCGCAACCGTGGAGCCTGACGTGCTGGATTCAGGGCGTGGTGCCGAGCGGGTGGGATCGGTCCTTCAGGGGAAAGGTGGCGCGCGAGCCACTGAGGGCGGCATGGTAGACAGCGCAGACCATTTCGACCGCGCGGGCCGCGTTACGGGCCGAGCAGACGGGTTCCCGGTTTGCGCGGATGGCAGCGAGCCAGTCGGTGACCGCGTTCACCGGTTGTGGCGGCGATTCCGGCAATCCTGCGGTGGCTGGTGAGAATGGTTCCCACGCATCGCTGGGCGGGATGCGGGTGCTGCCTGGGCGGGTCGAGCGGAAGCGGACGGGCTGGTCGGTATCCAGAGCGATGCGGATTGTTTGCGTGGTGCCCGTGATTTCGAGGCCCCAGAAGCCCGTGATGGTGCGGAGGCGGGCCGCGCTGGTGAAAGTGGCATTGATGCCGTGGGGGAAGGCGAAGTGGGCGAAGATTTCGTCTCCGGCGACCGGGCCGACGTTGTCGCGGACGAGTCGGGCGTCCGCTTTGGTGATGTCGCGGCCTGCGGTGAGGACGCGGGCCGAGCACCAGAGCGGGTCGCCCGCGAAGCAGCGCATGAGGTCCACGAGGTGACTGCCGAGCACCATGAGGTCCTCGCCACCGGCGCGCTGGTCCTGTTTGCCGAAGGCCTGCATCGAGACGAGTTCGCCGGCCCAGCCGTTCTGGAGCGCGAGTTGGAGCGACTGGATGGCCGGATGGAGACGGGTGGTGTGTCCGACGGCGCAGCGGCGCGCATGTTTTTCCGTGGCGGCGACGATGGCATCGCATTCCGCGGGATCGCGGGCCAGAGGTTTCTCGGCGTAGACGTGCGCACCGGCGGCGAGGCAGGCCGTGATGATTTCCGCGTGCTGGTCAGCGTGGCGCATGGCGACACTGACGAGGTCGGGTTTTTCCGCCGCGAGCATTTCGCGCCATGAGGCGTAGCTGCGGGGTGCCCCGATGGCAGCGGCCGTGCGGGTGCGGCCCGCCGCGTCGGGATCCGCGAGGGCGCAGAGCGTGAGGCCCGGGCGGTCCGCGAAGATTTTTTCGAGGCCGTGGCCGTAGTCGCCTCGGCCGGTGTGACCGATGACCGCGGCGCGCAGGGGAGGCGCATCGCTGGCGGCGGCGACGGAGGAAGCCGCGAGCGAAGCGAGGAAGGTGCGGCGGCGCAGCTGGGAAGGAGGCATGGCATGATGCTGGATCATCCGGCTGGCAGGGGCGAGCGGCTGAGGCTTACGCGGGGGCGGAAGGGGTCGGCTCTGCGGCAGGGCGGGGCCATGAGAGACGGGCGAGTTCGTGCAGGGGCAGCTGGGAGATGCCGTACTGATGGAGTCCTGGGAAGCGGCGGTGCGCTTTGCTGGGGAAGCGGCCGAGCAGAGCCCCCGAGAGGTGCGCGAGGAGGCGTTCCGCGCGGCCCGCCCAGCGGGACGGGAGCCGATGGGGAACGAATCCCTTGTGATGGGTTCCGTGAGTGGTTCCGGCGTGCTGCTGCCACTGGGAGGAATAATCGCTCTGCTGAGGGGTGATGGGAGCCGCGGGTGAGTGGAGCGAGCGCCGGGCGATGGTGAGGATGTAGAGTTGTTCCGAGTTTTGGATTTCGATGCGGCGGCCGAGGGTGGCGGGGTCTGGAATCAGCCAGAAGGTGGGGTGGCGCAGTTGGTGTTCGCACAGCATCACGATGGTGGCGTCCCATCCGTTGTCCGGGCAGAAGTAACGGAACATGAGTTCGGGGCTGAACTGATAGAATCCGTGGCCGAGGATATTATTGGCGACGGTGGAGCTGACGAAGACGCCGCCTGGGCGGACGAGGCTGGAGATGTTGGCGAAGGTCTGACGGACATCGAAGACGTGTTCGATGGTGCCTCCGTCGAAAAGCAGATCGTATTGTCCGCGCAGGGAATCCGGGATGGGGAGATTCATGTCATGGACGAGGGAAGCACCTTCGTAGGTACTGACGTCCATTTCATCGACGTGGCCTGCTCCTATGTGGAGAAAGAACTGGCGTCCGGATGATCCGATGGGGGGCGCTGCGGAGAGGGGGCGGTCGAACGAGAAGGTCCGGCGCACGGTTTCCGCGTAGTCGTCTGTTGGCCAGTACGTCTGGCATCCGAGGGTGAGGACGCGGGTCATGGGTGCTCCGAGCTGGCGGACTGCCATGATGACGGGGAGGTTGGAATTGCCGATACCCATGAGGATGGTGTTTTTCCGTGGTGGGAGCGTGGCGAAAGCGGAAAAGAAGACGGATCACCGGGTTGCCGGGGTTGGTGATGGTTTCCCGGCCGGGGCGGAAGTCACTGGGCGAGGCGGGCGAGCGCCTTGCGGATGGCCGCGCAGTCCGGGTGATTCGGTCCGAGGGCCGCTTCCGCGATCTGCTGGGCGCGGGTGAGCATGGCCGAGGCTTCGGAGGGTCGCCCGTGGGTGAGCAGGAGGCTGGCGATGCTGCGGAGGCGGCTGGCGACCATGGGGCTGCGGCGGCCCGAGGCCGCTTCTTCGGCAGCGAGCGTGCGGCGCAGCATGAGGATGCCGCGGGCGGTTTCCCCGGATTCCATGAGGATTGTGGCGTGACGGAAAGCGAGGTCCGCGTGGGCGGGAACTGGGGAAGTCAGTTGGTCAGCGAGGAAGGTCATCATTTCCTCGCACCATGCGCGGGCCGCGGCGGCATCGCCTGCTTCGTGGAGGCAATCGGCAATCGTGGCCGCGTAGCTGACCGCTTCCGGTGTCGCGGGCGGGCCGAGTTGCTGCAGGGAATTGCGCAGGATGGCGAGTGCCTCGCTGGCGCGCCCGAGGGCGCGGAGCGTGCTGGCGACCGCCATGGCGTGTTCGGGAGTCGGGGCTGATTCCAGATTTCCGATGACGAGGGGGAGTGCTTCGCCGTGACGACCGGCGTCGCTGAGGAACGAGGCGAGCGAAGCGCGCAGGGCGATGGTTTCCGGGTGATGCGGTCCGTAGGTGGCAATGGCAGCCGCGATGGCCTGATGCATGGTGGAAGTGCGTCAGGGCTGAGCGATCCGGATGCGGAGGAATTCGCGTCCGGCGGACGGGAAGGGGCGCGGGCTGCGCCATGTGACCGATTCCGATCCATCCGGCTGGCGGCTGCGCCCGACCGGGATGAGGTCATTGGTCCACGTGGCGAGGGTGGGTGACGATTGCGGGGCGATGCGTGTGTCGTCGCGTCCGGGGGCGATGGTTGCGGTGATTGTCTGGAACCGCTGCGGGCCATTTTCCGTGGGGAATTCCGCGATGCCTGCGGTGGGGAGGAGGGCGGTGTCCGGCGTACGGGGAGATCCGCCGAAGGCATATTCCGCGAAGAGCGAGAGACCATCGCCATCGGCGTCGGAGGAATCGGGAGCACCGGGTGCGTTGGTGGCCTTCCAGTCGGCATAGCGGAGGGCATCCGTGCCGCCGGGATTGCCCGGGGCCGCGGCGCTGCGCCAATTGGTCGCGATGGCGTGGTCCGGAAGTGATTCCGGGCGCAGGAGCACGAGCGAAGCGCCCGTGCCATCGGCTTCCGTGGGCCATGGGAAGGTGTCGCTGTAGGAGAACGAATGGATTACCGATCCCGCGGCATCGAGCAGCGTGAGGGTTTCGCCCGCATTGTCGAGTTGGCCGGAGAAGACACCGGCGATGGTGGCGGTGGGGCCGTAGCGGAGGCGGAAAGCAGCTTCGTGGGCGGCGACGACGACACGCTGACCGGGAGCGAGGAGGCGCGGGGATGCGGTATCGGGTTTGCATTCCCAGTCGATGCCCGCACTGCAGCGCAGGCCCATGAGGTCGATGTGCCTTGCTCCCACATTCATCAGTTCGATGAATTCGAAGAACGAGTCGTCATTGAATCCGGCCGCGGCTTCCGCGGGAGAGGGATCGGCGGGATGGTACTGGATTTCCGTGATGGCGAGGTTGCTGCGGCTGGCGGGTTCGGCATCGACGAGGTAGGTGACCTCGCTGAGAGCGCTCCATGACTGGCTGGCGGGGTCGTAGGTACGGGCGGCGATTTTCCGTTCACCGGAACTGAGCAGGACCGGATCCGGGTAGGTGGTGCGGCGTCCACGGAGTCGCAGATCGAAGCTGAGGTCGCTGCTGGTGCTGTTCGCCTGGTGGACCTGGACGCAGATCACATTGGTGCCCGCCACGAGGGCTGTGGGGGCGAGCCGGGCATCGGTGACCGGGAGGAAGGCCGCTTCGTTGAGCGCATTGAGGCCCGAGTAGCTGTAGCCGGCAGGTCCAGCCGGCATGTTGATGCGGGCGACTTCGCGGCCATTGAGGAAGAAGATCGCGCTGTCGTCGATGAGGGCCTCCAGTTCGAGGGCATCGAATTTCGCGGGGTCGGCGACCTGAAACGACTTCCGGAAGTAGACGACCGGGAAGCGAGGGTTACCCACGCCGATATTGATGACCGTGCGTTCGTTGCCGTCGCCGCCCCCGAGTTCCGCATCGCCTGATTTCCATGCGGCGTCGTTATCATTGAACAGCGGGTGTTTCCAGTTGGCGGGGCTGTACGACGGGTGGCCCGGCGCAATGTCGCTGGAGCCGAGATCGATGCTGGGGTCGCGGTATTTCCATGTGGCTCCCGGGGCGCTCGAGCCATCGCCGATGAGGGTTTCGCTGACCGATCCACTGGGTTGGAAGATGCGGGCCGCCGGGCTGATGGCACCGGAGGGCAGGCGTGGGTCCGATCCATCGGGAGTGTAGTACCATGTGCGGCCCTGGGGTCCCGAGAGATTGAGCGGCGTCGTGCTCGCGAGGTAGCCGCCGGGCGGGGTGAACGTGATGCCGTCGAGCGGTGGGAAGAGTCCGTCGTCGCGGAGTTTGACGATGACGTAGCTGGTGCGCTGCGGGAGGTAGGAAGAGAGGATGAGATTGCGCTGAGCGATCCAGTGACTGCGGGTGAGCGGGGGGTCGGTTTTGGCGTCGCCCCAGCGGGCGGATTCCGCGATGATGGCGGGATCGACGGAGGCGGCGAGGCGGTTGATGCGGGCCGTGGTGGCACTCACGCTGAAGGCCCCGCCATTGAAGAGGTGTTTCTGGACGCGGTTGTGCCAGCGGTTCCGGTACTCCGCGACATCGAGAAGGTCGGCGTGGAGGAACATCGGGTTGTAGCGGTTTTCTGTCTTTTCGACGTAGGTGGCCGCGTCCGCGAAGGTGCGGTTGTACGGCCCGGTGCGGTCCTCGGTGACATCGAAGATCGAGTGTTCGAAGTCGTGCACGAAGAACTGAAAGCCGCGGGCACCCGTGCGGTCGCGGGCACCGAACCAGTTGTTGGCCGACTCGTTTCCGAGGAAGGCCGAGGTGGCTCCGTCGAGGTTGCCCGTCCAGAAGGTCACCAGCATGTAATCGATGAGCGCATCGGGATCGAGGAGGACCGGCGAGCCATTGGGCGAAAGGCCGTCCGGGCCGAGCCCCTGCATATCGAAGTAATCCGCCGCGGTGAGCCGGCGGCGCGTGTAGACGCCCGGCGAGGTCAGCGGATTGGCTTTGCGGGCGAGCTGGATCCAGGCGTCCTCGTAGCCATCGGTGACGCCGGTGGTGTAGCCTTCCGACTGCTCGCACTTCACCACGTCCCAGTTGTCCTTCTGTCCGCCGAGGTACTGCGTGCAGTGGTCTGCTTCCGTGCGTTCATCGAATTCAAAGAGTCCCCAGTAATGACCATTGAGGTAGAGGTGGACGTAGCGCACGTGGCTTTCCGGTCGGCCCATATCGATGTGGGTGACGCGGCTGAATTCCTCGCGGAGGAAGGAATTCCGCGAATCGCCGCCGAACGACCATGAATAATTCTGGGACGTGCGCAGGTCGATCTGATTGAAGGAATCGGCGGCACCGCGTCCGAAGACCGGGTAATTGAGCCGGCCGTCGCCGTATTCGCCGCGGAAGTAGAGATGGAAGGCGTGTTTGGGATTGTCACCGCTGCGCGAGAAGCCGCCCCGGATGCGCATGCCGCATTCCACCTGAGTTCCGCCGGCTGGGTCGTTGAGGATTTCGAGGCTGGCCTTGCGTTCCCATGCGAGGCCACGGCCGCCGGGATTGACATAGATGCCCGAGGCGGGGTCCCAGAAGCTGGGCAGCGGAGCGGTGAGAGCAACACTGGGAATGGCGAGGAGGGCCGCCTTCACTTTGGCGGCACTGCCGATTTCCGGATTGGAGCTGCCGACGATATCGGGATCCATGCCGTAGTCGAAGACCTGGCCATTGATGACCGAGCCCTTGGCGGGCCAGCCTTGGGCGGGGGCTTCGCCGGTGGGCGACTGCCGGATGATATCGTCCGGAACGAGGTAGGTATGGGTATCGACGTTCGTGCTTTCCCAGTTGGTCTTGTAGGCGATGGCGCGGATGGCGGTGGTACCGCTGATGGTGATGGGGCCGGTGTAGACGGTGCCGCTGGTGGCGGTGGGTTCGCTGCCGTCGGTGGTGTAGCGGATGGTGGCACCGGGGGTTGCGGTCGTGATGGTGACAGGGAAGGGGACGCTGGTGACAGTGGCGTCCGGGTAGAGGCCGCGGCGCGGCAGAAAGACCGTGTCCGAGACCTTGCCGAGGCTGCTGGGGACGTCATTGATGCCACCGGGAGTCGGGCGGCTGTAGAAAGCGCTGGTGAGCGGCTGCGGGAGGGAGGCCGCGACGATTTCCGGGGCGATCAGGAAGCTGCTGTCGGTCACCGAGGCGTTCATGCCATGGATGGCGAGCAGGTTGGTGCCGCTGAGGAGGCCTGGCAGAGCGCTTGTGATGTTGAAGGCCGAGGGGGCCAGTGATTCGTCGCTGGGGCGGCCCGCGGTGGCGCTGCTGTTCCATGCGGGGGCGGCCGGGGCATTGGCTGCGGCGAGCGGTGAGCCATTGAGCCATGCCCGGAAGCCATCGTTGTAGCGCATGAGGAGGGTGGCGCTGCTGAATCCCGAGGAAGTGGCCGCGGCGAACGGGATGCGGGCAAAGCACGAGGCATTGATGCCGCGCATGCTGCTTTCGATGTTGGTGCGGACGGCACCCGACGAAGCCGTTCCGATGGGGGCCGTGAAGACCGGAAGCCCCCCTCCGGCGGTATCGCCGACGAGCCGGAACGAACTGTCCCATGAGGTGGCGAATCCCTGACGGGCGTACAATTCCCCTTCGTCGCCGCCGCCGTATTCCCAGAAATAGGCATCAATCGTGTGATTGCCCGCTGTCAGCGTAACCGTCCCGAGGTGGTCGGCCGGACCGTGCAGGGTGGGATCGTTCATGACCACCGCGCCATCGATGGTGATTTTGCCGCCGTCGTCGCTGTTGATGCCGAAGGTGTAGACGCCCGTGACGGGGATGGTGATGGTGCCCTGGGCGCGGACCACGTAATTGTCCTGGGCCCATGCGGGCAGCGGGTTGTTGTTGCCGTAGTGTCCATCGCCGCCATTGCCGAGGACATTGAAGGTCGGGTGAATGGTGACCAGTTCGCTGGCGATGTCCGGATGACCCGTGGGACGGGAGAGCAGGAGTTCGGCGGCCGCCTGGGTGTCGAGACCGCCCGAGGCAGTGTTTTTGGCGCGGACCGTGATGCGCATGCCCGGGACATTGAAGCCGAAGCCGAGTCCGAGTGGTTTGCCCGTGGTCCAGCCGCTCGGGGTGACCGGCGCGGCATTCCAGTTGGGAGCGAGGGCTCCTGCGGAGGATGGCACAAGGTACGAAGCCTGAGCGCCGTCTGCGACGAGGACCGTCCGGTTGAAGATGATGCCGTAGGAAATGTCTGGATCCTGACGAGGGAAAGCGGGAGCGAATTCCTGTTCGACGCTGGTGCCATCCGGTCGGATGAGACCGAGGTATTCACCTGATTTCGCGAGCGAGAAATTCGTGTGCAGGGGCTGTCCGGGGAGGCGTCGGTCCTTTCCCGAGGCGAAGACGACGAGGAAGCCACCCGGTTCCATGGTGACGGCCGGGAAGCGCCATCTGGTTCCCTGGGCTGCATTGTCCGTAAGGTGCCAGCCGTCCAGAGAAAACGGCTGCGGCGAGGGATTGTGCAGCTCGATCCAGTCCTGGACCGTGCCATCCTCGTCGCGGAGTCCATTTTCGTTGTCCGCCATGAATTCCGCGATGACCGGTTCCGCGCGGAGGGATGCGGGCATGAGAAGCAGCAGGGCGAGAGTTCCCGCCGAAAGGAGAGGTCGGATGATCATGGCAGCGCAGAGAGGGAAGGGGCTGGGCAGCATGCGCCCGTTTCCGGGGAAATCCATCCGGATTCCGCAGAGGCGCAGCGGGGGGCTGCGTGGGAGGACGGGCTGCGGTGCGTCAGTGGCGGGAAATCCGCCCGGTCTTCAGGGGCTCAGGCGTTCGACGAGCCATGCGCCCCCCGTGTTTTCGCGGCGGTAGCGGATGCGGTCGTGCATGCGGCTGGGACGGCCTTGCCAGAATTCGATGGAGTGGGGAATGAGGCGGTAGCCTCCCCATGAGTCCGGGAGGGGGACCTCCGATCCCTCCGGCCACTGGAGGGTGAGTTCCGCGTAGCGTTCCTCGAGCCATGCGCGGCTCGTGACGGCAGTGCTCTGTGGGCTGGCGTGGGCTCCGATGCGGCTGCCGTAGGGCCGTTGGGCGAAGTAGTCGGCGCTTTCGCTGCGGCTGCAGCGTTCGATGCTGCCGCCGATGTTGACCTGGCGTTCCAGTTCGCGCCAGAGGATGGTGATGGAGGCACGCGGATTGGCGTCGAGTTCCCGGCCTTTGCGGCTCGCGTAATTCGTGAAGAAAGTGAAGCCACGCTCGTCGAGTCCCTTGAGAAGGAGCGTGCGGGACGATGGTTGGCCATCGGCATCGGCCGTGGCGAGCGTCATGGCATTCGGTTCGACGATTTCCGCCTCGCGGGCTTCGCGGAACCATTGATGGAACTGCACGAAGGGATCGGCGTGGACGTCGGTCACATCGAGGCTGTGCTTGCGGTATTCCATGCGGAGGCTGGCGAGGTCGCTCATGGCGGGTCGATTTTTGCGGTTTGCAGTGCGGGGGGATACAGGCACGGAGGAACGCACCTCATCCGCCCGCAATGCGGAAATTCGCCACTGCCATGCACAACGACATCGCTGCTGTTCTTCATCATGAGACCACCATATTGAGTCGGCTCGATGCCATGGCCCGGGAAATCATGACGGATTACGCGGGCAAGCCGCTCACGGTGGTGGCCATCATGAATGGCGGGCTCATTCTGCTCGCCGACCTGCTGCGGAGGGTGCAGCTGCCACTGAAGATCGAAACGATTTCGGTGGCCAGCTACCATGGAGGCACCAGCAGTTCGGGGACGGTCACCTTTCACCAGACGCACGTGCCCGACCTGCGGGGGCAGCATGTGATTCTGCTGGATGACATTCTCGACAGCGGGCGGACGCTGCAGGCGGTGCGCGCGCGGCTGCTGGCGGAGAGCCATCCGGAGAGCCTGCGGATCTGCGTGCTGCTGCGGAAGTGCTGCGAGCGGGCCTGCGCCATCGAGCCCGACTACACGGGATTCGACATTGGCGATGAATTCGTGGTCGGCTACGGGCTCGATTACATGGGACGCTACCGCAATCTTCCCTTCATCGGTGTACTGCGACCCGAGGCCATTGCTGCGGCGGAATGAGGGAATTTCCTGCTGATCGCAAAACGATGACAGTGCAGATCCTTTTCTTCGGGCCGCTGCGGGATCATGCGGGTTCCGGTCCGGAAGCGATGGAGCTGGCGGACGGGGCGACGGTATCCGTGCTGATGTCCGCGGTGCTGGCGCGCTGGCCGGCGCTGCAGCCGTGGGAACGTTCGCTGCTGGTGGCGGTGAATCTGACGTATGCCCGTCCGGGCGACCCCATTCCTCCGGGAGCGGAAGTGGCCATCATGCCGCCGGTCCAGGGCGGTTGAATGCCCGCAGAACCAAAACCCCCGAACCTCATGCCCCGCATTGTCATACTTGATGGTCACACGCTGAACCCCGGAGACCTCGACTGGTCGGCGCTGGCGGAACTGGGAGAGCTTACGGTGCACGACCGCACGGCACCCGGAGAGATCGTGGCCCGGGCCAGCGACGCCGGGATTCTGCTCACGAACAAGACGCCGCTGACCGCCGAAACGCTGGCGCAACTGCCCGGATTGCGCGCCATCGCCGTGCTCGCGACCGGGTACAACGTGGTGGATACGGCCGCGGCGCGGGCGCGGGGGATTCCCGTCATGAATGTGCCGGGTTATGGAACCGCGGCCGTGGCCCAGCATGTCTTCGCCCTGCTGCTCGAACTGAGCCAGCGCTGCGGGCGTCACAGCGACGACGTCCATGCCGGAGCGTGGTCGCGCCATCCCGACTGGTGTTTCTGGAATTTTCCCCTCGTGGAACTCGCGGGCCTCACCATGGGCATTGCCGGGCTCGGGTCGATCGGACGCCAGACCGCCCGCATTGCCCGCGCGTTCGGCATGCGGACGATTGCGCTGGCGCGTGGCCCGCGGGAACCGGAGGACGGCATCGATTTTGTGGAACGCGGGGAATTCCTCGCCTTGAGCGATGTCATTTCGCTGCATTGTCCGCTCGTTCCGGAGACCATGCGCATGGTCAATGCGCCATGGCTGGCCGCGATGAAGCGTTCGGCCTTCCTGATCAATACGGCGCGGGGGCCGCTCATTGACGAGGCCGACCTTGCCGCGGCGCTGCGTGGCGGGACGATTGCGGGAGCCGGGCTGGATGTCCTTTCGTCGGAACCACCGCCTGCCGACCATCCGCTCATCGGCGTTCCGAACTGTGTGATCACGCCGCACATCGCGTGGGCTGCCCGGGCGTCGCGGGAGCGGTTGCTCGGGATGGTGGTGGAGAACGTGCGCGGCTTCCTCGCGGGACAGCCTCGGCATGTTGTCAATCCAGTGTGATTCCCGGTGCCGGAAAAACCGCTGGCAATGACCCGGCCCCTGTGGGATACCCTCGGCTTCGCAACGGGGCATGAAAATCATCGCAGTCGCTAACCAGAAAGGCGGGGTGGGGAAAACAACCACTTCCGTGAACCTCGCCGCCTGCCTCGCTCACCGTGGCGTCCGCGTGCTGCTGCTTGACCTCGATCCGCAGGGGAATGCCTCGAGCGCCCTCGGGCACCGGGCCTCGGAAGGCCAGAGCCTCTACCGCGTCCTCATCGGAGAAGACAGCATTCTCACCAAGATTCAGCCGTCCCGTTTCCCGTCGCTTTCCGTGATTCCCGCGCAGACCGAACTGGCCGGGGCGGAAGTGGATCTGGTGCGGGCGGAGAATCATCTCGTGCGGCTCCGGGAAGTGCTCGCTCCGCTGCGGGAGTCGCAGCGCTTTGATTACGTGATCATCGATTGCCCGCCTTCGCTGGGCATTCTCATGACATCGGCCCTTTCCGCGGCGGATGGACTGCTCATTCCGATTCAATGCGAATACTTCGGGCTCGAAGGACTGGCGCGCATTGTCGACATTCACGAACAGATCACGTCGAGTGGCATCAACACGGATGTGCGGCTCGAAGGAATTGTCATGACGATGTACGACGGGCGCACGGGGCATTCTCGGGCGGTGGTCGATGAAGTCCGCCGCGCATTCGGGCCGCTGGTTTATGAGACCATGATTCCGCGCAGCATCACGGTCGCGGAGAGCCAGAGTTTCGAGAAGGCGCTCGTGGAGTATGCCCCATCGGGCAAGGTGGCACAGGCCTATGCGGCCCTTGCGGATGAATTCCTTGCAAGGCAGCAGGCTCCGGCCGCACCCGCCGCCTGAGCAGGGTTGGCGCACAGATCCATGAAACGAACTGAAGCGATCACGGCAGCGGAAGCGGCAGCGCTGCGCGATTCCCTTGAGGCCCGCGGTGCCCGTCTGGTCTTCACGAGTGGGTGTTTCGACATCCTGCATGCGGGGCACGTGCGCTACCTTGCGCAGGCCCGCGCCCTTGGTGATGCCCTTGTGGTGGCGATGAACGGGGATGAATCGGTCCGTGCCCTCAAGGGGGCGGGACGTCCGGTGCATGCGGAGGCGGACCGCGCCGAAGTGCTGCTCGCCCTCGCGGCGGTCGATGCGGTGGTCGTCTTCCATGCCGCCCGCACCACCGATCTGATCCACACCATCCGGCCGCATGTCTTTGCCAAGGGAGGCGACTATACGGTGGCCACGCTCAATCCGGAGGAACGGGCGGCGCTGGAAGCCTGCGGTGCCGAGATCCGCATTCTTCCGGTGGTCGAGGGACGGTCGACTTCCGCCACGCTGGCCCGTCTCACCGAACCCGCGGGCGGTCTCCGCTGTGCGGTGCTCGGTTCGGGCTCCGGTTCCCTGCTGGAACCGATTGCCGATGCCCTGACGGAAGTCGGTGCCGCGGTGGCCCTTGTGGTTTCCGATCAACGGGACGCCGGAATTCTGGGTCGTGCCGGGAAACGGGGGATTCCTGCGCTTTTCCTCGATCCCGGGCCGCAGCCCGGCGAATTCACGGACGCCGCCCTCAAGGAACTTGCGGACCGTCTCCGGGCAGCCGGCGTGCAGTGGGTTTTCTGCGCGGGTTTTGGACGACGCCTTGGCGGAGCGGTGACGGATGCCTTTGATGGCCGCATTCTCAACATTCATCCCTCGCTGCTGCCGGCGTTCCCCTCGAAGCAGGCCATTGCGGAAGCCCTCGCGGCGGGTGCCACGGAAACCGGCTGCACGGTTCACGAAGTGACCGCCGGGGGCCCCGGCCGGATTCTTGCTCAGGAACGCATCGCCATCGCGGCGGACGAAACCGAAGCGTCCCTGCGCGCCAGGATCAATGCTGCGGAACGCACGCTTTTTCCGGCCGTGCTGGCCACGCTTTTCGGCTCCGGCCGCTGACCAATTCTCCCTTGCGCCCGCCCGGGCCGATTCTGATTCTCAACCCACTTGCCTCACCCATGAAGATCGCCCGCGCTCTCATTTCCGTCTCCGACAAATCCGGCCTCGAAACCTTCGCCCGCGGACTTCACGAGATGGGGGTGGAACTGCTCTCGACCGGCGGCAGCGCAGCCTTTCTGCGCAACCTCGGCCTTCCCGTGACCGATGTGAGCGACTACACCGGCTACCCGGAATGCTTCGATGGACGGGTCAAAACCCTGCATCCGCGCGTCCACGGGGGCTTTCTGCAGGTTCGCGGCAATGCGGAACACGAAGCCAAGGCCCGCGAACTCGATGTTCCGCCGATCGATCTCGTCGTGGTCAATCTCTATCCCTTCGAAAAGACCATCGCGCGCGAAGACGTCACACTCGAGGAAGCCATTGAGAACATTGATATCGGGGGCCCGGCCATGCTGCGCGGCGCTTCCAAGAATTATCAGAGCGTCACCGTGATTGCCGATCCGGCGGATTACGATGCGGTGCTCGAGGAAATGCGCACAAATCATGGAGGCACCAGCCTGAAGACGCGGGAGCGACTCGCGATCAAGGTTTTCCAGCGCACCGCGGCCTACGATGGAGCCATTGCCAGCTACCTGAACTGCGAACAGCAGACGGAGGGCTGCTTCAGTGTCAGCCTCCCGCTGTGTCAGACGCTCCGGAACGGCGACAACCCGCACCAGCAGGCCAACCTCTACGGAAGTTTCCCGGAATTCTTCGAGAAGCTCCAGGGCAAGGAACTGAGCTACACGAACATCCTTGATATCGAAGCGGCCACCGAGCTGGTCCTCGAATTCAAGCGTCCGGTCGTGGCCATTCTGAAGCACACCAATCCCTGCGGGGTGGGATGCGACGACGATCTGCGCGCCGCCTGGGACAAGGCCTTTGAAACGGACAAGCAGGCCCCCTTCGGCGGCGTCATCGTCACCAACCGTCCCCTCACCGAACGCCTTGCCCGCGTCATCAGCGAAATCTTCACCGACGTGATCATTGCGCCGGATTTCGAACCGGAAGCCCGTGCCATCCTTCAGAAGAAGAAGAATCTGCGCCTCATGCTGGCCCACATGGACGAATACGGGAAATGGATGGAACGGAATTCGATCATCCGGAGCGCCCCCGGCGGACTCATGGTCATGGACCGCGACGTCCGCGCCATGGGCCTCGGCAACCTCGAGGAAAAAGTGGTCACCCGGCGCGTTCCCTCCAAGGAGGAACTCGAAGCCATGCGATTCGCCTGGCGCGTGGTCAAGCACGTCAAATCCAATGCCATTGTCTTCGCCGGACCCGACCGCACGCTGGGAATCGGCGCTGGCCAGATGAGCCGGGTCGATTCGTGCCGGATTGCTGTCTGGAAGGCGCGCGAGGCCGGTTTGTCGCTCGACGGCAGTGTGGTTGCCAGCGATGCCATGTTCCCGTTCCCGGATGGTCTCATTGCGGCAGCCGACGCCGGGGCCAGCGCGGCGATTCAGCCGGGCGGCAGCGTCAAGGACCCGGAAGTGATCGCGGCGGCGGACGAAAGGGAAGTCGCCATGGTCTTCACGGGCTACCGTCACTTCCTCCATTGATCGATCGGCCCGCCACGGGCTGTCCCACGCCAGCTGCATTGCGATATGAAACGGGACGGCAAGGCCAGCGCCATGCTGGCGTCGATCCGGCGACTGCCGCCGGGTCTCTGGTTGCTGGCTGCGGGAACGCTGGTGAACCGGTTTGCCACGTTTCTGGTCCCGTTTCTGACCCTGTACATGACCCGGCAGGGTTTTGCGCCATCGGATGCCGGGCTGGCGGTGACCCTGTACGGGGCGGGAGCTTTTTTCTGCACGTTCGGGGCGGGGCCGGCCGCTGACCGCTTCGGGCGCAACCGCATCATGGCGGTCTCGCTGCTCGCGGAGGCTGTGGCGGTTTATTTCATGGGATCGGCCAGCACGCTGCCCGCCATCTGCCTGCTGGCTGCGGCGGCGGGATTCGCAGGGCAGGGGGCGCAGCCGGCGCAGGCTGCCATGGTGGCTGACCTTGTCCCGGAACAGGACCGCGTCGCCGCCATGCTCATCAAGCGGCTCGCCATCAATACGGGCTGGGCGCTGGGGCCTGCGGTCGCCGGATTTGTGGTGGCGTCGCATAGCTATCAGTGGCTTTTCACCGCGGACGCCTGCACCTCCGCCGCCTTTGCCGTGCTCAGCTGGTTCTTCCTCCCCCGCGGAAATCCCCAGCCGAGACAGGAGACGGCGTGGAAACCCGCCCTGCAGTCGCTCGCCTCCCAACCGCAGATGATCCGCCTCCTCGCGGCCACCGTCATCGCTTCGTTCCTCTTCCGGCAGGTCAGCACTTCCTTCAACCTCCACCTCCTCTCCGGCGGCTACACCGAAAAACACTGCGGCCTCGTCCAGTCGCTCAACGGTCTCCTCGTCATCGCCCTCGAAATCCCCCTCGCCACCTTCACGTCGCTCTGGCATCCCAACCGCGCCATCGGTGCCGGATTCGCCCTCATCGGAATCGGTCTCGCCGTGAATGCGGTCGGCCCATTCCTCCCCATCGCCGTCGCCAGCATGTCCGTTCTCACCCTCGGCGAAATGCTGAGCCTCCCGCGACACGCCGCCCGCGTCCAATCCCTTTCCCCAGACCACATGCGCGGTCGCTACGCCGGCATGGCCTCCATCGCCTGGGCCACCGGCAACATGACCGGTGCCTGGTCCGGTCTCGCCCTCTTCTCCCTCCAGCCCACTGCCCTCTGGATCCTCTCCGCTTTCCTCGGCCTCGCCGCCCTCGCCATCCTCCCCATCCCACCGTCCGATCCCTCCCTTTCCCCGAAGTAACTGCGGTTTCGGAAACGCGTAAAAACCAGGAAGTCAACCCCTCCGGGGCGGTCGGATCAGGCCAAATTAGCATTCTTTTGTAGCACGCTGCAAGGTCCTGACGTTTAGTAAAGTAGCACAAAAACACAGCGAAATCTGTCGTTCTGAAATATGATAATTATGGGGAAAATCAAGGATTTTAGCAGGCTTTGACGGCACCATTGATGTTCAGGGAACATCAATCAACAAAGAAAAAGTAAAAACATACGCTAAAAATCTGATGTGCAGTGATTTGCATCACCTATTACGTGATTTCCGGAAAAACCAAGGATGCGCCGGGTCCTGGGTGTGGAGTGGGCGGGGTTTCCTGGTTTTTACGTGTTCTTTGACATTGTGGCGACGACGCCGGCGCGCTGATCGTTATGTCTTTTTACGCGTAAAAAGCAATCAGGTCCTCGGGGCTGCGATGGGGTTTTTATGCGATTCATAGAATCAAGT
Source organism: Verrucomicrobiales bacterium (assembly GCA_044239025.1). Lineage (GTDB taxonomy): Bacteria > Verrucomicrobiota > Verrucomicrobiia > Verrucomicrobiales > V1-33 > V1-33. The sequence goes on from JBIICE010000078.1 coordinate 16,164, forward strand.
TCCGGTGTTTCGGGTCGGGTTGCTGCGCGGTCATGGCGGGGGTCGGCGGAGGGTAAGGGTGGCGGGAAAGGGCGGGATGACCTAGCGGGAAAGAACTGGAGAAGACGAGGCAAGCGTGGCAGTAGTTTTGTGATGGGTCGAGTGTGAGGCGGAGGTTTTGGGAAGTGGGGGGAGGTGGTTTTGGGATACGTGGTGGGCGAGGGCTTGGCGAGGTACCGGGAATGAGTGGGAGGTCTGTTCTTGCCATGGAGGGGTGGGTTGGTCAGGATGTGGGTATGATGACCAAACTGATTTTGACTTCGGTGCTGTGGGCAGGCGTGGCGGTGGGCGGGGAGCATCGGATTTATGTGGGGACGTACACAGAGAAGTCGGCCACGGACGAAGGGGTGGGGATGCTGGTATTTGACGATGAGACGGGGGCGCTGAAGTCGGGGGGCTTGGCATCGCCGAGTTCGAGTCCATCGTTTCTCACGATATCAGCGGATGGGAAGAGGGTGTACACAGTGAACGAGGGACCGTCGGGGGCGACGGCCTTTGCGGTGGAAGCGGGTGGGAAGCTGCGGGAGTTGAATCGGAAGGCGGTGGCGGAGAAGGGCGGGCAGGGTCCCTGTCATCTTTGTCTGGTGCCTGAGGCGAAGATGCTGGTGACGGCGAATTACGGGGGCGGCAGTGTGAGCACGTTTTCGCTGGCCGACGATGGATCGCTTCGGGAGCGGACCGGATTCATTGAGCACGAAGGGAGCGGACCGAACGAGGCGCGGCAGGAATCGCCGCATGGGCATGGCGCGGTGCTTTCGCCCGATGGCAGGCATGTGCTGGTGAACGACCTTGGGACCGACCGGGTCTATGTATACGGGGTGGATGTGGCCAAAGCGACCCT
>JBIICE010000079.1:0-16997 GCA_044239025.1 Verrucomicrobiales bacterium
AACAGGAACAAACCCTGTACGGCTTCGCCAACGAACAGGAACGCGACCTCTTCCGTCTCCTTCTCCACCGCGTTACAGGCATCGGTCCCAAAATGGGCATCGCCATCCTCAGCGGCATGAGCGTCTCGGATTTCCAGCGGAATGTCGTGCAGAGCGATGCCGTCGCGCTTTCGAAAATCAGCGGAGTCGGCCGCAAGACCGCCGAGCGCATCATTCTCGAACTGAAGGATAAAGTCGGCGTGGCAGCCGCATGGAAGGACAGCGCCACCCCGGCATCCCCTGCCAGTCCGCGCGACGCCGCCGCCAATGACGTCATGCTCGCCCTCATCAATCTCGGTTACAAACAACCGGAAGCCCAGAAGGCTCTCAAGCGTGTCCTCGATGAATGCCCGGGCACCATTCCGGATCAGGGCGACCTCCTGCGCGCCTCGCTGCGGCTGCTCAGCCAGTCCTGAACCACCGCAGTCATGGCCATCACCGCCGCCGCACTCGACGCCGCCCGACCCGATGGCGGTCTCTTCGCTGCCAAAGACTGGCTCAGCTCACCGGAACCGTTTCCGCTCGATCCCCGGCTCAGCGAGGAACTCAGCCGTCTCGGCCACCGCCTGCACCGCTTTCTCGCTGCCTGCGATGGTCTCCACCGCCGCAGCCGTGATGGCCGCATGCCCCCATGGATTGCCAGCCTGACGGATTGCGGCAAGCCCCCGGAACTCTCGGCCGACAACATCCGACCGGCCTTCGCGCAGCAATTGCCGGACGTCATCCGACCGGACCTTCTGCTCACGGAAGACGGCTTCCGACTCACGGAAATCGACAGCGTCCCCGGCGGTATCGGGCTCACCGCATGGCTCAACGAAACCTACGCCCGCCTGAACCCCGCCTGGCAGATCGCCGGCGGAACCGATGGCATGACCCGCGGCTTCCAGTCAATTTTCCCCCGCGGGGCCGACATCGCCGTTTCCGCTGAATCATCGGACTACCGCCCGGAAATGAACTGGCTGGCCCAACGCCTCGGCAGTGGGTTCGAGACGGTCGATGCGGAATCCGCCCGACCCCGCGGACGCGACCTCTACCGTTTCTTCGAACTGTTCGATCTGGCTTCCATCCGGCACTGGCAGGAATGGCAGCACGCGGCCGCCACGGGTCAACTCCGCATCTCGGCCCCGCCGAAGCCATGGCTCGAGGAAAAGCTGTGGCTGGCCCTCTTCTGGAGCCGCCCGCTCCGCGAATTCTGGCGCAGCGAACTCCGCGAAAACCACCGCGACGCCCTCGCCCGCATCATTCCCTTTGGCTGGGTCGTCGATCCCGCCCCCATGCCGCCGCACGCCGTCCTGCCGAAGCTCGACGCGGCTTCATGGGACGAGGTCGCCGCCTTCTCCCAGAAACAACGGCGGCTCGTCCTCAAACTCAGCGGCTTCTCCCCGCTCGCCTGGGGCAGCCGCAGCGTCGTCATCGGCCACGATGTCAGCCAGCACGAATGGTCGGGAGCCCTCGAATCCGCTCAGCACGACTTCCCACGCCAGCCCTGGGTCGTTCAGGATTTCGCCCAGGGCAGACTCGTCGATCATCCCTACTTCGAACCGGGAACGGGTACGGTGCGCACCATGCGCGGCCGTGTGCGGCTCTGCCCGTATTACTTCACGGCCCGGGACTCCCGGGAACCGGTCCTCGGCGGCGTCCTCGCCACCATCGTCCCCGCCGACAAGAAAATCATCCACGGCATGAAGGATGGTATCCTCGTCCCGTGCCGGATCAATTGATCCGCGCACCCCGGCACGTCGCATTGGGCGGAAAGCGGCCGCCTTCCGGCTCCGTATTCCCATGGAACGTGCCTACCGCGACCCCCCGCTTCCTCATTGCCATCATCCTGTCGCTGACTACGCCCGGCAGGGCTGACTTCCTTGCGGATGTCCGGCCCGTCCTCAAGGCACGCTGCTTCTCGTGCCATGGGGCGCTCAAGGCGGAAGCGGGTCTGCGTCTCGATTCTGTCAGCGCCATGCAGCAGGGCGGTGAAAGCGGCCCGCTGCTCGCCGATCACGCGGAACTCCTCCTCTCCCGCATCACGTCGACCAACGAATCGGAACGCATGCCACCGGAAGGCGCGCCGCTCAGTTCCGCGCAGATCGATTCCTTCCGTGCGTGGATCGCGGCCGGCAGCCCGGCCCCGGTCCCGGACGATCCGGAACCCGACCCCCGCAGCCACTGGGCCTTCCAAGTGCCCCGGCCCACCCAGCCCCCGGACGCACTGCCCCCAGGGAGTGACCGCGGCATCGACCGGTTCCTCGCCGCCCATCACGCCGCCCGTGGCCTCGAGCCGCAGAGCCCCGCCAGCCCGGACCTCTGGCTCCGCAGAGTCACGTTCGACCTCACGGGCCTCCCCCCTTCGCAGGAACAACTCTCCGCATTCCTCTCGGACCACTCGCCCGATGCCCGTAGCCGTACCGTCGACCAACTGCTGGGCTCGCCCCACTTCGGCGAACGCTGGGCACGTCACTTCATGGACCTCTGGCGCTATGCCGACTGGTGGGGCCTCGACCAGCAGCTCCGCTACAGCCAGAAACACATCTGGCACTGGCGCGACTGGATCGTGGAATCGCTGAACAGCGACCGCGGACTCAACCGCATGATCATGGAAATGCTCGCGGCGGACGAACTCGCCCCGGACGACCAGTCGAGCCTGCGTGCCACCGGTTTCCTCTGCCGTCCCTACTACCTCTTCAACCGCACCACCTGGCTCGACGAGGTTGTGGAACATACGAGCCGGGCGTTCCTCGGCCTCACCATGCAGTGCGTGAAATGCCACGACCACAAGTACGATCCCCTCAGCCACACCGATTACTACCGCTTCCGCGCCATCTTCGAACCCTATCACGTCCGTGTCGATGCATGGCCCGGTGAAACGGATTTCGAAAAGAATGGGCTCCCCCGCGCCTTTGATCTTCACACGGACCGCCCCACTTACCTGCACCGCCGCGGCGACGAAAAACAGGCGGATACCAGCAAACCGCTTGCCCCGGGCATCCCGGCCCTGTTCGGCGACATTCCCATCACCCCGGTGCCGCTCCCGCCGGCCGCCAGCCACCCGGGCACGTTGGCCCACTTCGTCGCCAGCCAGCAGCAGGCGGCCGCCGCGGAAATCGCCTCCCTCGTCGCCGCGGGCAACCAACCGGAACGCCACGCCGCCGCCTCGCTCCGCCCCGACCTCATCCACGCGATCCATCAGGCCGATTCCGCGAGGGCTTCCCGTCATGCCGAAGCGCCGGCGCTCGCCGCCCGCGCCGCCACCATGGAAGCCGTCTGGAAAGTCGCCACGGCAGCGGCCCATGCCGCGGAATCTGCACGCGCTGCCGCCACTGCTCCCGCTGACAAAAAGGAAGAACTCACCAGAAAGGCGGATGCCGCCACCACAGCCCTCGCCAAGGCCTGCGAGGCCGCCATGCAGCCAGGCGAACGCTACACACCGCTCACCGGCTCCCTCAAGGCCCTCGAAGGCCCGGACGATTCCTTCGACCGCAATCCCCATAGCTACCCAGCGACCAGCACGGGCCGCCGCCTCGCCCTCGCCCGCTGGATCACTGGCCCCACCAACCCGCTCACGCCCCGCGTGCTGGTGAATCACGTCTGGCTGCGCCTCACGGGCCATTCCTTTGTTCCGGATCCCTCGGATTTCGGACTCCGCTGCCCGCCGCCACCGCTGCAGAACCTCCTCGACCACCTCGCCACGGAATTCAGCAGCCACCAATGGCAACTGAAGCCGCTCATCCGCTCGGTGGTCCTCTCCCGCGCCTACCAGAGCGCCTCGTCCCCGGCCAACCGACCCCGCGAACAACTGTCGGACCCGGAGAACTCGTTCCTCTGGCGCATGAACCCGCGCCGCCTTGAATCGCAGGCGGTCCGCGATGGCATCCTCTCGCTCGCTGGCATCCTCGACCCCGCCATGGGCGGCCCGCCCATCCCCGTTCCCGCGGGCGAAACCTCGCGGCGCCGTGCCCTCTACCTCCAGCAGCATGGCGAACTCGAGGACCGCTTCCTCGGTGCCTTCGACAACGCCAGCGTCTTTGAATGCTACCGCCGCCGCGAAAGCGTCACCCCGCAGCAGGCCCTCGCCCTCACCAACAGCCGCATCGCCCGCGAAGCCGCCCGCAGCATGGCCGACCGCTTCGCCGCGCTTCCAGATCCCGCTTTCATCACCACCACCTTCACGGCCGTCCTCGGAAGAGCACCATCGCCGGCGGAAACCGACGCCTGCCAGCGCGGTCTCGCCTCGTTCCAGCAGCAGGACGCTCCCCAGGCCCGTGCCCACCTCGTCCTCGCCCTCTTCAGCCATAACGACTTCGTCACGCTGCGATGAACCGCGACCGCTTTCCTCACCTCCACCGCGCTGCCTCCCGCCGCCGCTTTCTCCGCTCCCTCACCTCGGGCTGCGGCGGCCTCGCCCTCCACTCGCTGATGGCCTCGGAATCTCCGTGGTCCCCACCCTCGGGCCATCCCCATCACCGGCCCAGAGCCAGCCGCGTCATCTGGATCTTCCTCCGCGGCGGACTCAGCCACATGGAGAGCTTCGACCCCAAACCCGCGCTCAGCCAGTACGCCGGCAAAACCATCGCGGAAACGCCCTACCGCGACGTCCAGTCGCCCGATCGCCTCAAACGCGTCCGCGTCGTGGTCGTCAACGACGCCAATGGCCAGCAGCGCTCCACCATCTACCCGCTCCAGACGGGCTTCCGCCAGTACGGCCAATGCGGTGCCGCCATCAGCGACTGGTTCCCGCACATCGGTTCCTGTGCCGATGACATCGCCATCATCCGCTCGATGTGGACCACTGACGACAATCACGGGGCTCAGGTCCAGTTCCATTCGGGCCGCCACATGCTCGACCCACGCGAGCCCACCATCGGCGCATGGATCAATTACGGTCTCGCCTCGATGTCCGATAATCTCCCGCGCTTCGTCAACATCGGCCCGCGCTTCTTCGATGTCCGCGATGGTCACTACCTCGGTCCCGCCTACGACGCCGTCAATCTCCGCATCGACCCCGCCAACCCCCTCGCCTTCGCTTCCCCGGAAATCCCCGCAGCAGATTCCGTCCAGGCTTCCCATTTCCAGCTCGTCAATGAACTGGACCAGCTCGCCGCCGCCCAGTACCCGGAAGACGCCATGCTGTCGGCCCGCCTCCAGAGCTACGAACTCGCCTTCCGCATGCAGCGCGCCGTCCCCGATGTGCTGCAGTTCGATCAGGAACCGGAATCCGTGCGGAAACTCTACGGCCTCGACCAGAAACACACGGAATCCTTCGGCCGCCAGCTCCTCGCGGCCCGCCGCATGGCCGAACGCGGCGTCCGCTTCATTCAGATTCAGCACGGCGACGGAGCCGCGGGCGCATGGGACGCCCACGGAGGTCTCCGCGAAAATCATAGCCGTCTCTCCGCTGAAGTCGATCTCCCCACGGCCGGCCTCATCAGGGATCTCAAGGCCCGCGGCATGCTCGATGACACCATCGTGGTCTTCGCCACCGAATTCGGCCGCACTCCCGGTTCCCAGGGGTCGGACGGACGCGACCACCACCCCTACGGTTTCTCGATCTGGATGGCTGGCGGTGGCATCCGCGGCGGCACCATCCACGGAGCCACGGACGAACTCGGCTTCCACGCCACGGAATCCCCACACTACGTCACGGACGTCCACGCGACGATCTACCACCTTCTCGGCATCGACGCCCGACAGCTCGAAATCCCAGGCCACCGCCGTCTCGACCGCGACTACGGCTCGCTCATCGTCCCGATCCTCGCCTGACCACCCGCGTCGGCTTCCCGCCCGGCCACTTCCCGGAACCTCGCCTCGTACCCGGGATGGTTCGTCCCCATGATCCGATCCCATGCGTTGAAGTACAGTCCGTAATTCCCCCGCATCTTCTCGTGGTGCTGCACATGATGCGTCGGTGTGTTGATGAAGCGCCCCAGCCAAGTGTCCATGAGCCATTTCGGGTAGAATTCAAAGCCCGTGTGCCCCAGGACATTGTTCACGATCTGCCAGGTCATGAAGACCAGAAACGCCAGCGGATGCATCGGCACGGTGAACGCCAGCAGCGGGAAAATGCCAGCCTGCACCACGGCCTCGAGCGGACTGAAGGCATACGCCGCCCAGGGACTCGGATTGCTGCTCTCATGATGCACCCGGTGAAACCAGCGGAACAACCGCCGGTGATGCATGAGCCGGTGCGTCCAGTAGAACCAGGTGTCGTGCACCACGATCGCCACAGGCACACTCAGCCAGAACCACGCCCAGCCACGGATGTCGATGTCCCGGTAAATCCGCCACGCCCCGCCACGTCCAAGCAGGACCGTCACCGTCCCGACCACAGCATAAACCACGACCGTCAGCGCGGACCATCGCAGTTCCCGTCTGATGTCGGCGGCCTCGGGATCCCGCTGAATGATCTTCCGGTGCGCCCATCGGCGACGGAAGAAGACATACGCCAGCAGCCACGCCAGACCTGCGGCCACCAGATACCGGATCCAGTTTCCCACCGCGATCCCCACAAAGAGCTGACCAAGCCGGTTCATGCCTTTTCCAGCCCCGGTAGCATTCCTGTGCTGTCTCCCAGTTTCTCGGCAGTCACCTCCATCCTCCTCAGCATCGAGACCCAGAGATTCGCAATCGGCGTCTCTTTCGCAAACCGCAGATGACGGCCTGGCACAATGGTCCCGCAGGCCCGCCCCGCGAGCAGCACGGGCAGATCCTCGTGATTGTGTGCATTTCCATCGGCAATGGCACTGCCATAGGCAATCATGCTGTGATCCAGCAGGGTCCCGTCTCCTTCGCGGACCGATGCCATCTTCCCGAGCAGATAGGCATACTGTCGCATGTGAAACAGATTGATCTGCCGGAGCTTGGCCTGCTTGGCACCATCTCCGCCGTGATGCGAAAGATCATGGTGTCCCTCGGGAGCCCCGGCAAAGGGATAGGGACGGTTGCTTCCCTCGTTTGCCAGCACGAAGGTCGCCACGCGCGTGACGTCGGTCTGGAACGCCAGCACCATGAGATCACAGAGAATCCGCAGATGCTCCTCGTAACTGGCCGGAATCCCGGCCGGAACCGCATACTCGGGCAACCGCACCGGCGGAAGCTTCGCCGCCTGCTCAATCCGCTGCTCGATCTCCCGCACCGCTGTGAAATACTCGTCGAGCTTCCGCACGTCCCCAGCGCCCAGCCGCCGCGTCAGATCCCGGGAGTCTTCCCGCACATAATCCAGAATGCTCCGCCGCGATGCCTGCCGCCGATCCTTTTCGGCATCCTGACCCGAACCGAAAAGCCGCTCGAAAACCAGTTTCGGATTCACTTCCTTGGGCAGCGGCTGCGTCGCGGAACGCCATGCCATCGTGGAGGAATACACGCAGCTGTAGCCACTGTCGCAGTTGCCCGCCATGGCACCGGCTTCCCCGCCGATCTCAAGGGAACTCAGGCGTGTCCGGTTCCCCACCTGCGCGGCCGCCACCTGATCCACGGAAATGCCATTCCGGATCTGCAGGCCGTCGGTCTTGTGCGGATGTGCCCCGGTCAGAAACGATGACAGCGCCCGCGCGTGATCACCCCCACCGTCCCCGTGCGCCCTCGCCCCGTCGGCGGTCAGGCCGCTGCACACCAGAACCTCGTCCCGCAAAGCGCCCAGCGGTTCCAGGGTCGGCGGCAGCGTCCGCAGCGGACCGTCTTCCGCCGGGGTCCAGTCTGCCATGTTCACCCCGTTGGGCACATACAGAAAGGCCATGCGGCACGGAGCCACCGTCCCGGGCTTCGCCTCAGCCGACCACGCGGTCACGGGCCCCATGGCCTCAAGCCACGGCACCGATATCACAGTTCCCAGGCCCCGCAGCAGGGTCCGGCGCGACAGGGTTTCTCTCTTCAGTATGTTCATGGCTTGTGGCTCCCGTTTGTTGACTCACCGCTCATTCCGGCCGGTACCCCCGGCGCTTCAGAAACGCTTCGCTCCGCACAATCGCGGTCACCAGCGCGGAAAAACGGTGAGCCCCGGCCTCGGTCTCCCGCACCACCGATGCCAGGACCGGACGGTCCGCACTCTGCATCCCCCGCCCCAGCGCATAGGTCATCAGCTTCTCGGCGAGACACCGCAGGAATTCCTCCCTCCGACCCATCAGCAGATCCTTCACCCCGGCCACCCCTGTGAATTCAACACGGCCCAGCGTGCCGCGCGCATCCACGGCATGCGGACCATCCATTTCCCGGAAGGCTCCCACCGCATCGAAATTCTCGAGGGCAAAGCCCAGACCGTCCATGCGCGCATGACAGCCCGCGCAGGCCACATTCTTCCGGTGCTCTTCCATGCGCTCCCGCAGCGAAACGTCGGAGCCCGGGCCGCCCCCGGACTTCTCCAGCTCGGGCACATTCGGCGGCGGCGGCGGCGGCGGCGTTCCCAGCAACTGCTCAAGAACCCACTTGCCCCGCTTCACCGGCGAAGTGCGCGTCGGATTCGACGTCACGGTGAGCACACTCGCCTGCGTCAGCAGTCCGCCACGGCGGCGGTCCGTGAGTGCCACCATGTGAAACCCGTCCGGGGCCGCCTTCGTGGCGTCATACGGCAATCCATAGTGTCGCGCGAGCGGCTCGTTCACCCACGTGAAATCGGCATCGATGAGTTCGAGGAGATTCCGCCCGCCAAAGAAGACACTGCCCACAAACCGCTCGGTCTCCCGCATCATCGAGGCCCGCAGCTGATCGCTGAACGCCGGAAACAGCTTTCCGTCGGGTCCCACAAAATCAATCCGCCGCAGCTGCAGCCACTGCATCGCAAAGCTCGTCACGAGGGTCAGGGCCCGCGGATCCCGCAGCATCCTCCGCACCTGCACGTCGAGCTGCCCCTTCAATTCACCGCGGTCGGCCAGCGACATCAGCTCGGCATCGGGCATCGATGCCCACAGAAAATACGAAAGACGCGACGCCACCTGGTGATCATTCAGTTCCTGCGGCCCCGGATCCGCAGCCCGGTCATCGAGTTCCACCCGGAACAGGAATTTCGGCGAACAGAGGACGGCCTGCATCGCCAGCCGCGCCGCCGCTTCCCAGCGTGCCCCCGCCGCCCTCTCCCGCTCTGCCAGCTTCACCAGCAGTTCCAACTCCGCCGGTTCCACCGGACGCCGGAAGGCGCGCCGCACGAATCGCCCCAGCACATCCCGCAGCTTCGCGGCGTCGTCGCCTGCCGTTGTCTCGAGGAGCATTTGCTGGCTCGCCGGACGACCATCGAGGGGCCCCTCGAGCGCAAAGTACTCGATCCAGAGCTTCGATGCGCCCGCAGTCGGCTTCTCCAGCGCCAGCATCACGCGCTCGCGCCCCGCTTCAGCCGGCAGCTTCACCTCAATCACTTCGGCCTGTTCCGCGGAAACCGCCTTCACCGGAAACGTCGCGAGCAACCGCGCTGGCTTGAGCACATTCCCCGAAAACTTCGCCAGTTCCTCATCGGATGACGCCTTGGCAAGGCCCGGCCCGGTCAGCAGAACCCCCACCCGCAGCGGCCCGCCGTCGGCACTCTTTCCGTAAACCTTCGTCCGGAATACATAGTCGCCCCCGGCCTCCCACTGATACGGGGTGTGAATCGCTCCCACCTCAATGGCCGCGGTCCCGTCCGTGCTCACCCGGCGCCATTCGCCTTCCATCACCGCCGTCGCCACCTCGGCCGACGCTGGTTCGGTGAAACGCGATGCCAACTGGCGCTGCACGGGTGCCGGAGGATTGGGAATGATCGCCTGCTCCATCACGGTCTCCGCCGCCGCAAGATACCGCTCCATGAGCAGCGGCGAGAGACTCAGAACGTCGCCGACGCTGTCAAAACCATAACCGATGTCGTCGGACGGCAGCACCGCGGCCGCATCAAAATCCACGCCTGTCAGATCCCGCACGGTGTTCCGGTATTCCAACCGGTTCAGCCGCCGCATCGTCACCCGTCCGGGATCCGGCGGAGCGCTGCGGTCGTGCACTTCAAAAAATCCGCTGACTTCGCCGCAGAATCTTTCGGCCTCCGGAACCTCCGGACGCAATACCCCTTTCCGGTCGGGCGGCATCTCTCCCGACGCCACTACCTTCACGGCTTTCTCCCAGATCGCCCGATCCTCCAGCGGCGATCCTCCCCTGCGGAACGCTTCGAGGGAAATGTCGCCCTTCGCTTCTTCTGCACCGTGACACTTCACGCAGTACTGCCCCACGAATTCTCTCGCCCCGGACAATTCGTCTGCCCCCACCGCACCCGCGAGGCAGGCCATCAATCCGATACCCCTGGAGATCGTCCGGAACATGCCGGACCATCCGCCTGCTGCACCCCGCTGTCTGGATCCGCGTCCCCGTACGACCGCCAGCTTCAATCGGGCCGCGGCATCGAAAACATGTCGCCCGTCCGGCAGTACCAGGCCGGACTCTGCATCCTCCCGATCGGCTGGTACTTCCCGCGATGCACCGCCAAGGTCTCCGCATCCATCAGCCCGTCCCTCACATGCACATGCAGCACCCGGCCAATGATGAGGCGGTTGCCGCCGAATTCCAGCGTACTCCACTCCCGGCACTCGAGCGCCGCCGGGGCAGCCACCAGTCTCGGTGGCTTGACCACCCGCGACGCCACCGTCTCCAGACCCGCAGCCGTCACCTCGCTCTCGCCGGCCGGCAGCGCAGCGGCACAGGCATTCATCGCCCCGGCCAGTGGCTCATCCACGAGATGCACCACGAATTCTCCCGTCAGCCGGATGTTGCGCGCCGTGTCCTTCGGGACCCCGGGAGCCCGGTCGCCCGGTGCCAGCACCACCACGGGCGGATCACACCCCATCACATTGAAGAAACTGAAGGGGGCCGCATTGACCCGACCCTCCAGATCCACGGTCGTCACCAGCGCAATGGGACGCGGCACAACCAGTCCCGCCAGAATCGCATAGGCTTCCTCTGCCAGTGGCCCCGTCAGATCGAGTTCCATACGCCGCTTCCTCAGGCCTGCTCGGCGAGCCACGCCTCGAATTGCTCGCGGTCAATGTTGTAGCGCCGTCCGCACCGCGGACACATCGCCCGCAGCACTTCGGCTCCTTCAAACAGGTGATCAAGGCCGAGACTCGCCTGGGTCTGCAGGGCCGCATACAGCCGGTCGGGCGCACAGCCGCATTCCCAATGGTACTTCCGTGTCTCGAGCAGACTCAACTCTTCCTGACGGTCCAGTTTTCTGACGTCGTCCTGGGTCAGCCCTTCGAGCCACTCAAGGTCGCACTGAGGCTGTGCCGAAACAAACACATAGTCTTCGTCGCTGTGCTCGAAGAAGCGCGCTCTCCGCTGCTCGCTGCGCGCATAGAATTCCTCGACGGCTCCAAAGAAATCTCCGCCCGCAAAATCAATCGTGCTCTGCCGCACGGGCTGACTCGCCTTCTGCACGAGCGCATGAAACATCCCCGTGGGCCCCACCTTCACGTTCTCCGTGAAACACCGTCCCACCACTGACGAACGACCGTTGTCCCCCGTCACGAAGAAATTCGCGAGCGGCTTCTGGAAATTCACGGTCCACGCATGCCGCTCGTTCCACGGACAACTGGCCAGATGCAACGTGAAGGCGACCAGCGCATCCTTCATCATCCCATCGATCTGCGGTGCCAGCTGCAGCTTCAGTTCAGCACTGTGCAGATAGTAATCCATGAAGAGATCACTGAAAATCCCCCGCACGAGCAACGCATTGCGCTTCCGCACAAAATAGCTGCGCAATTCAATGTCGGAAGGCCCCTCGGGCACGGCGTCATCGGCAGGCTCGCTCATGACGCAGCATCAGTAGGCTTTGGCAAAGATCACGCGGCGCGATGACGGCTTGCCGGTCAGAAAACACTCGCCTTCCCCGCGGTATTCATCACCGAACGGAATGCAGCGCATGGTCACCCCATACTGCTTCTGAATCCGTTCCTCATCCTCAGCCGACCCCGCCCAGTGACACAGGGCAAAACCACCGTGAATCCCGGGCTTCTCGGGATTGGCCGCCGTGAAGAAGGCCTCGAATGCCTCAAGGCTGTCGACGCACACCATGTTCTCATCCCGGAATGCCGTGGCCCGCTCCAGCAAACCCTGCTGCACGGAGGCCAGCAACGCGGACGCTCCGGCGGAAAACTCGGCGGTGCCCACAAATTCCTTCTCCTTGAGGCCCCGATCCCGACGCGCCACTGCCACACTGCCCTTCTCCAGATCCCGCGGCCCAATCTCCACCCGCACCGGCACGCCTTTCTTGATCCATTCCCAGTTCTTGGTCCCACCAGGCAGATCCCGCCCGTCCACCTGCACGCGCAGCGGTTCTCCACACCACGTCTGCGCCCGCAGTCCCGCCGCCAGTGCCTGACACGCGTCCAGCACGGCCTGCTTCGTCTCTTCCTTCGGTGTCACCGGCAGAATCACAATCTGCACCGGAGCCACCCGCGGCGGCAGCACCAGACCGTCATCATCGCTGTGCGCCATGATCAGGGTCCCGATCAGTCGCGTGCTCACCCCCCAACTCGTCGTCCACGCATACTCGCGCCCACCGCTGCGACCCGTGAACTGAATGTTCGCTGCCTTGCTGAAATGCTGCCCCAGAAAGTGACTGGTCCCGGCCTGAATCGCCTTCCGGTCCTGCACCATGGCTTCAATGCACAGGGTAATGTCCGCCCCCGGAAACCGCTCCCGCTCGCTCTTCTCCCCGCGGATCACCGGAATCGCAAGGTGATCGCGCACAAAGGTCTCGTACACGTTCAGCATCTTCTCGGTCTCCTCGAGCGCTTCGTCTTTGGTCTCGTGCGCCGTATGACCTTCCTGCCAGAGAAACTCCGCCGTCCGCAGGAAAATCCGCGGCCGCATTTCCCACCGCATCACATTGGCCCACTGATTGATCAGCAATGGCAGATCCCGGTAGCTCTCCACCCACCGCGCAAAGGCCGCACCAATGATCGTCTCGGACGTCGGCCGGATGACGTACGGCTCGCTCAGTTCCCCCGTCGGCACCATCTTCGTCGTCCCGTCGGGCTGCTTCTGAGACTCGAGACGATGATGCGTGACCACGGCGCATTCCTTGGCAAAACCTTCCACGTGCGCCGCTTCCTTCTCCAGATAGCTCAGCGGAATCAGCAGCGGAAAATAGGCATTCACATGCCCGGTCTCCTTGAACATGCGGTCAAGCTGCTGCTGAATGTTCTCCCAGATCCCATAGCCCCATGGCTTGATCACCATGCAGCCACGCACTTCGGAGTTCTCGGCCATGTCGGCAGCCCGGATCACCTGCTGATACCATTCCGGAAAATCCTCGCTGCGCTGCGGAGTGATGGCGGACGTCGTCTTCGGAGTGGCTGGCTGGCTCATGTTGCGGGAGAATCAGGGAAAGCCGCCCACCATGCCGCCCCTGACCCCGCTGGCAAAAGGAAAACGCACGGACACCGCGGAGCCCTCAGCCGGTTCCTTTGGCTCTCCGCCGCCGCCAGTGCCGCTGCAGTCCCCGCACGGCCGGCACCGCCAGAATCCCATGCACCACCAGCCAGATCCGCAGCGACCCCTCCGCCGCCCCATGCAGCCGCCCGGCCCGCCGCCGCCCCAGTTCCCCGGAAGCATGCTCGACCGCACAGGCGGCCATCCCCAGCGGCGAAGCCCCGGCCACCCACACCGCCCGCAGCGGCGGCTCCCGCCGCGCGGACGCCGCCAGCACCAAGGCCGCCAGCACCGGCACCACCCCCATGAAAACCGTCCCCAGAAATGGCCAGCGCGACCCCCTCGACTCCAGCAGCGCATGAAACGGCAGCAGCGTCACCGCCAGCACCGCCCCATACCACAGCCCCACCTCCCAGCCGGGATCGCCGCCAAACCAGCGCGACCCCATCAGCGCCCTCGTGAACCAGGCCCACGCCACCGCCCCCGTCACGACCAGAAACACCACCCACGGAAAGGCGGAACTCTCGTCGGCCAGCCATGCGGCACGCTTCGCACCCACTTTCTCGGCACGCCGCACGCCCCTCGCCTGACTGTCCCCGCTGGGCGTCATCATGATCACCAGCAGCAGCACGACCACAAGGGTCAGAACTCCGTAGAACGAACACATCACCACGGCCTCGTCGATCTTCGGCCGCCACAGCTGCCGCACGATGTACCGCTTGAATCCCGACGAGGGAAACAGGGCGTCAGTCCCCACCAGCGGCAGCGCATTCCCAATCACAAGGCTGTGAATCCACACAAACAAAGCCGCCGCCCCGGGCTTGCTCAGCAGATGAGCCTCGGCCCGCACCCACTTGCGCCACACCATCACAAACAAGGTCACGATCAGCGATCCCTGCACCAGCAGAGTGAAAGCGAGCGGATGGAAGACCATCCCGAAAAATGGCACCCCGGCCCCCGGGGTATGCCCGGACGCCAGCCGCCACGCCTCGACCTGATCCCGCGGAAACATCGCCGCATGCTCCATCGCCACCGGCCAGAGCGTCACATAACGCAGAAACGGCAAACCGAACCTCGCCCCCTGCGGCACCAGACTGTACAGCAGAAACACCAGACCCATCGCGAGCAGAAATGACCAACGCCGGTTCCGCAGCACGGTCCCCGCCACCAGCCCGGTCAGATGATACAGCACCACCGATGTTCCAAAAACAAGCGCCACCGGTCCCCAGTCCCGGAATGCCACCCCGCCACGCCAGACCGCCAGCACCGTGAACGGCAGCGTGGCCGCAAACATCACATACTCCCGCACGGGCAGTCCCAACAGATAGCCCAGCGCCTTCGCCACCGGCCGCATCGGCGTCAGCCTGCCGTAATCCACCATGCCTTCATCGGCCTCGGCGGTCATGCCCCCGGCCACCTGCCCCGTCCCCAGCACGAAAAGAATGATCCCCTGCAGCACCAGCAGCGGCAGCAATGCCATGCGCTCGTACATCTGCGGCGTCTGCAGGCGCGGAGGATTCTGCAGCACGGCCTGCACCACTGGCTCCATCAGCTGCCGCGGATTGCGCGCCACATATTTCTGAAGCTCGGCATAACTCCGGATCTTCCCCTCCTCCACCCGCTCGAACACCAGCGGCATGAACAGAAAACTGAAGGCCGCCAGCACCACGGTGATCAGCACGGACACCCCCAGCGCCGACGCCCGCAGCCGGGCCCGGCAGTACCGCAGAAATATCGGATTGGCCCACAGCTGCCACACCGCCGGCGGCTGCCGGTCTTCCGCCGCACCGCGATCCCCTGCATTCATGCCGCCCCCCTTTCCCCGCCCGCAATTCTCACCAGCATTTCCTCAAACCCGGATGGCTCTTCCTCGAGACTCCTCACCCCGATCCCTTCCCCCAGCAGCAGCCCCAGCAGCACGGTCTGATCTTCCCCCGCCCCCAGAAACCTCAGCAGCACCCGTCCGCGATCCCGCACCTCGTGCGACTCCACCAGCGGGTGCCCGCGCAGCACGGCCACCACCCGTTCCTCTTCCCCTTCCCGCACGCCCACCTGCAGCAACCGCACCCCACCCCCGAGTTCGCGCCGCACGGACTCCACGGAACCGGACGCCAGCACCCTGCCGCCATGCATCACACAGAGACTGCTGCACATGTCGGCAAGCTCACTCAGAATGTGCGAACTGACAATCACGGCCACCCCGCGCGCCGCGAGCGACTGCAGCGTCCTCCGCAGATCCCGCCGCGACAGCGGATCCATCCCGCTGGCCGGCTCATCCAGTATCATCACGCGCGGCCCATGCAGCAGCGTCTTCGCGAGACACAAGCGCTGCATCTGCCCACGCGAAAGCGACCGGCACCACGCCTCGCGCTTCTCTGTCAGATGCACTTCCTCAAGGCACTCGGCAACCCGCCCGCGCCGCTCTCTCCCGTCCCGCCACCCATGCGCATGCGCAAAAAGATCCAGAAATTCCCACGCCTTCAGATCGGATGGCACCGGCGCAAAATCGGGCATGTACCCCAGCTGCTTCCGGGCCACCCCGGCTTCCTCGAACAGGTCATGCCCGGCAATGCGCACTTCCCCGTACGTCGGATGCAGCAGGGTCGCGAGGACCCGGAACGTACTCGTCTTCCCTGCCCCGTTGGGCCCCACCAGACCGCAGATCTCTCCCGCCCTCACCCGCAGACTCACGTCGTTCACCGCCACAAAATCGCCGTAGTCCACGCGCAGGTCGCAGATCTCCACCGCCGGTTCTGTCTCGTTGCTGTCCACCCCCCACGCACGCACAACCCACCCGAAACAAAAAGGGAAACCCCTGCCATTTTCCCGCGGTCCCGAACTTGCGTTCCCCCACTCCCCAACTGTATGAACCACCCCGGGAGCGATTCCGCTCCCCTCCAAGCAACTCCTCTCTTCAATCCATGAAACTCATTCCTGTCATCTCCTCGGGCATCGCCGGCCCCATCGGCGTCCTGCACCTCCCCCGCCTCTGGCAGAAAGCCAGCCTCGGTGCCGCCGGAAAGCTGCATGACGACTACCCGGCCTGCGGCAAGGGCTACGATCAGATGGTCCTCGATGGCCTCGGCATCGACCGCGAGGACTTCCTCGCGTTCATCCGCGACCGCAAACCCAGCTACCCGGAACTCGAAGTCTGGATCCTCCAGAAAAAAGGCGGCCACCTCGACGCCGAAGCCGTCCGCAAACTCAATGCCGCCATCGCCGGGTACATCCACGACGACGCCACCCGCAAAGCCATCCTCTCCGAAAACAATATCGAGGACACCGGATCCATCAAGGATGCCGTCAACCTCAACAACCTCGACGACTGGAAGGCTTTCCACCGCGACGTGATCGCTTCGTGAACTGCCCGCCGGCAATCGCCTGATCAAGGCCGGGATCCGCCCCACCACGGCAGGTCCCGGCCCTTTTTCTGCCGACCGGAATTCCCCCCCATCCCCGCACCACGCCATGCCCGCGGATAAAATGCCTGCCCCCGCCGTCCGGATCGCTGCCAGCACTACCGCCGCAGCCATCTGCGCCGTGATCACATGGCTCAAAATCACGGGCCGCATCTCGAACCTCGCCGG
>JBIICE010000080.1:0-16971 GCA_044239025.1 Verrucomicrobiales bacterium
AGCGGATCATCGCGAAGGCCTTGGAACGGGAGCGGGTGGCTGGCGGGGAAGCGGTGGGTACGGAATCCGGCGAGCCAGGCGGGATCGGGATGGAATTCATCGGGGACAGTCCGCAGATCCGGGGGATGCTGGAACTGGCGGCACGGGTGGCGGACAAGGACAGTCCGGTGCTGCTGGAAGGGGAATTCGGGAGTGGCAAGCAGCTGGTGGCGCGGGCGCTGCACAACATGAGCAAACGGCGTGCGGCCCCGTTCAAGGTGCTGCACTGCGCGGGGCTTCCGGGCGAACTGCTGGAACAGGAACTGTTCGGGACGGGTGGCGGCCGGAGCATCTTCAGCCGGGCCGAAGGAGGAACCGTGGTTCTGGAGGAAATCAATGTACTTCCGATCCGGCTGCAGTCGCAGCTGGATTCGTGGCTGGAGGAATATACGGGGCGGAAGCTGCAGGGCCCCCAGGCTCCGGGCACCGGGTTCCGTCTCGTGGCCACGTCTAGTGTCCCACTGGAGCAGTTGGTGCGCGAGGCCCGCTTCCGCGAGGACCTGTACTACCGGATTTCCGTGATTCCGATCACTCTGCCTCCCCTGCGGAACCGCCGCGAGGACATCCCGCTGCTCGTGGGTCATTTCCTGCGGCGCTACGCGCAATCCACGGGAAGTCCCGCCAGGGAAATGGATCGCTTTGCCCTGCAGATGCTGAGCGACTACGCCTGGCCGGGGAATGTCGGGGAGCTGGAGAACGCCATCGAACGGGCCTGCACCCTTGCCGAGGGCGAGCGGATCCGTCCAGCCGACCTGCCTCCGAAGATTTTCCAGAAGGTCGAGGCGGTGGAAGACGAGGGGGCGCGGGCGAAAACGGCGCTTCCCGTGGGGACGCGGCTCGCTGACTTCATCAAGAAGCAGGAACGCGCCTTCATCCGCGAAACGCTGCGCTACAATCAGGGCTCTCGGGAAAAGACTGCTGCGATGCTTGGTGTGTCCATTGCCACGCTCTACCGGAAGATGGGGCTCAAACTGGAGCGCGACCGCCTGCTCGGCTGAAATCCATGATGGATTCCTGGCGCAGAGCTGACACCGGTTCCGTACGGTCAGGAATTGCGCGACAAACTCATTGTTTTTTCAGTCGGCCCCTGATATTTCCGGTTCACTTCCCCGGGAATCTCTGCAAAACCGCCATTTTTCTGCACTCATGAAACGCACTCCTCCGTTCCGCCTCCGCGCCTCCGCGGGTTTCACCCTCATTGAACTTCTCGTTGTCGTGGCCATCATTGCGCTGCTGGTGGCGGGCTCTTTCAGTGCCTACGGTTTCGTCATGGACAAGGCCCGTACCAAGGGCACGCTGGCGACGCAGATGGCGCTCGTGAATGCCGTGGAAGGATTCTACCGCGACTTCACCCGATTTCCCATGCCGACCTCCGGCGGCGCCAGCAATCAGGACGTCGACACCGACACTTCCGGTGCGGAAGGCATCGTGACGGTGCTGCTCGGCAAGGACCCGACACAGAATTCCCGGAGCATCGACTTCATCGGCGACATGAAGGCCGCCAAGACCCAGAACGGCCGTCAGGTCGATGGACTGGTGAACGAGGAGAACAACTACGCGATCCTCGATCCATGGGGCAACCCCTATCAGATGCGGATCGACGCGAACTATGACAACGAGCTCGACAATCCGAACACCGAAGACCGCGGGCCGGGTCGTTCCAAGCTCCGCAAGCGGGTCCTCATCTGGTCGGCCGGCAAGGACCGCGACCCCTCGACCTGGAAGGACAACGTGAATTCCTGGACGACCGAGTAAGCCCGGGTTCACCCTCTGATCACCAAAACGAAAATGCAGCGGTTCGCCGCTGCATTTTTCGTTCTGCTGTGCGATGCTGAGTCCTCCGCGTCCGTACCGTGGCCCTTCCGATGTCCGCTCACCTCAATGCCGTTGCCACCGCCGTGCCTCCCCATGAGAGGCATCGTGAATTCATCGAATCCCTTCCTTACTGGATTCCCGGGGCTGAACTGGCCGCCAAGGTACGGCAGATCGCCCTGCAGTCGCGTATCGACCGCCGTTTTTCCGTGCTGGAGCACCCGCTCGGGCCGGCGGGCTCCGGAGCGTTCTACGAATACGGGGGATTCCCTTCCACGGGCGCGCGCATGGAGCTTTACCGGAGGGAGGCCCCGCGGCTGGCCGAGGCCGCCGTGCGTTCGCTGACGGAACAGACCGAGGGAATCGGCGGCATCACGCATCTGATTGTGACGACCTGCACAGGTTTTTATGCACCGGGCATCGACATTGACCTTGTGAAGGCTTTCGGGCTTTCCCCGCGCGTGAAGCGGACGGTCATTGGCTTCATGGGATGCTATGCGGCCATGACGGCGCTCCGGCAGGCCCGGGAAACCGTGCTGGCCGATCCGGACGCGCGCGTGCTCATGGTGAATGTGGAACTCTGCAGTCTGCACCTTCAGCAGACCACAGCCGTCGACCGGCTCGTATCGTACTGCCTTTTCGCCGACGGGGCCGCGGCCTCGCTGATTTCCTCGCAGGAATCAGGGATCCGGCTCGACGAGGCGTGGTCGGCCCTGAGCCTGGAGGACGCGGATCGGATGTCGTGGATGGTCGAGGATCAGGGATTTGCGATGACCCTGGATGCGCGGGTTCCCGCGAAGATCCGGCAGGCCATCCGACGTCAGCCCGACCTTGCCGGGGGTTGTGCCGCGGCTGGTCCGGACGATGTCTGGGCGGTCCATCCCGGGGGGAAACTGATTCTCGATGCCATTCAGGACGCCTTTGGCCTGACGGAGGGACAGATGGAGGCATCGCGGGACGTGCTGCGGGATTTCGGGAACATGTCTTCGGCTTCCGTCATGTTCGTGCTGGCGCGCCTGCTCGCGTCGCGTGGCCGTGCGGACCCGGTGGCAGGACACACGCTCGCCTTCGGCCCCGGTCTGACCGTGGAAGGACTTGACTTCACATTGCTGCCTGCCGTGTCCGGGGTCTGCGGAGAAGGGCTTCCTTGTGTTGCAGCGTGAGACGGGGGCGTTCAGGATGAGACCATGAATTTTCAGCTGCTCGACCATCCTGTGGCCCACGACCGCCTCGCCGTGCTGCGCAGCGGCTCCACGCCGCACCGTGCCTTCCGCGAAGCGGTGCACCAGCTCGCGCAGCTGATCGCCATGGAAGCGATGCGGGGACTGGAAACGAGGACGCAGGAAGTGCAGACACCGCTGGCGGCGGCGGCCTGCCGGGTGATTGCCCGCCCCGTGGTGGCGGTGCCGGTTCTGCGGGCGGGACTGGGCATGCTCCGGGGATTTCTCGACGTGCTGCCCGAAGCACTGGTTGGTCACATCGGACTGGCGAGGAATGAGGAAACCCATCGGCCCGAAAAGTACTACGCCCGCTTTCCGCGTGACCTTGCCGACTGCGAAGTCTTCGTCCTTGATCCCATGCTCGCGACCGGTCACAGCGCGTCGGAAGCCGTGCGCGGCGTCCGCGCGGCCGGCGCGCGGAGTGTCCGTTTTCTTTGCATCATTGCCGCGCCGGAGGGCGTCCGCCAGCTCAGCTCCGACCATCCCGACATTCCCATTTTCACTGCCTCGCTGGACGATGGACTCACGTCCTCCGCATTCATCTCCCCCGGGCTGGGCGACGCCGGCGACCGCTATTTCGGCACGCTCTGACCCCGACGGATTCCCGGCCTGCAAGCCCAAGGTCATGCACCCATGCGACGTGCGCAGAGACTGAATTCCTTCCTGAACGTGATGTTTCCGGCAGGTGCGCCCCGGCGGTTTGCCGCCGCCGTGCTCGTTCCCCTGATGGTTCTCGTCTGGCTGGCGGAACGGGACTGGAAGTCGGGCAGCGCCGAGAAACGCGTGGTGGCCGCCCGGGCCGAGGGATCCGTCGCTTCCACCAGAGATTATGTGGTCTACTGGGTTCCGCGCGCCGCTGCAGGCGGCGCGGTCGCCGCGCTGGGGCTTCTGCTGGCCTCCCGCTGGCTCGGAAGACCACTTCCGCCGACCGCGCCAGCCGAGCCCGGGCCTGCGGCGCCCGGTCGTCTGCTCTGGCGGGTGACGCTCGCGGCCATGCTCTACAGCGGGATCATGAATGCACGGCGGCTTGATCTCAGCCTGTGGGGCGATGAAGACGCCACGGTGCGCAAGAGCGTGGTCGGTCAGTACGTGAGGAATGAAGCGGACGGTCTGTATTTCCGCGGGGTCTCGTGGTTTGAGTCGGCCTTCCGCTACCGTGATCCGAACAATCATCCGCTCCACAGCCTGCTGGCGAGGGCCAGTCATGCGGCTCTGGCTCGGAAGTCGGACGACGCCACCGGATTCTACTTTGACGAGCGGGCGCTGCGGCTTCCGGTTTTCGTGGCCGGGCTGCTTTCGCTGGCGGCCCTTGCCTGGTTCTGCGCCGTGCTGGGACGACCCTCCCTGGGTGCGGTGGCTGTCGTTCTGATGTCGCTGCACCCCTGGTTTGTGCGCTATGGCAGTGAGGCCCGCGGTTATGGTCTGCTGCTGCTGCTGGTTCCCCTGACCCTGGGTGCCCTTGTGCGGGCCGTGCAGAGGGGCTCATGGAAATGGTGGCTGGGGTGCGGCACCGCACAGTTTCTCATGGTATGGTCATATCCCGGAAGCGTTCCGCTGCTGGCAGTGCTGAACGCGGCGGCTCTGGTCCTTGTCTGGGCGGCCGGCCCGACCCCGTGGCGCTGGCAGCAGACCGGCCGCTGGCTGACGGCATCGGTGACCGGAGCGGTCCTTTCCGCGATTTGGCTGCTGCCCTGCCTGGAACCACTGATGGTCTATCTGCGATCGGCGCGCATGCAGGGACCAATGCCCGCCTCATGGTACGGAGACGCCCTTTCGTTGGTCACCACGGGCATTCCGTGGCATGCATGGGACGCTGCCAGTCCGCTGTGCTTCGCCTGGGAGAAGCACCTCGCCACGCATCCCCTGCTGTTCTGGCCTGCTGCGGTGCTGATGTTCTCTCTGCCGGTTGCCGGGGTCTGCTGGTGGTGGTGCATGGGAAGGTGGGGCCGGGCCCTGCTGCCGGCGCTGCTGCTCTTTCCCCTCCTGATCCTCGCGCAGGCCGCCGTGACCGGAGGATTCTTCTGTTCATGGTACACGCTCCCGGGTTTTCCGGGATGGCTCCTGCTGAGCAGCGGCGGCATCCTCTGGCTGGCCCGCGGACGGAATGAGCCGGCTTCCGCACTGCTTGCGGCCCTCGGTCTCCTCATGGCACCGGCGACCACGGCGCTGCGGCAGTTTCCCATCGAAGCCATGCGCGAGGGAACGCAGCTGACGAGGGAGATCACCCAGCCTTCGCACCCGGGAATCGACGAAGTGATCACACTGGCCGTTCTCATGAATACACAGGCCTACGACCCGGCTGCCTGGGAACTGGAAGACGATCCGGTCATGCTGCAGCGCTGGCTCGATACTGCGGATGAATCCGGCGTCCCGCTGTTCATCCACATTGGCTCCGCACCGATGGCACGTCAGCTCAAGCCAGGGATCATGAAGGTCATCGAGGATCCCGCCGTCTTTTCCCTGCTGCAGATCTACCCGGGTCACGATGCCCCCTATGAGCGGCGCGTCTATCGGTACCGGGGCAGTACGGAAGCTCGACCGGATGAAGACACCTCGCGGCGGAATTGAGCTGGCGGGGGCTTTTCTCACATGTTACCCGCGCCATCCCGGATGAATCCTGCCCTTCCGCAGTCTGGCCCGACCTTCGCCCGTGCAGCCTTGCCTGTGCTGGCTGCGGCGTGGCTGCTTCTGGCGATCCGCGGCCTCACTGGTTTGGGAGCCCGCAGTGACATTGTGCTCGATCTGCGGGGAAGCTCGGTCACCTCTGTGGGCAAGGGATGGAAGCTGCCGATTCCCAAGGAATGGCGCGGGCCCATCACCGCAGGGCATGCCGGCGTCTTTGAAAACGGCGTCGCCCTGCACCGGAGGTCAGGTTCGCGCGATGTCGAACAGCATGGGGGTGGGCGGTTCAGCACGAGCGGGAATTCCCTGACGCTGGCCGCGACCGATGATTCCGACCCGCGCCGCAATGGCAGGAATTACGTGCTTCGTACCGCGGCTCCGCTCTCTCCGGTGCTGCTCTGGGCCCCCCTTGTGGCCCTCTGGCTCCTTGCAAGGGCCGCACGTTTCACCGTGACGGGAGAGCCGGTGCGGCAGCCGCAGCGCTGGTTTGCCGTCATGCTTCTGCTGTCTCTGCTCCTCCGGGGAGCGGTTGCGTGGATGCGGCGCGACTGGAGCGATCCATTCATGATGGTGAAGGGCATGCCTTACAGCGACTGCGTAGGCTGGCTGGAAACGGGACGCGCGCTGCTGCGGGGCGAGGGCCTCGCGGGAGAATTTGCGGGGCAGCGTCCCCTCTATGCGGTGCTGCTGGCGGGCACGGCCCTGCCTGGTTGGGACTGGATCTTTTCGGCGCGTCTTCTCAATGTTGTCGCCGGAGCCGCGGCTGCCGCCCTCGCCGGAACGGTCATGCTGAGGATTGCGGGCACGGCCACCGCCGTGGCCACTGTGGCCATGCTGTCGCTCAGCACCAACCAACTGGGCCTGCTGCCGCTTCCCATGAGTGAGGTTCCCGCGATGCTGGCGGTGATTGCGGGAACCTGTCTGCTGTGGCGCGGTGCCGGCCGAGGAGCGCGCTCCGATCTCTTCTGGGGTGGTGTGCTGCATGGCATCGGCTGCCTCATCTGCCCCTTCACCCTCCTGTCCATTCCGCTGCTCGGCATCGTGTGCGCCGGTGGTGCCCGACGGTGGCCGCAGTTTCTGCAGCGTGGTGCCCTCGTTGCCGCGGGAGCCACGGTCGTACTGCTCCCATGGATTGTCCGGCAGAAAATGGTGTGGGGCGTCGGCTCGATTTCCATCAATAGCTCCCTGATGCTTTATGCCACCGTGTCGCCATCCGGGCGCTACGGACCGGAACTGGAAACGGAAGCCCTCGCCGCCGGACTCGCTCCGGGCGACCTCAGGGCTCGGGCGGTTTTCTATGGCCGGCGCTTCGGTGCAGAGGTGCGCCGCGACCCTGGGCGCTGGCTCCGCCTCGTGAATGAGGGAATCGCCCGGTTCCACGCGCGGTTTGAACCTGGAGATCCGGTTCTCGTGCTCGGCCTGACCGGTCTCGGGCTGGCGCTGGCCTTGCGCCCGCGGGACCAGCTCACAATGCCCAGGCAGGCCGCCTTGCTGCTGCTGCCCGTGGCTGGCTGGCTTTCGCAGTACCTTCCTCCGGAGTGGTGGCTTGCTGCTGCCGCCGTGGGCGCGCTCGCCACGGGCAAGCGCCCCACGCAGCGCTGGGCTGCCCTGCTCCTCTGCCTGATCGCCGGAACTGCGGTCATGGACGGTCTGACCAGCGGGGCGCTCGGCCGTCGCCTCTGGACGATGACCGAATGGTGCGCTGCCTCCCTTGGATTCCTTGCCCTGTCTCATCTTGCGGGTTGGCTGGAGGGACGGGTCACCGACCGCGCGGCGGAAGATGTCGAGGCGACCGGAGTTGCCGGGCTGACGGTCACCGCGGCCGCCATCTGCGGATTCACGCTCCATGCCTCTCTGCTCACCGGTTGGCGGACGCTGCGTGGACCCGACGAATCCTCCCTTCCCACCACCGCGGAACGCCGGGCTTTTCTCGACCGTGCTCTGCAGTCACAGCCGGAAACCGCCGCGCTTTCTCCGGATGCTCCCATGACGTGGTGCGGGCTCGTTGAAATCGGCGAATACCGCGTACCGCTCGCTCCGACCGAGGCCTCCGGTCACTGGAGCCGTGCCTTCGCATGGCGGCCGGATGAGCGGACGGTGGTGCTCGCGGGACAACCGGGCAGCACGCAGCAGATCACCCTGCAGATCCCCGGAAACCAGGCCACCTCGTGGCCGCGGGGATGGTACCTCGTCGCTGGAATCTGGAACATCGATGAGCTTGCCCACCTTGGACATGAAATCCGCATGCTGGAAGTGATCGCCGCCACCCCATGGCCTGCGGGGCCGCCACCGGAACCCCTGCCTCTATCGCAGACCCTCCGGAATATTCTCGCGGTTCCCTGAGGGGCCGTCCTTTTTCAGTTTGCCTCGGCCGTGGAAACCCGCTTCCCTCCCCAAGGTCACATGGTCACACCCCTTCTGGAATCCCTCGCCGCCCTCGCCCGTCACTGGGGAGCCTCCGACCTCTACCTTGCCGAGGGACACCGCGCCCGGCTCAAGGTCAATGGAGCGTTCCACGAGCCGGAGGAACCCACCGTGAGCGCAGCCGACATGGAATCCCTCTGCCACGCCTGCAAGGCGGATCCGTCCCAGTTGCTCGACCGAGATGCCGCCTGGTATGCCACCGATGGCACGCGGTTCCGCGTCAACCTGCACCGCCGCATGGGAAAACTCGGAGCGGTCCTCCGCCAGATCCGCACCCAGGTCACTACCCTCGATTCTCTCGGTCTTCCGCTTGAACTGATTGCCGGATGGCTGAGCCGCCGCTCCGGGCTCGTGCTCGTGACCGGACCAACCGGATGCGGCAAGAGCACATCCGTCGCCAGTTGCCTCGACCTGCTCGCTTCCAGCCGTCAGGGGCACATCGTGACGATCGAAGACCCCATCGAATACCTTTTTGCGGACCGCCTTGCCTTCTTTACCCAGCGTGAAGTCGGACTGGACACTCCGGACTACGCCACCGGACTGCAGAAAGCCCTGCGCCAGGCTCCCGATGTCATCTTCCTTGGCGAAATCCGCGACGGCGATTCCGCCGTGACCTGTCTCCAGGCGGCCGAAACCGGACACCTTGTCATCTCGACGCTGCATAGCCCGAATGTCACGGAATCTCTCGACCGTCTCGCCAATCTCGTGCCGCCAGCCGACCGCCAGGTCATGCTTTCTCTCCTCTCGCACCAGATGATCGGCGTGCTCAGCCAGCGGCTGCTGCCACGGGCCGACGGCACCGGAGTTGCCCTCATCTGTGAGCACCTTGAAGTGAACGGGGCGGTGCGCGACTGGATCCGCGCCATGGACCTGCCCGCGATCTCCGACCACCTGAAACGCAGTGACGAACCAGCCAACCGTTCCTTCCTGAGCGCTCTCGTGGCGGCCTGCGAGGCTGGCACCGTCGACTACGAAACCGCCCTGTCCTACTCGGGCAACGCCTTCGAATTCAACCGCGCCCTCCGTGGCGTGAGCTGAGCCGCATACAAACTCCCTCCCCTCACAGCCATGGCCCGCGACATTCTGGATTATCTTGCTGCCACACGCGAAGCGGGCGGCTCCGACCTTCATCTTGCCGCCGGCGCGCCGCCCGCGGCCCGCGTGAATGGACAACTCACACCGC
Organism: Verrucomicrobiales bacterium; assembly: GCA_044239025.1. Lineage (GTDB taxonomy): Bacteria > Verrucomicrobiota > Verrucomicrobiia > Verrucomicrobiales > V1-33 > V1-33. The sequence continues at coordinate 9,301 of JBIICE010000080.1, forward strand.
TGGAGGAATTCGACCTCGATGGCCGCCAGGTACGGGAGCTGATCATGGCTGTGCTCACCGATGCCCAGCGCGCGAAGCTGGAGAAGGACTGGGAACTCGATTTCGCCCTCGCCGTCGAAAGCGTCGGGCGCTTCCGCGGCAATGCCCACTTCGCCCGCGGTCATGTGGAAGCGGCCTTCCGCTACATCCCGGATGTCCCTCCGGAACTCAATGAACTCGGCCATTCGCCCACCGTCGCGGATTTCTGCCAGGCCACTCAGGGGCTTGTCCTCATCACGGGCATGACTGGAAGCGGCAAGACAACCACTCTGGCAGCGATGACCCGGCGCATTCTCGAAACGCGTTCCGCGATGGTCATCACCGTGGAGGATCCCATCGAATACACTTTTGAACATCAGTTCGGCCTCATCAAACAGCGTCAGATCGGCCAGGACACTCATTCCTTTCCCGCGGCCCTCCGCGCGGCACTGCGTCAGGACGTCGATGTTCTCATCGTCTCGGAAATGCGCGACCAGGACAGTGTCGCCGCCGCCCTCACCGCCGCCGAGACCGGGCACCTCGTCATCAGTACCCTGCACACCCGCAGCGCCACTGGAGCCCTCGACCGGATTGTGGACATCTTCCCGGCCCAGCAGCAGCCGCAGATCATCACGCAGCTCGCCGGCGCCCTCGTCGGCATCGTCTCCCAGCGGCTGCTCCCCCGGTCCGATGCGCCCGGCAGGGTCATGGCCTCGGAAGTGCTCACGGTGAACAGCGGCGTCCAGAGCGCCATCCGCGATCACCGCTTCGAACAGGTCTTCAGTCTCATGCAGGTCGGATCCTCCTCGGGCATGCACACCATGGACGACAGCCTCCTCCACCTCGCCACCAGCGGTCACCTCAGCATGGACGACGCCATGCTCAATGCCCGCCACCCGGAAACCCTCCAGGAACGCCTCAAGGAATGGATGCGCGAACAGTCCCGCCAGCAGCGCTGATGGCTTCCCGGAGCAACCCATCCCACGCCCCCGCTTGAAGGAACCCACCGCCATCCGCCTCATCGCCGGTCTCGGAAATCCCGGACGGGAATACGAACAGACACGCCACAACGCGGGCTTCATGATCCTCGACCGGGTCGCTGCCCGTCTCGGGGCCCCATGGTCCGTGGAAAAACGCTTCGATGGCCACCTCGCGCGCTCCGGTTCCCTGCTGCTCCTCAAACCCCAGACCTTCATGAATCTGAGCGGCGTCGCGGTCGCCGCCGTCTGCCGCTTCTTCCGTCTCGAACCCACCGAGGTTCTGGTCGTCTGCGACGACGTCTCCCTCGCGCTCGGCCGCCTGCGCCTCCGCCTCTCCGGCTCGGCGGGAGGTCAGAATGGGCTGAAATCGGTGATCGGCTGCCTCGGGACTCAGGAGTTCCCCCGGCTGCGCTTCGGAGTCGGGGCCCCGCAGTTCGCCACGCTCAGCGATCACGTCCTCGGAAAGTTCCTCCCGGAGGAAAAACCGGCCGTGGATAAATCGCTTGAGAATGCCGCCGACGCTGTCATGATGGCGGCCCTTCGCGGACTTCCAGCCGCGATGAACCACTTTAACGTATCTGAAAACAAACCCACCCGCACGCCCCAAAAGGGCTCGAAACCTCCATTCGACTCCGGAAATGAAGCGCAAGTATGAAGGCCTGATCGTCCTCGATACCCGTGGCAAAGAGGACACCGTCGACACCATCGTGAGCAAAATCGGCCGCGATATGGAACTCGAAGGCGCCCGCCTCGAGCAGATCGATCATCTCGGCAAAAAGAAGTTCCCGTACGGCAGCAAGAAGCTCACGGACGGCTACTTCGTGAATTACATCATTGAAGCCGACGCCGCTTCCCTCCGCAAAGTGGAATCGAAGCTTCGCCTCAACAACGACGTCCATCAGCAGAACTTCTTCCGCATCGAAGCCTGAGGCTTCTCCCCACGGAACAGTTTCCGCCACAGCAACGGCGCTCCCTGACACGGAGCGCCGTTCTGCATTTCGGGGGACGGATAAAGGGAAGGCACATCCGCCGAGCGGGGTCCTTGCGCCAGCCTGCGCCGCTCACGGAGCGACCACCGCCACCAGTAGCGCCAGCAGCCCGGCACGGATGGCCGCCAGCTCCATGAAGGGCGGTGCCCCGCCCATCTCCGCAATCCGCGGCACATGCACAAACACAGAGCGTCCCTCCGCCGCATGACCCCGCCGGCCCGTCAGCCGCAGCAGACGGCAGTAGAAATCATTGCAGACAAAGCGCCCGGCGTCATCACTGACCGCGGCCGGAACGCCTGCCGCCACAATCTGCTCCGCCAGCCATCCCGCATCAAGGCGGCTCCGGAACACCTTGCGGGCTCCCGGCACCGAAGGAACGTCCCGCCGCACGACACCCGCATTGTCCGGAATCCGGTAGTCACACCAGTTCACGGCCTGCACTTCCGGCGTGATGGCATCGCGCGGGGCCACCCCGGTGGCCACAATCCAGCGGGGCCGCAGGCGGCGGATATGCGCCCGGGTCAGTTCCCAGGCAGGTCCGGCCGCCACCGGCAGCACCAGAGAACGGACGACGGCACCGCCCGGCAGCCGATGCCCCTCGAGGGCGGCCGCAGCTTCCCCGGAAGGGTTGCGGTGGTCCCCGCCGAAGGGCTCGAATCCAGTGAGGAGAAGCGTGGACTCCCGCTCTCTCATGCCAGAATCTGCCGGATCACCGGAGCCGACTCGACGCCTGTGAGCCGCTGGTCCAGTCCCTGGAACTTGAAGGTGAAGCGTTCGTGATCGATCCCGAGGCAGTCGAGAATGGTCGCGTTGATCTGATTGATGTGCACCGGATCGGCGACCGGACTGTAGCTGAAGTCGTCGGTTTCCCCGTGCACCGCGCCGCCGCGGATGCCACCGCCGGCCAGCCACATGCAGAAGTTCCGGGGGTGATGATCCCGTCCGTAGTTCTCCTTCGTGAGGGATCCCTGCGAATAGACGGTACGGCCGAATTCACCGCCCCAGACTATGACCACGTCATCAAGCATGCCCCGCTGCTTGAGGTCCTGCACCAGTGCGGCGCAGGCCTGGTCGGTGTCGCGGCACTGATTTCCCAGCTGCTGCGGCAGATCTCCATGCGAATCCCAGCCGCGGTGCATGATCTGCACCGCCCGGACGCCGCGCTCGACCAGGCGCCGCGCCAGCAGGGCGCTACCCGCGAACGATCCGGGCTTGTTCACCTCTGGCCCGTACATGTCGAGCACTGCCTGCGATTCCTTCGAAAAATCCGTCAGCTCGGGCACACTGCTCTGCATCCGGTAGGCCATCTCATACTGTGAAATGCGCGTCTGAATGTCCGGATCGCCGAAGCGCTCGAATCCCTTTGCGTTGAGCGCCGCCACGGCATCCAGCATGGCCCGCCGCCCGGTCGCCGGCACCCCCGGAGGATTGTCCAGATAAAGCACGGCGTCGCCCGCCGACCGCAGCACCACCCCGGCATGACGACCCGGCAGAAACCCCGGACCCCACATGCGGCTGAAGAGCGCCTGCCCATTCGATCCGTCCGGAAACCTCGGCATGAGGCACACAAAGGCTGGCAGATCGCTCGTTTCCGCACCGAGTCCGTAGGAAAGCCACGACCCCATGCTGGCCTTCCCGGGCACTTCGCTGCCGGTCATCACGAAGGTACAGGCCGGATCGTGATTGATGGCATTGGTGTGCACAGTCTTCACGAGGGCGATGTCGTCGACGATCTTCGCGGTGTGGGGCAGCAGCTCGCTGACCCAGCGGCCGCACTGGCCATGCTGCCGGAACGCAAACTTCGACGGAGCCACCGGAAACCTCCCCTGCCCGCTGGTCATCGTCGTGAGCCGCTGGCCGCGCCGCACGGATTCCGGGAGATCCTTGTCAAAGAAGGCCGCCAATCCCGGCTTGTAGTCCCATGTGTCCAGCTGGGATGGCCCGCCATTCATGTGCAGATAAATCAGGGCCTTCGCTTTGCCTCTGCGGTGCGGCAGACCGGGCAGAGCCGGATGAACCGCGGACGCTCCGGATGCCTTGCCCGCCTGGAGCAGGGCGAGCGCGGCCGCCCCCAGCCGCAGACCCGTCCCCCCGAAAAACTGCCGCCGCGTCTGAAGAAGTTCGTGCTGAAGAATGGGTGAGTCCATGAGTCAGTTCCGGTTGGTCGCTTCGTCGAGATTCAGAACCGCATTCGCCACCATGGTCCATGCCGCCAGTTCCGCGGGCTCGACACCCTGCGGCGGCGGGGATTCACCGAAGCGGATCGCCTTGTCCGCCTCTGCCGGTGCCGTGTGATAGGCCTGCCTCTGACTGTCCAGCAGGGTACGCAGCACCGCCACTTCCTCTGTACGCGGGCTCCTCGTGAGGACGCGCCGGAACAGGGCAGCGAGGCGTTCGTCGGTTTCCCCAGCGTCCCGGAGCGTCCGCGCCGCCAGCGCCCGGGCCGCTTCAAAGAACTGCACATCATTCATGAGCTGCAGCGCCTGCAGCGGGGTATTGCTGCGTTCGCGGCGGCTGCACGACTGCTCGCGGTTGGGCGCATCGAAGTTCACCATGAGGGGCGGCGGAGCCGTCCGCTTCAGAAAGGTGTAAAGGCTGCGGCGGTACAGCGCCGGGCCGGTGTCCTGCTGATAGAACCGGGTATTCGACCCGACGAAGCCGACCGGTTCCCAGATGTTGGGCGGCTGATACGGCCGCACCCCTTTTCCTCCCATGTCCAAAACCATGAGCCCGCCCGCAAAGAGGGCCTGATCCCGCAATTGCTCGGCATCGAGCCGGAACCGCGGCCCGCGGGCCAGCAGCCGGTTGGCCGGATCCTGGAGCCAGGCATCCGCGGGAGCGGCACTCTCACGCCGGAACGCCGCACTCGTCACCATCATCCGCAGGAGCTTCCGCGTGTCCCAGCCCTGATCCTGCCACCACAGCGCCAGCCAATCGAGCAGTTCGGGATGCGACGGCACCGATCCCTGCGTTCCGAAATCATGACTGGTCTCCACCAGGCCAGTCCCGAACAGCTGCTGCCAGAAACGGTTCACCATGACCCGCGCCGTCAGCGGATGGCTGCGGTCGGTGAGCCAGCGCGCCAGATCGAGCCGCGTGGCCCGGCCATCCGGCCGTTGCTTCCGCAGCGGCGGCAGAACCGCCGGAGTGGCCGGTTCCACCTTCTCCCCCGGCTTGTCATACTGCCCACGGATCATCACAAAGGCATCGCGCGGCGTGTCCAGATCGCGGTACACAAAGGTCGACGGCTGCGCCGTCTCGGCATCGCTCCGTTCCTTCCGGACCGCAGCAAGGCCTGTGCGCGCCTCCCCGAAGATGGGTTCGGTGCTCCGGCAGACTTCCCGTAGATAGTATGCCTGCAGTGATGCCAGCACCGTTGCGTCGAACGCGTGATCCGGACCTCCCCCGATCACGGAACGCAACTCCGCCGGAGCCGCAGGATCGTCCTTGCCGGCCATCGACCGCCGCCACGCCGCAAACGACAACCCGGGATCCGTGACCGGATCCATGCTGCCGGTCGCTCCCATGTGATCAAACCAGGCCGTGCCGCCGTGCACCGTGAAGGCATAACCAGTCACCTCAAGTCCTGCCGGCATGGCCATCTTCTCCGCAGGCACCTCGAGGCGGACCCATCGGCCGGCTTCCGGAAGCGGACCGGCCACAAAGCGCTCGGGCGTTCCGCGGGCACCGAATTCAATGATGTCCTGGCCCCAGACGGCGCGGTGCTTCCAGGTTCCTCCGCTGAAGAACTGAATCATGACCTCCTCGGGGGGATCCGCCGGATCAACATACACCATCAGGAAGACCTTGGCGTTCGCCGGCACCACCAGGGGCGCGGCACCCGATTCGTAGAAATCCTGGGCCATGGCCGCGCCGCTGCGCTTGAGCGATACCTTGCCACTGAAGACCGGGTCCGGAGCTGCAGTGAGCTGCAGCGGATGCCCGCTGGACCCGGATTTCGCTCCCGCAGGAAATCCATCCTCAAACCACAGCTGGCTGGTCACCACTGGCCCGGGACGCGGCTGCTGTTCGGCCGGGTCCACATAAGTCACCGCAGCCATGGCGGCATCCATCTGACTGCGGATCGCGGCTTCCCGCTGCTGCCATTCCTGCTGCTTCTGCGCCGCATCGGGCGTCTTCACCTTCACCACCGGAGCCGTCAGCAGAGTATTCCCATCCATGGCCGGATCCGCATTCGACACGAAGAAGGCATAGAGGGAATAGAATTCGCGCTGCGTCACCGGATCGTACTTGTGGTCGTGGCACACGGCACAGCCAGCCGTCAGTCCCATCCACGTCTGCGCCACCGTCGCCGCCCGGTCGACCGCATACCGGAAGATCAGTTCGGCATCAATCGAGCCGCCCTCGCCGGTGGTCACGTTGCAGCGGTTGAACCCGGTCGCAATGATGGCGTCCTCCCCTTCCTCCGGCAGGAGATCACCCGCGATCTGCCAATGAGTGAAACGGTCGAAGGGCAGATTCTGATTGAAGGCCCGCACCACCCAGTCGCGGTACGCCCACATCTGCCGCTCGTTGTCGAGGTGCATGCCGTGCGTGTCCCCGTAGCGTGCCGCATCAAGCCAGTGACGCGCCATTTCCTCGCCATGCCGGGGCGACGTGAGATAACGGTCGACCATCCGTTCGTAGGCGTCCGGTGCCCCATCCGCGGCAAAGGCCGCGGCTTCCTCCGGTGATGGTGGCAATCCCGTGAGCGCAAAACTGACCCGGCGGATCAGGGTCGCCCGGTCGGCCTCGGGCATCGCCGCGAGCTGACCGAACTGCCGTCCGAGAAACACATCGACCGGATGCCCCGGCCCCGGCGGTTCCGCCGCACGGACTGGCTCGAACGACCAGTGCTTCTCATACGGAGCCCCTTCCTCGATCCACCGCCGCAGCAGCTGCCGCTCGGCCTCGTTCACCGTCTTGTGCGAATCCGGCGGCGGCATCACCTCGTCAGGATCGTCCGTCACCAACCGTTCCCAGAGCAGACTCGCCCCGGGATCCCCCGGCACGATCGCTGCCCTCCCATCGGAATTCCTCGCCAAGGCTCCCTCGGCCGTGTCCAGCCGCAGGTCCCCCTTGCGCTTCGCCGCATCAAAACCGTGACAGGCAAAACAACGGTCCGAGAGCAGGGGCCGGACCTCCCGGTTGTACGATACTCCCCCAAACACTGGAAGGACCAACGAAACGGAAAACAGCAGCAGGCAGCGCATCCCCTTTCCAAACGCCCGCCGCGCCGCCTCTCTGTCACTCGGTATCCCGGGCCATGCCGTGCTCCGGCTGACTCAGTTCCGGATGATGGTCGCCTTCTTCCGCAGCTTCTCCATCCACTTGTCCGTGGCTTCGCGTTTCCGTTCCATCATGAGTCGGCGTTCGATCTCGGCATCGATTTCGTCCTTGTCGCGGAGCTTGCCGGCTTCCCGGGCCTCGATCCAGAAGATGTAGTAGTTGCCACCGAAGCTGACCACGTCGCTGATGCGCCGGTCCGGCAGGCGCACCACCATGCGCCACATGGCAGGCGCGAGATCCTTTTCCTCGACCCAGTCCCAGCTGCCCCCTTTTTCCGCCTTGCTGTCGCGCGAGTACGTCCGGGCTATGGTCGCAAAGTCATCGCCATTCGCCAGCTTCGTGCGGATTTCCTTCGCAAGTGCCTGCTGGCCAGCCGGCGTGGATGCGAGGTCGTC
>JBIICE010000081.1:0-16833 GCA_044239025.1 Verrucomicrobiales bacterium
GGTATGATCCCGGAACCGCGCATTGAGGTCATCGAGCTTCCCTTCATGCGCATGGTAGATCCTGAGTTCATGACAGGCACCTCCTTCGGCGGCATGGCTCATCATGGGAACGGCAAGGGAGACGGCGGACGTCCCCAGAAACTGTCGGCGGTTCATACGGTTGGCAAGGTTGGGATTTCGGTGATCATGCCACGGTGCCCTCGGCGTTCCGCCACTTCTTCCCATACGGTTGTGCGGATCCCGGCGCGCTGGAATGACCGCCGGAAGTCGGATCCTGCGCCCCTGGATCCCTCTCGCGGCACCATCCGGCCATCCCCGGAAAGGCCGGACCTCCAGCGGCCTCTATTCCCCGGCGCCGACCGCCCTCCCCAGTGCGTCCACGACCCCGGCCATCGCCAGAGTATCCATGCGGCAGTAATCGCGCAGAGCCTCCCGCAGACGCTGCCGTTCCTCAGCCGGAAGGTCTGCGAATGCTGCGGCGGCAAAGGCCCGCGCCGCCGCAAGCCCATCCTGAATCAGCAGACCATCATACGATCGTCCGGTGAGCGCCGCAGAGACCAGCTTCAGCGAAATCCCGCCATGCTGCGCCGCATGATGCCAGGCAAAGACCCGGAAGGGATCCATGAGATCAATCACACGTTCCTCCCATGCGGCCCTGCCTGCGGCAACCACTGCCCCGCGGAAGGCCTGCTGCAGGCAGCGGCGCTCCAGCGCCGCATCATAGGTCACGATGGAACCTTCCGCGGGCAGGCACTCACGCAGGGCATGGAACAGGGCGGGCCGTGGGTCGTCCGCTCCAGCCGCCAGAAATTCATGATGCTCCGTGGGCCCCGCTGGCTCCCTCTGAATGTGCACGGAGAACTGCACCGGCAAGGCCTCGAATGGCGAAGTTCCGTCGTACCACGGCACCGGCGAGGAAAGCGCCTCGATGTCGAGGAAGGCCAGCGGCCACCGCAGCTGCGAGAGAAACGCGCGCAGCGCGGCCGCGTCAACCTGCACCTGTCCGCGGCGGACCGCCTCGCGCTGCGTGCGCTGCCTCGCGTTCAGTTCCACCGCATCAGGAATGTCAGCGAGACTCCGGATTCCGGACGCCAGCAACTGCCAGCGCAGGCCCCGGTGGTCACCACTCAGATCCGTGACCGGAAACTCGGGCAGAAACGCCCAGCATTCGCTCTGAAAACGGCACCCGCCCCCCTGCAGGCACTGCGGCCCGATGGGGTTTGACGGACTATCCGGCTGGGCCGCCACCGCGAACAGCCCGCCGAGCCGCCCCGAGACTTCTGCCCGCCTCGTGTGCACCGCCTCCGTGACATCCCGGCAGACCAGCAGGCCCGCCGCGTCGATCTCTCCGTTCCTGCGGTACCGACCATTCACATGATACACCGCACAACCAGTCACGCTCAGGCCGGCGGCCGCCACGGCATGCCACTGAAACGCCAGATCCTCAAGGTGCGCGTCGCGCACCGACGCCCCCGGCCGCACCCGCACAAGACGCCAACCGCCCTCCGCGCCCTCGGGAACGAGCACATCAATGCACGCCCTCGCCCCCCCTGCGCGGAACACCGCGCCATACAGCGGAATTCTCAACGGCAGCAGCGCAACCGTCTGCTCCGCCGCTTCCCGGCTGTCCTCTCCCGTAATCGCTCTACCCCCCGGATGAAGCGCCCGCGCATGGCGGGCGATCACATCGGCCTCGTCAGATTCCAGTGACGGCACGCCGCGTTCCGGCACTTCCCGGGCAGGCCGGCGCAGTCGCTTCCAGAGCAGGGTGGGGCAACGCAGCCCCGCCCGGTACTGACTTCCCGAAAGATTCATCGCTTCCCCATGACTCCACGGCCGCCTTCCGTCATCCGCTGATCTTCCCCGGAAACGCAGCACCCGGGTCTCCTCGCTGGGAAACCCGGGTGCCGCCGAGCAGAATGCGGTATCCGGCCGGAGCTTACTCCGGATTGAGGATATTCGGGTTTTCGTCAGTTCCGAAGAACTGAGCGCTGAAGATATTGACCGGCTGGCCGTTGTTCAGTTCGGAGACAAACAGGTTCCCGCCCATCAGATCGTGCGCCTGAGCCGATCCATTGACACGGAGAACCACGGCCTTCTTGCCTTCAAAAACACCACCGCGGTCATTCTTGTTCCGCGACCAGATGCCCGGCGAGCCATTGGCAAAACCGTTGGCGATCAGCGGAAGGCGTCCGTCGGAGGTGTTGTCGAGACCGCCCACGTATGCGAAGGCGTTTTCACCCGGCTGCAGTGCCTGCACATAGTCCGGAGCCTGTCCCTTGTCGTTGTCCGGACGCTTGTTCGGCCGGGTGTTGTGATAGGCGTCGTTCGGGATGTAGAACTGCATTTCGTCAGCGCCATAGCCGCCCATGAAGAGCTGGCGGAAGGCCTGATTGGCCGTGCTGCCCTGCGGAAACTGACCGTTGTTGGTCCCTTCCAGCGCAAAGGCGTTCAGCCACGTGTTGATGGTCGTCAGCTGCTTGGCAGCCTGCTTGGCGCGGACCCCAGGCATGACAGCACCGAAGCCGGTGAAGGCCCCGGCAGCGAGCATGGCGATGATCGCGATCACCACCAGCAGTTCGATCAGGGTAAAGCCCCTGGTCATTGGTCTTTTTTTCATGGATGATTTCGGGATGTGCGGTTTTTGCCGCGGATGGTTATGATGTTGCGGCCTCCAGAGAACCGAAACCGACACTGCCGTCGGCTGCTTTTCCCGGAGGACAGGCGTATTTTAGGAACCCCACCGGAATCCGGCAAGCATTTTCCTAGGGAAATCCCTGAGCAGAGTCAGCGGCGCGGAAATACCGCCGTGAAATAAAACAGGCAGCGCTTCAGGTTGGACGGGGATGCCGCTTCGTCCACCACCCGGCCATCGTACACGAGGCGCGCCACATACCCGAAGTAGGTGCGTTTCCCGTACGCCTTCTGCTCAGCCGACCCGAAGGTCGGCCGCAGATAGGTCAGGGCAAGCACTTCCTCGCGCGTCGCCTTCCAGTCGGGCAGCACGGACAACCATTCATCCCGGGGCGGATTCGCCGCGGACAGGTCGATCTCCTCGCCGTCGACCCGCTCAAAGAGGTAGAGCTGAACTTCCACCTTCTCGCGCTCCACAAAAACTCCATCGGCCGCCCGCACGGGCACATGAAGCAGCATGCGCTCACCGGCGAGCCCGGCATCGAGTGCACTGACTTCCGCCCGGATGTCCCCGAACTGCAGCGGACGGTTTTTCTCTTCCTCCCGGCGTTCCTCGAGCTTGTACGCAAGGAACTGAGCGTACCGCCGGACTCCCGCGAGCAGATTTTCCGCCAGACTCTCCCGGTACTCCGGCGTCGCAAGTCGAGCCCCTTCTTCCTTGTTGGACAAATACCCCACCCGCACTACCGCCGCGGGCAGATTGATGTCCCGCAGTTCCGCAAAGCGCGTCCGCCGGATCCCGAGATCGGGGATTTTCAGCGTACTGATGACACTGCTCTGCAGCACCGCGGCAAGGGCGAGACTCTCGCGGTCATTGATGTTCCCCGCATGAAAGTGCCGGTCCACTTTGTCATTGTCCTCCTCCGCCGTGGCGGGGGTCCCGGCCGGAGGCAGCGTGCTGGTCTCCATGCCACGCACCGATGCCGCCCCGCTGTTCCCCCGGATGCTCACAAAAACCGCTTCTCCTTCCACTGCGGTCACCACTTTCGCCCGCTCGGCGAGGCTCACGGTACTGTCATCCCTGCGGGTCATCACCACCTTGAATCCCGCCACCTCGAGCTTGCCCGCCAAGCGCCGCCCAATGTCGAGCGCCACGTCCTTTTCAGCAACTCCCGCCACCCGGATCCCGGACTCCAGACCACCGAAGGCAGGATCAATGACCACGGTCTGCAACTGCGCCGGATCCCGCCGGTCCCCCGGATGCAGGATCGCATCAATGACATTCCGTACGTCGTAGACCGAAACCATCACCTCCCCCTCCACCTCAACCACCGGGAACGACAGATAGAATGCCCAACCCATGATCCTCACCAGCTTTTCCCCGCGGGTGAACTCGATCCGCAGCTTGGCCTGGTCATCGGACAGGATCACCATCTTTCCGCTCTCCTTCGGCTCCTTCAGCCCGTAATACGCGGCCACCTGCTCCATGGGGACGTACGCCCGGTTCCGGTGATACTCTGGACGCCACGCCACCCGGGGATGGCCCACTGCACCGCCTGGCTGCGCTGACCCGGAAGCCTTCGCCTTACCTGGCTCGGCCGCCTTTCCCTTCCCCCCGCCGGCACCCTTGCCCGGAACCACTGCCCCGCGCTTCGGCTGCAACGGTTTCCCCGGCTTCTCCGCACCGCCCACCCAGCCAGCCAGCCACACGGCCGACAGCAGCACGGCAGCATAGATACGAAGATTGGTCGGCATCAGTCGGAAAGCTCGGGAACCCCACCAGCAGAAATCACCTCCGCAGATTCCGAAAGCCGGAAATGCACGAGTCCCCGTCGCGCCGACCGCCTCGAACGCACCCCCGCAGAACCGAAGAATCACCGCACGGCAAAATCCACTTGCGGCCCACCCCGCGCTGTGTGAAGGACACTGCCCTTCGCGCTTTGACCGATTCCGGCGCGATCCCGTTTTCATCCCACAGACAGGCTTATGGCTTTCGCAATCATCAAGACCGGCGGTAAACAATACCGCGTTTCCACTGGCGATCAGATCGACGTCGAAAAACTCGACGCCCCGGTCGGCAGCACCGTCAGCCTCGAAGAAGTTCTCTTCTACGGGAATGACAGCGACATGCGCATCGGCGACCCGAAAATCACCGGGGCTTCCGTCAAGGCCACGGTCGTTGATCAGTTCCGTGCCGACAAGGTCACCAATTTCAAGTACAAGCGCCGCAAGGGCTATCACCGCACCAAGGGCCATCGCCGTGCCCTCACCCGGGTCCGCATTGAATCCATTTCGGCCTGACCACATTTCCTGATCCTCAGGTCTCCCCTCCACCTCCAGACTCCTCACTGATATGGCTCACAAGAAAGGTCAAGGTTCCGTCAAGAACGGTCGCGACAGCCGCAGCAAGCGCCTCGGCGTCAAGAAATTCGGCGGTCAGCAGGTCATCGCCGGCAACATCATCATCCGCCAGCGCGGCACCAAATGGGTTCCCGGTAAGGGCGTCGGGCTCGGCAAGGATTACACCATCTTCGCAGTCACCGACGGCACGGTCCGCTTCGACCGCGAGGGCCGACGCGTGAACGTCGACGAGGTTCTCTCGGCCTGACCGACCGCACAGGGAACGGAATTTCCTCCCACGGAAAGCATTTCAGCAGGCGACCCGCCCCCTCGGCAGGTCGCCTGTCTGCTTTTTGACCAGAAGGCTCTCCCCCGGTCTCTGTTTCCCTGCTGGCCCTGACCCGTTCCCATGCTATATCCGGAATAATCCTCCGGACTTCCTCCCCCAAGCTCATGCGCCCTTTCCTTGTATCTTTCTGCCTCCTCGCAGCTGCCGCATCACCCTCCTGCCGCCACGCCGTCAGCCCGGAAGAATCGGAAACTTCCCCGGTCGGCCCTTCGGTCCTCAGCGACAGTGTCATCCGGAACGCACTGCAGGGACCGGTCTCCTTCTCCTCACACGTCAAACCGGTCCTTGAAGCCAACTGCCTGCCCTGCCACGACGGGCGCGAAATGCCTGCCTTCCTGAACCTGTCGTCGCGTGGAACAGCCTTCGCCTCGGGTCCCTACGGCCCTCGCATCGTCCCCGGAAAACCCGGCGACAGCCTCCTCATCCGCAACCTCAGCGCGGTCCACGCCCCCGTCAAAGCCATGCCCCCGGTCGGCAACCGCCTCACCAGCGACGAACGCCGTATCCTCACAAAATGGATCGCCGAAGGTGCCCCATGGCCGGACGGACCGGACGGCAAGCTGCGCAAACCGGCACTCTGATTCCGCCGGACACGCGGCCCGGCAACCATCAGGGGCCTCAGCCGAGGAGCCCGCTGCAGAACCGGGCCCGGTAGCGCGGCGAGGAATGCTTCCATCAGGCGAGGCGCAACAAAGAAGCAGGTCAAGACCTTCGACTGCGGCGCAACGGAGCCCGCTGGAAAATGCCCGCCACCCGCAGGGGATCCCCGCGCCACACCACGGCGCAGCCGCTCTTCCCGGTCTTTCCTGACAAGGATCCGGCGTCGCGCCCGGTTTTTCAACGGGCTCCCAAACCCCGCGCCACAGCCCGCCGCAGTTCCGCACGGAAATCAGGGTGCGCAATGCCGATGAGCGCCTCGGCCCGCTGCCGCAGGCTCATGCCATGCAGGTTCACCATGCCATGCTCGGTGACCACCCAATGGACATGACCCCGCGAAGTCACGACCCCAGCGCCCGGCGTCAGCGTCGTCACAATGCGCGAAACCTTCCCGCCACACGCCGTCGACGGCAGCGCCAGCACAGCCTTCCCTCCCCTCGATAACGCCGCCCCCCGCAGAAAATCCATCTGCCCCCCAATCCCGGAATAAATCCGCGACCCGATCGAATCCGCACAGACCTGCCCGGTCAGATCGACCTGCAGCGCACTGTTCACCGCCACCAGACGATCGAGTTTGCGCAGCAGATTCACATCGTTCGTCCGATCGCATGGATGGAATTCCACCAGAGGATTGTCGTCCACATAATCAAACAACCGCCGCGTCCCGCTCACAAAACTCGTGATCGTCCGGCCCGGATGAATGAACTTGTGCCGGTTGGTGACCACGCCGCCCTCGAGAAGCGGCAGCAGCCCATCGGAAAACATCTCGGTGTGCACCCCGAGCCCCAGCTTGTTCCCCAACCGCGCCATCACGGCATTGGGTATCGCCCCGATCCCCGCCTGAATCGTGGCCCCATCCTCCACCAGCGAGGCCACCTGCTCACCGATCGCGGCGGCCACGGCCGTCTCGGGCTCCACCGGCGATTCCTGCAACGGGCGGTCGGTCCGGATGAAGGCCGTGATCCTCTCCAGCGGCAGGGTCGTCGCCCCATGCGTCCGCGGCATCTGCCCGTTGATCTCGGCAACAATCACCCGCGCCCCATCCACCGCTGCCCGCGCCGCATCCACCGACGTCCCCAGCGAACAGATGCCATGCGCATCCGGCGGCGAAACCTGCACCAGCGCCGCATCCAGCGGAATCGCCCCGCTCCGGAACAATCCCGGAATGTCGGACAGAAACACGGGAATGAAATCAGCCCGGCCTTCCGCAATCGCCTCGCGCACGTTCGCACCCGCAAAGAACGAAACCGAGCGCACCCGCCCTTCCATGGCAGCCTCCACATGCGGTGCCGGTCCATTCGTATGAAGATGATACAGCTCGACCCCGGACAGACTGGTCCGCGCACACAGCGCTGCCAGCAGAGGCAATGGCGTCGCCGCAGCCCCGTGGAGAAAAACCTTCATGCCATTCCCCACTGCCCGAACCGCCTCCTCGGGACTCACGGCCCGCTCTGCCCAACTGCCCGGCATGCCGGCTCGATGCGTCTTCATGGCCACACTGAAACGCCATCACCTCACGCTGGTCAAAGCCACATCTCGACCCTGCCAGGTTCCGCGCAGGATATCGGAACCCGTGCGTAGCCCCCTCATGCCGGACAACCGATCATCAACGCAAGGGAATCCTCCCCCATCTGCATACTCCCCAACCATCACTCCCCATGATCCATCAAGTCTCCGGCGATATCCTCCTCACCAATGCCCAGGTCATCGCCCACGGCGTCGCCCCCAACGACGATTTCCATGTCGGCCTCGCCCTCGCCCTCCGCGAACAATGGCCCGCCCTCTACAAGGACTTCCGCCACTTCTTCCACCAGCAGCACCCGGAAACGGGCGGCCTCTGGATGTGGGGCGGCACCGGCGGTCTCCGCATCGTCAACCTCTTCACCCAGGAACCCGCAGGGCAAACCGGTGGCCACCCCGGCAAGGCGAGCACCGAAAATGTCAATCATGCCCTCCGCGCACTCCACAAACTCGCGGAAAAGGAACAGTTCACGAGCATCGCCCTCCCCAGACTCGCCACCGGCGTCGGCGGTCTCGACTGGGCCGAGGTCGAACCCCTCATCGAACACCACCTCGGCTCGCTGCATATCCCAGTCGTCGTCTACACCAACTACGTCGCGGCTCAGAAAGCCGAAGAACCCGTCACCGCTCACCGCGTCTGACTTGGCTCGCCATGGATCGACCGGATTGACCGCCGCCCCGCCTTTCGCCCCCCGCGGCACATGATGCCCTCAGCCCGGCTGGCCAACCCACAGGCCAGCCGGGCGGTCTCTTTCAAGGAACGACAAGGCGAAAGCCCCCAGTCACGGCCTCAGGATCACTTTGATGAGGTCTTCGCTGGCTGCATGAAGCCGGTGAAACCATTCCGATCCTTCTTCCAGTGGCCGCACCGCACTGGTAAGCGGCTCCACACGGATGCGGCCATCGGCAATTGCCTCCAGTGCCGCCGGGTATTCTCCTGCGCTCGCGCACGATCCAAAGAGCGACAGTTCCCTCGTCACCACCGCCTGCAGTGGAAACTCGATGCGCTGCGCCAGATTGCCCACCAATCCCACGGAACCACCCTTGCGCACGCAGTCGATCGCACTCTGCACGGTCGCGCCGATGCCCACACACTCCATGACCACGTCCACGCCCTCGCCTCCGGTCCGCTCAAGCATGGCCTCGCGCAATCCTCCCGCCTTCGCAGGAAAAACTTCGTCGGCTCCCAGTTCCCGCGCCACCGCCAGCCGCGATTCACTCAGATCGCTGGCGTAAACCTTCGTGCAGCCGGCTGCCTTCAGTGCCTGCACCGTCAGCAGACCAATGATCCCGGCTCCCACCACCAACCCGCTCTGTCCCGGACCAGCCTGCGCCCGCCGCACGGCATGCAGTGCCACCGCCGCAGGCTCCACAAACACGGCCTGCTCAAAACTGACATTCCCGGGAAGCCGGCAGACCACGCGGCCAGGCACACTCACATACTCGGCAAAGGCCCCGTGCTGCCGGTAATCCGCACAGGAAACTCCCAGAATCCGGCGGTTCCGGCAGAGATTGACCTGCCCATCCGCACAGTACTCGCAAGCCCCGCAGTACAGCGTGCTGTCAAAGGTCACCCGCTCCCCGGGTTGCCACGGACCGGCCTTGGCCCCGGCCTTCACGACCACACCAGCCGCTTCATGCCCCATGATCACCGGAGGAATCCGCCGCCCCGTGCTGCCATCCATCCCATGCACGTCACTGCCACAGATGCCGCAGGCCGCCACCCGGATCAGTACCTCGTCCTCCGCCATCGCGGGCTCCGGAACGTCTCCAAAGGTGAACTGACTGCTGCCAACAAGAGTAAGGGCCTTCATGCGCCCATCTGTGATCAGCCCCTTCTGCCTGTCCAACGTGAATTCTCGCCGCCCACAAGGCAGCTTGCACCAGCCCACCCATCAGGTTACCCCCTTCCTCCCATCGCTCATCATCCCCATGGACATTTTCGAAGAACTTCAGTGGCGCGGCCTCGTCGACGACTACACCGGCCGTACCGAATCCGGCGACTCCTCCCGAGGTCTCCCCCTGCGCCTCGCCGAGGGCCCCATCACGCTCTACTGCGGCTTCGACCCCACCGCCGACAGCCTGCACGCCGGTAGCCTCGTTCCCCTCATCGCCCTGCGCCGCTTCCAGCTAACCGGCCACCACCCCATCGCCGTCGCCGGTGGCGCCACGGGCTCCATCGGCGATCCCAGCGGCAAAACCCAGGAACGCCAGCTCCTCACCAAGGAACAGATCGCTGCCAATGTCGCCGCCATCCGACCCCAGCTGGCCCGCTTCCTCGACTTCGACGCCCCTGCCAATCCCGCAAGGCTCGTCGACAATGCCGACTGGCTCGGACCAGTCAGCTTCCTCGACTTCCTCCGCGACGTCGGCAAGCACTTCACGGTCAATCAGATGGTCGCCAAGGAATCGGTCCGCGCACGCATGGAGGACCGCGACGTCGGCATCAGCTACACGGAGTTCAGCTACATGCTGCTCCAGGCCTACGATTTCTACCACCTCGCCCGCGTCCACGGCTGCGAACTCCAGATCGGCGGCAGCGACCAATGGGGCAACATCACCGCGGGCATGGACCTCACCCGCAAGAAACTCGACCGCCGCGCGTGGGGCCTCACCCTCCCCCTCATCACCAAGGCAGATGGCACGAAATTCGGTAAAACCGAGGGCGGCACGGTCTGGCTCGATGCCCGCCGCACCAGCCCCTACCGATTCTACCAGTTCTGGATCCAGACGGACGACCGCGACGTCGTCCGCTACCTCAAGTTCTTCACTTTCCTCTCAAAGGTGGAAATCGAAACCCTCGAAAAGGAACACCACGCCAATCCCGGAGCCCGCGCCGCCCACCGCGCGCTCGCCCGCGAAGTCACCACCCTCATCCATGGCGAAACCGCCTGCCTCGATGCCATCCGCGCCACCGAAATTCTCTTCGGAGCCCCCATCGACGGCATCTCCCCGGGAACCCTCGCCGTCCTCGCCGCGGAAATCCCCACGGCCACCGCCGATCCCAGCCAACTCGCCGCCGGCTTCCCCCTCACCGATGCCCTCGTCTCCACGGGCCTCTGCCCCAGCAAAGGCCAGGCCCGCAAGGACATCGAAGCCGGTGGCATCTACCTCAACGGAACCCGCTGCACGGAATCGTCCCGCGCGCTCACTTCCGCCGACCTCCTGCACCAACGCGCCATCCTCCTCCGCAAAGGCAAACGCGCCTGGGCCATCCTCTCGGTCGGCTGACTCCCCCGCCCCTGCCCCGAGTGTTCCTGCACCAGCGCCAGACGCCGCTTTTCCGGAGAAAAACTCCTCGTTCACGGTTCGCAAAAAGGCCGGACGGCGTGTATATTGCTCCGTCTTTCCCATCGTACCATCTGCCCACATGAAACGATCTGTCCGCCTGCTGTCCGCCCTCGCCGCCACCGTGCTGCCTGCCACAGCCGCCCTGCCTGAACTCAACGGCATCGCCCCGCGCGGCGCGCAGCGCGGCACGGACATCGAAACCGTCTTCTCCGGAAACCGGCTCACCGACACGGAGGAAATCGTTTCGTACAACCCCGCCCAGATCAGCATCCTCGACTTCAAAATCGAAAACCCCACCACCCTCAAAGTCAAACTCCACATCGATCCCGCGTGCCCGCTCGGCGAACACGTCTTCCGCGTCCGCACCAAGTCAGGCATCAGCTACGCCCGGAGTTTCTTCGTGGGCCAATTCCCCACCGTGGAGGAAAAGGAACCCAACACGCTCTTCGAGGAGGCCCAGCCCATCACCACGAACGTCACCGTGGCCGGCGTCGCCCGCAACGAGGACACCGATTACTACCGCATCGATGCCAAAAAAGGCGACCGCATCAGCGTCGAAGTGGAAGGCATCCGCCTCGGCACGGCCTTCTGGGACCCCTACGTCGCCATCCTCAACGACAAGAAATTCGAACTGGTCACCTGCGACGATTCCCCCCTCGCCATCCAGGACCCGCACGCCAGCATCATCGCCCCGGAAGACGGTACCTACTACATCGAGGTGCGCGATTCTTCCTACGCCGGAAACGATGCCGCTCAGTACCGCATGCACGTGGGCGCTTTCCCCCGACCCACCGTCGCCTACCCGGCCGGCGGGAAGGCTGGCTCGGATCTCACCGTCACCTATCTCGGCGACCCCGCCGGCCCCCTCACGGAAGCCATCAAGGTCCCCGATACCCCAGGCGAAAAACTCCCGCTCTTCGCCAAGTCCGGCAATTTCTCGGCCCCCAGCGCCAACCCGTTCCGCATCACTTCACTCGACAACATTCTCGAGACGGAACCGAACAATTCCCTCGCGGAAGCAAAAGCCAATGCGGCACCGCCCGCCCTCCCCATCGCCTGCAATGGCGTCATCGAAAAACCCGGAGACGAGGACTGGTTCAAATTCACCGCCGCCAAGGACCAGCGCTTTGACCTCGCCGTCTACGCCCGCTCCATCCGCTCGCCACTCGACCCCGTCCTCGAAATCTTCAATGCAGGCGGAGCCGCCGTCACCGGAAACGATGACAATGGCCCGAACCCGGACTCGCGCATCGCCGGCTGGGTAGTCCCAGCCGACGGAGAATACTACCTGCGCGTGCGCGACCACCTCGGCCGCGGCGGCATCGATTTCGTCTACCGGGTCGAAGCGGCGACCCCGGAAATTGGCCTTCAGGCCTATATTTCCCGCTACGACCGCACCGATAGCCAGCAGTGGACCACCTTCGCCATCCCCAGAGGCAGCCGCCATGCCATCCAGGTCCACGCCGACCGCATCAATGTCGGCGGCGACATCGCCTGGGACTGCCCCACGCTTCCTGCCGGAGTCACTCTCGAATCGATCGGCATCCCCAATGGCCTCGCCGAGCACATCATGATTCTTTCGGCCGCCCCGGACGCCCCGCTCGCCGCCGCGCTCCTCGACATGCGGCCCAAACTGACGGACCCCAAGGCCCCTCCCCTCGCCGGCCGCTGGCTCAACAACATCGAGTTCGTCCAGGGCGAACCCAACAACACGCCCTACGTGGTCTCCACCCAGCGCCGCTTCCCGGTCGCCGTCGTGGAGGAACTGCCCTTCACCATCGACCTCGTGCCGCCCACGGTCCCCATCGTCCAGAGCGGGACCATGAACCTCAGGGTAAAAGCCACCCGCAAGGAGGGCTTCAAGGCCCCCATCACGGTCCGCATGCTCTGGAACCCTCCAGGCATCAGCGCCCCGGGCACCGTCGCCATCCCGGAAGGCCAGACCGAAATCGATTACCAGCTCACCTGCAGCGGCGATGCCGCCGCCAACACATGGAAAATCGCCGTCCGCGGCGAAAGCGACGCCGGCACCGGCCCGATCTACACGTCTTCCGCCCTCACCCCCATCACGGTGGCTCCTCCCTACCTCACCATGAAAATGGAAATGGCCTCCATCGAACAGGGCAAACCGGGCGAACTCTTCTGCAAACTCGAAGTCGCCAAACCATGGGAAGGAAAGGCCAAACTCACGGTCTTCGGGCTCCCCGCCAAAACCGCGACCACAGAACTGGAAATCGCCGCCACGGACAAGGAAATCCGCTTCCCCGTGACCACCGCCGCAGACAGCCCGGTCGGCAAACATCAGAACCTCTTCTGCCAGGCCATCATCACGGAAAACGGTATCCCCATCCCCCATACCATCGGCCAGGGCGGCATCGTGCGCATCGACCCGCCGCCTCCGGCTCCTCCTCCCGCCGCCGTAGCGGCAGCTCCGGCCGCCGCTCCCGCTCCGGAGGCCGCCGCCCCCGCCGCCAAACCGCTGAGCCGACTCGAACAACTCCGCCAGCAGGCCGCTGCCAAGTAACTTACTGATCCCGATCTCTTCCGTGCCATGAAACTTCCTCAGGCCCTCCTCGCTCTCGCCCTCCCGGCCTCCGTCACCCACGCAGCCGCGGACGCCACCGCTCTCTTCACGGAGAAAATCCAGCCGCTCTTCGCAGGCAAATGCGTCTCGTGCCACAACCCGGAAAAGACCAAGGGAAAGCTCCAGATGCACACGGGCACCGCCCTCGCCGCAGGGGGCGACAGCGGGCCCGCCATCGTCCCTGGAAAGCCGGACGAGTCTCTCCTCCTGCAGCGCATCTCCCTGCCTGCCGGACACGACGACATCATGCCCCCGGAAGGTGATCCCGTCACCCCGGAGGAGATCGCCGCCGTCCGCTCATGGATCACCGAGGGAGCCGCCTTCCCACCAGACCTCACCATCACGGCCACCAACGCGAAACCTGCCCGGCCAGCCAAGGAGTCCGCCACCAAGGTCCGCTCCATGGCGGTCTACCCGGACAAAATCACCCTCGAAACCGCACGCGACTTCCAGTCGTTCGTCGCCATCGCCACCTTCGACGACGACGTCACCCAGGACGTCACCCCGAAAGCAAAAATCACACTCGCCGATCCCTCGCTCGCCCGACTCGAGGGCAGCAGGCTCATGCCGCTCAAGGACGGCAGCACTACCCTCACGGTCCAATGGCACGACCAGACCGTCTCGGTCCCCGTCACCGTAAAAGCGGCCACCGCCGACCGGCCGGTCAGTTTCAACCTCGACGTCATGCCGGTCTTCATGCGTGACAACTGCAACACGGGATCGTGCCACGGTGCCGCCCGCGGACAGGATGGCTTCCGGCTCTCGCTCTTCGGCTTCGATCCCAAAGGCGACCACTTCCGCCTCACCCAGGAACTCAGCGCCCGGCGCATCAATCTCTCGGTCCCCGAGGAAAGCCTCCTCGTCACCAAATCCATCAACAGCGTCCCCCACACCGGTGGCAAACGCATGGAGCCAGACAGCCCGAACTACCGGACACTCGTCGAATGGATCAACAACGGGACGCCCTACGACGACGAGAAGACCCTCCCCACCGTCGTCAGCGTCGACATCTTCCCCAAAACCGTCGTCCTCGAAGGCGAAGGCTCCCAGCTCCAGTTCACCGTCCGCGCCACCTACTCGGATGGCCACGACCGCGACATCACTCCGCTCGCCGTCTTCATTTCCAATAACGACCCCACCGCCAAAGTCAGCAAGGATGGTCTCGTTTCCGCCGCCAAACGCGGCGAGGCCTTCGTGATGGCCCGCTACGATACCTTCACGGTGGGCAGCCAGGTGATCGTCATCCCCGATGCCCTCCAGTACGAAAAACCGAAGCTCGCGGAACACAATTACATCGACGCCCTCGTCCACGACAAGCTCCACCGCCTCCGCGTCCTGCCATCCGATGTCTGCGACGACGCCACCTTCATCCGCCGCGTCTTCCTCGATGTCGTTGGCCTCCTGCCGACAGAGGAGGAAAGCGCGAAGTTCTTCGCGGATGCCAGCACCGACAAGCGCGCGAGGCTGGTCGACACTCTCCTCGCCCGCAAGGAATTCACGGAGATGTGGGTCATGAAATGGGCGGAACTCCTCCAGATCCGCACCAACCCCACCAACCAGGTCAGCTACAAGGCCACCCTCCTCTACTACAACTGGCTCAAGGAACGCATCTCCGGCAACGTCCCGTTCAATAAGATCGTTCAGGAACTCCTCGCCAGCAATGGCGGCACTTTCACCAACCCAGCCACCAATTACTTCCAGATCGAACGAGACACCCTCAAGGTCTCGGAAAATGTCGCCCAGGTCTTCATGGGCATGCGCCTCCAGTGCGCCCAGTGCCACAATCACCCGTTCGACCGCTGGACCATGAACGACTACTACGGCTTCGCCTCGTTCTTCAGCCAGATCGGACGGAAACAGGCGGAAGACCCGCGCGAAACGGTCGTCTTCAATGCCGGCGGCGGCGAGGTGAACCACATTGTCACCAAGGCTCCCCAGAAACCCAAATTCCTCGGTGCCGAGGAACCGGACCTCACCGGCAAGGACCGCCGTGCCGCCCTCGTCGAATGGATGGCTTCCCCAAGGAACCCCTACTTCGCCACCAACCTCTCCAACATCATCTGGGCCCATTTCTTCGGGGTCGGCATCATCGACCCCGTCGACGATGTGCGCATCTCCAACCCGGCCAGCAATCCGGAACTGCTCACGGCGCTCGGCACCAAACTCACGGAATACGAATACGACTTCAAGAAGCTCGTCCGCGACATCTGCAACAGCCGCACCTACCAACTCAGCAGCCGCGTCAACGACAGCAATGCGGATGACGAGAAGAATTTCAGCCACGCTCTCATCCGCCGCCAGCGCGCCGAGGTCATGCTCGACACCATCAGCCAGGTCACGGACACAAGGAACAAGTTCCAGGGACTCCCGCTCGGAGCCCGCGCCGTCCAGATCGCCGATGGCAATGTCTCCACCTACTTCCTCCGCACCTTCGGGCGTGCGGAACGTGCCACGGTCTGTTCCTGTGAAGTGAAAATGGACCCGAACCTCGGCCAGGCGCTCCACCTCCTCAATGGCGATGTCACCCAGAGCCGCATCGCGGAAGGCCAGACCGTCCAGAAACTCCTCGCCGCTGGCAAGGCACCGCTCGATGTCCTCGATTCCCTCTACCTGCGCGGCTTCGCCCGCAAACCCACCGCCGCCGAAGTCAAGCCGGTCAGCGACGCCCTCGCCGCGACGCCCGCGGAAGCCCAGGCGATCCTCGAGGACGTCTTCTGGGCCCTCCTGAATTCCAAGGAATTCATGTTCAATCACTGATCCATGCACCGCGAGCCCACCGCCAGCAAGGCACCATGATCATCGGCATCACGGGAGCCACCGGATTCCTCGCGCGCCACGTGGCCGCCGCCGCCCGCTCGGCCGGGCACGAACTGATCGGTTTCTCCCGCTCGCCGCGCCCGCTGCCGCCCTTCCGCGAGATGCGGCCATGGCTGCCCATAACGAACGTCAATCTCGCGGACATCGACGCCCTCATTCACCTCGCCGGCGAGTCGCTCTTCGGTGTCTGGACGAAGCATCGCAAGGACCGCATCCGCGCCACAAGGGTGAATGATACCTGCGCTCTCGCTGCAAGGTTCCGCAACGGCCCGCACCGCCCCTCAACGCTCATCGCCGCCAGCGGTGCCGCCTTCTACGGTGACAAGGGTGACGAGGAACTCACGGAATCGTCCCCCCGCGGCGAGGGTTTTCTCCCGGATGTCTGCCACGGCTGGGAAGGGGCCGCCGCGGAATCGGGCCCCTCCGTGCGGACCGTCTCCCTCCGCACAGGCATGGTCCTCGGACACGATGGCGGAGCGGCCCCCATCCTTGGCCGGATCTTCCGGCTGGGTCTCGGCGGCCGCCTCGGCAGCGGTCGCCAGTGGATGCCGTGGATCCACGCGGCCGACATGGCCCGGCTCTGCCTCTTCGCCGCAGAGAACAGCAGCCTCGCGGGTCCCGTCAACGCAGTCGCCCCCGG
>JBIICE010000082.1:0-16674 GCA_044239025.1 Verrucomicrobiales bacterium
AGCGGGTGATCGTTGTGATGCTGGCACTGCTGGCCGGGCCGTTGGGTCTCCGGGCCGACGAGCGGAACGAGAAGTGTCCCCTGATGGTGAGCGAAGATGTGGATGAGGAGCAGCTGATCGAGTATGAGGGGGTGAAAGTCTATTTCTGCTGTCAGCACTGCCGGAAAATCTGGAATCGGAATCAGAAATACATCATCAAGGCGAGCCGGGAACTGCTGCCGCAGTTCGAGGGGATGGCCGAGAAGCTGGAGCTGGGGAAAGTGGAACTGCTGCTGCAGCGCTTCTGTCCGGTGAACCCCGGATTTCTGGTGACGCCCGACAGTCCCAGTGTGGAGCATGGCGGAGTGCGGGTGTATTTCTGGGATGAGGAAGCGAAAGCCGTCTGGGAGAAAGATCCGGCCGGGTGGGCGAAGCGGGCTGCCGAGCGCTTGCCGCAGCTGCCGAAGGCGGCGCAAAAGCGCTGAAGCGACCCACGAGCGCGGGGCTTGCGGTGGCTGGGTCGGGGTGACAGGATGAGGGATGCTGAAGCGATTGCTGTTGCTGGTTCCGGTGCTGACCCTCGGGCTCAGGGGAGATGATCTGTTGTCACCTGCGGAGGCCTTGAAGAAGTTCACGGCACCCGAGGGATTCCGGGTCGATCTGATTGCTGCGGAGCCGGAGGTGGTGCAGCCGATTGCGTTCTGCTGGGATGGCCGGGGACGGCTCTGGGTGGTTGAGGGACGCACGTATCCCGGGCGGAAGAACAACCAGCCACCGGGCGGGGAAACGGGGCGGCCGAACGACGCGCAGCTGGCCGACATTTTTGGAGGAGACGACCGGATTCTGATCTTTGCGGACGAAGATGGGGACGGAAAGTTCGAGTCGCGCAAAGTGTTTGCGGAGAAGCTGCACCTTGCGAGTGGCATCGAGATCGGGCACGGGGGAGTGTATGTGGGGGCTGCTCCGTATCTGCTGCACCTTGCGGACCGCGATGGGGATGACCGTGCCGACGGGGTTCCTGAGATTCTTCTCGATGGCTGGGGCTGGCAGGACACGCACGAGACGCTCAACAGTTTCGTGTGGGGTCCCGATGGCTGGCTCTATGGCTGCCATGGGGTGTTCACGCACAGCAATGTGGGTGTGCCGGGGACTCCCAGGGAAAAGCGGGTGCCGATCAACTGTCATTACTGGCGATTTCATCCGGTGCAGCGCACGTTCGAGGCGTACGCGTCCGGCACTTCGAACTCCTGGGGATTTGATTTCAATGAATCGGGCGACTGGTTTGCCGAAGCCTGTGTCATTCCTCATTTCTGGCACATCATCGAGGGGGCGTATTATCTGCGGCAGAGCAATCCCCTGGGGCACTTCAATCCCTATGTGTACACCAACATCGAGACCATTGCCGATCACCTTCATTACATCGGCAACACGCCGCACAGCGGGAACGGAGTGAGCGATGAAGCCGGTGGCGGGCATGCGCACTGCGGACTGCTGATCTACAACGGACACAACTTTCCCTCCGAGTACCGTGGCCGGGCCATGATGTTCAACATTCATGGGCAGCGGATCAATCAGGAACAGCTGGTGCCCGAGGGATCCGGTTATGTGGCGAAGCACCTGCCGGATTTTGTGAAGGCGAACGACCGGAACTTCACGGGGGTGGCGCTCAAGGTGGGGCCTGATGGGGCGGTGTATTTCATTGACTGGTATGACCCGCAGAAGTGTCACCGGACGCAGCCCGAAGTGTGGGACCGGAGCAATGGGCGGATTTACCGGGTGCGGTATGAAACGACATGGAAGCCGTGGCGCGGAGATGTCGCGAAGCTGAGCGGGGAGGAAATCGCGGCTGGCGTGGCGGCGGGCAATGGCTGGCTCGGGCGAATGGTCGCTCAGCGGAACCGTGAGGCCGGGCAATGGCCATCGGCTCCCCGGGTGGCGGGCGTCGCGTGGGCGCAGGAGGCGGCGGGCGATGCGCGGTCGCGGCTGAAACTGGCGTCGGCGCTGCAGAAGCTGCCGCTGGAGGAGCGCTGGCCAGTGGCGGAACGGCTGCTGGCGCATGGAGAGGATGCGGGGGACCACAACCTTCCGCAGATGTACTGGTATGCGGTCGAGCCACTCGTGACGGCCGACCCCGAGCGGGCCCTTGTGCTGGCGGGGAAGTCAGCGATTCCCCTTGTCACGCAGCACATCGCGCGGCGTCTGGCGGAAAGCGATGGTGGGATTGACCATCTGGTGCGGGCGCTGGGCCGCGAGAAGACCGGGGCCGGACTGGTGCTGCTGCTGAAGGCAGCGCGGGATGGATTGAAGGGCCGGGTGGGGGTGGCGGCTCCGCAGGGATGGGATGGAGCGTGGCAGAACATGGATGACGTGGTGGCGCGCCGGAGCGACGGCAAGGAACATGCCGGCGAGATTGCGGATCTGCGCAATGGTCTGGCAGTGGCCTTCGGCGACCGGCGGGCCTTCCCGGGCCTGCGCGGACAGGTGCGGGATCGGGCGCTGGAAGTGGAGCGCCGCATTCAGGCTCTGCAGGTGCTGGCGGCGGGGGACGACCCCGAACTGGCAGTGCTGGTGAAGGAACTCCTCGACGATCCGGCCATGCGGCTGGCCGCATTGCGGGCTCTGCCGCGGGCGCTGCGCTGAGGGATCAGCGGACCTCCGGGCCACCCCAGTCGTACGTGAACTGGGTCCAGACGGAATGTTCGTCACGCTGCCCGCCGATGCGGTCCCAGTTGTACTGTACCCCGAGCGAGACCGTGGCCGCCTTGTTCAGGAAGAGGCGGGTTGAGGGCGTCAGGCGGAACCGTTCCGGCAGACCGGCATCGCTGATTGCGTCGGTGTAATCGGCACGCAGCGCCAGTTCGAGCGGTCCTGCGAAGCCCGTCTGGAGGCCGTAGAGCGCGTAGGTATAGAATCCGAAATCACGGAAGCGGCGGCGCGATTCCCCTTCCTCCTCATGGTCGCTGTGAGGTTCGTCGCCGTGTTCATCATGGTCGCCGTGGTCATCATGGTCGTCGTGTTCATCATGATCATCGTGATGTTCCTCTCCATGATTGTCATGGTGTTCCCCGTGTTTCTCCTCCTCGTGGCTGGCGACCGAACCGAACGAGCGAACGAGGAATTCCGAGCGCCAGCGGAAGTAGTTGCCGCCGGGTTCGAGGCCGTTCGCGCGCCATTCGTATTCCGCGTGGAGGCCTGAGACGGAGGTCGAGCGATTGGCGGCGTTGTCCCCCCATGCGGTTGCCGCACCGAAGCGGAGGCGATGAAAATCGTTGATTTGCACAAGATTGGTCCAGTTTGCGGAGAGCAGGAGACCTGTGAAGGCGGCCGATTCCGCGGAAAAGGCGGCTTCCGTGTGTCCGCCGTGATCCTCTCCGCCGTGACCGTGACCGTGTTCATGGTCGTGGTCATCGGCCTGGGCCTCGCCCACGCTCACCGAGAGGGCGCTCTGGAAGGGGGTGGGCAGATTCCAGGTCAGTTCGGCTCCAAGGGTGGTGAGCGGGTGGTCGCCGAGGATCCGGCCCGAGGCGAGGAAGTTGTCGGTGAAGTCCCATCCGTGGAGGTGGAGAGCGTTATGGAAACCGAAGCGGTTGAAGTACTGCCCGGCGCGCAGTTCCAGACCACCCGGCAGATTGAGGAGCTTGAGGAATGATTCGTCGTGTTCGTAATTCCAGCCCTCGAGCTGGTCCCAGTAGAAGTGGTGGCCCGTGAAGGCCTCGAGGTAGCGGGAGAAGCGGAAGCTGCTTTCCGCTTCAATCCCCTGCAGCGTCCAGCCCTCCGCATTGGGATCGTGCGCTCCGGCAATCAGGCTGGCCGGGTCTTCCGCCGTCGATTGACCCCATGCCTGAGTGAGGTGCAGGTGCGGAAAGACCACGTCGCCGAGACTGAGTCCACGCTGTGGCGGCGCTCCAAGCTGCGGAGTCGTCAGCGGTACGCCGAGGGAAACATCGGGTCGGCCCGTGAACCATGGGGCATTCATCCATGAAAGCGCGGGCGCGCTTTCATGGACCGCGGGGGCGACGGCAGAGGTCGGAGTGCCAGCCGTGGCGTGAACGAGACCGACGAGGGAGGGCAGGAGGAATCGGGTCATGACATCGTTGCCTTATTGCAAATGGAAGGCGATATCGTTCTCCTTGCGGAAGGCGGTGCCCGACGCAAGCATCAAATGCAAAAATATTGCATCAGAAAAGTTCGTCCCGGGAAGTTCCTGGGAATGCGCTTGCTTGCGTGGGGAATTGGGATGTGGTCGGGAGTCAGAACCTGCGGGCGGGAGGCCTGCGGGGGAGCAGACAGAACGTATGAGCCATTCTCAACCAGCGACGGTACCATGT
Organism: Verrucomicrobiales bacterium; assembly: GCA_044239025.1. Classification (GTDB taxonomy): domain Bacteria; phylum Verrucomicrobiota; class Verrucomicrobiia; order Verrucomicrobiales; family V1-33; genus V1-33. The sequence continues at coordinate 4,308 of JBIICE010000082.1, forward strand.
GTGATGAAGATCGCGGGGACGGGGAGTTTCGTCCCGGAGCGTGTGCTGACGAATGCGGAGTTGGAGCAGATGGTGGACACGACCGACGACTGGATTGTTTCGCGCACGGGCATACGGGAGCGTCGCATTGCGGGGCCTGATGAGAAGACGAGTGATCTGGCGACGAAGGCAGCGCTGCGGGCCATGGAGGCGGCCGGGGTGACGGCAGAGGAGATTGATCTGATCATTGTGGGGACGATTTCGCCGGACACATTTTTTCCGAGCACGGCCTGTCATGTGCAGCGGAATCTGGGGGCGGTGCGGGCGGTGGCATTTGATGTGAGTGCGGCCTGTGCGGGGTTTCTGTATGCGATGCAGATCGCGCGTCATTTCATCAACAGCGGGAGCCGGAAGACGGCTCTCATCATTGGGGCGGACAAGCTGAGCGGGATGGTGAACTGGGAGGACCGGAACACCTGTGTGCTCTTTGGGGACGGGGCGGGGGCGGCGGTGCTGACGGCACGGAATTCCGATGATCCCGACGAGGGAGGGGTTTTGTCGTCGGTGATGGCGAGCGACGGGCGACTGACCGATATTCTTTCAGTTCCCGGGGGAGGTTCGGCGATTCCGATCACGCCGGAGAATGCCGGGCAGCGGCTGAACACCATTCACATGCAGGGGAAGGAAGTCTTCAAGGCGGCGGTCAAGTACACCCTCGAGGCCTGCGAGCAGGCGATTGAGCGGGCCGGGCTGAAGCCAGAGGACATTGCCATGATTGTGCCGCATCAGGCGAACGTGCGGATTGTGGATGCGATCCGTGAGCGGCTGGGACTGCCTCCTGAGCGGGCGTTTCTGAACCTTCACAAGTACGGCAACACGTCCGGGGCGGCGGTGGCGATTGCGCTCGACGAGGCGGTGCGGACCGGCGTGATCCGGAAAGGCGACCATATTCTCATGGTGGCCTTCGGGGCCGGCTTCGCGTGGTCGGCTTCCGTGATCCGCTGGTAGGAATCAGCGGGTGGGAGCCTTTGATTCGTTCCAGTAGATGACGACGTTGCGGGTGGCGCGGCCTGCCGCGATGAGGTCGGGGAGTCCGTCCTTGTTGAGGTCAGCGATCCGGAGGTCTTCACAGGCCATGGAGCGGGGTTCGCTGTTCCATGATGGGGACCATGAGGCATCGGACCCGGAGTAGATGCGGATTCCGGTGTTGCCGGTGGCGTCGGGTTCGCGCCATCCCGCGGCGATTTCCGGATGGCCATCCTTGTCGAGGTCGGCGCAGGCGAGGGCGTGACCCTGCTGGAAGCCGGTTTCGATGACGTGGCGGTTCCACGCGCGGGTGGCGGGGTGGCGCAGGAAGACCGAGACCATGGGGCCGTGGAAGGGTTCGACACTGGCGAAGGCATTCTCCGAAAGGAAGCGCACTTCGCCCGATCCCTGGAACGGTTGCGGGGCCTTGGGAAATCCGAGGGCAGGGGAGGATGTCCGCCAGCCCTCGCCATCGGCCCTCGCGAGCACGAATCCCTCCTTTCCGCCGATGATGACTTCCTCCGAGCCGTCCGGAAGCGGCCGCGCGTCAAGGTTGTGCGTGATGTGCAGGGAGGCATCGACCACGGCAGTCGACCAGCCGGCCGGGTCTGCGGGGTTCTTTCCGGGGGTGTGGGCGTGGATCTTCACCGGTGTGCCGGCTCCGTTGGCGTTGCCGCGTCCGTGCAGCGGGACGACCACGAGGGCGTGACGCGACGGGCCGGTACGGACCCAGCGCATGCGGTGGACCGTGGGTTCGTGCGGCAGGGCCACAGGTTTCCATGGCTGGCCCGGTTCCGCAGGGCGTGCGAGGAAGAAGACGGCACCGCTTTCACGGTCGTTCTTCGTCTCTCCGGGATTCCACTGGGCGCCGACGGCGATTTCCGCGCGGCCATCGCCATCGATGTCGCGGGCGGCGACGCAGACGTGGTCGCGCGGGGTGAGGTTCTCGGCAATGACCTCCTTTTTCCAGTCCGGGTTGTGGTACCATGCGATCTGGCGGGCGTCGCAGAGCACAATGTCCTCCCTGCCGTCGCCGTCCATGTCGGCCGTGGCGAGACCGTACCCGATGGAGATGCGGTCGTCGATGCTCTGGGCGCGGAACTGCGGAGCGGCGGCGGCGGGCAGGGCGAGGGAAGCGAAAACAATCGTGCGCAGCATGGCCATGGGTTCGGGCCGGGCAGGATTCCTGAAAAGGCGGCAGAGCCCCCCGCGTTTCCGTAGTTCCCCGCATTTCCGATGAGTCCCCTGAAACTTCTGAGCCGATGCCTTGCCGCCGGAATGGTCGCGCTGCTGGGCGTCAGCTGCGGAGAACCCGGCAGCAGCGCGCTCGATGGGGTGACGGATCTGCTCAGTGCCGAGATCCGGCGGGTGGATGCACAATTGCGGGAACTGCGCGGTCAGTTGTCGGGTCTGCCCGACCTCTCACCGAATCAGCAGACTGGCCATCTGGGTTACCATGGCAAGCCATTCACGCCGCAGCCCGATCGTCCGGCCTCGCAGCCCGACACCCGCTTCATCCGGATCGACCTTGGAAGCCCTCAGGCCATCGATGCGGTGGTTCTTGTGGCGGTGGACTACACTGCGGGGAATTCGCTGGGGCCCGGCTATGGATTTCCGGTGCGCTACCGGGTGGAGGTGGCCGACGACCAGGGTTTCGAAGACGCAAGGGTGCTCGCCGATCACAGCGGGGCCGATTTTCCGAATCCCCGGAGATTTCCCGTGGTGATCCCAGCCGAAGGCGTCACGGCGCGCTACGTGCGCCTGACCGCCACCAGCCTGTGGTCGCAGGGTGGCCGATCCCTGCTGGCCATGGGAGAAATCATGGTGCTCCAGGGAGTCAGGAATCTGGCTGCCGATCTGCCGGTCTCGGCGATCCGGGTCAGCGACAGCGATGATGCCCCGCCCGTGTGGGACCGCCGCTGGCTCGTGGATGGTCACAGTGTCCTTGGTTCGCCGCAGGGGACGCATCCGGCTCCCACCGAGGGATTCCAGAGCATGCCCGCCAAGCAGTCCGAGGAGACGCGCTGGCTCCAGCTCGATCTCGGCAGCGAGGTGCCCGTCCACGAGATCCGACTCTACCCGGCGAGGGCCGGAGAATACCCGGCGCGGCGTGGCTTCGGCTTCCCGCTGCGCTTCCAGGTCCAGCTCTCCGGCGATCCCGAATTCACGACCGCGGAATCCGCCGCTGATTTCCGGGACCGTGACTTCTTCAATCCTCACGAGAACATGGTGACCCTGCGCGTTCCGGGAACCAAGGCCCGCTACATGCGGGTCTCGGCCCACGGCCTCAGCGAACGGCTCGATGATTACGTCTTCGCTCTGTCCGAGATCGAAGTCTTCAGCGGTCAGCAGAACATGGCCGCCGCCGCCCTCGTGACCGCCAGTGATTCGCGCGAGAGCGGCATCTGGTCGACCCGCTACGTTACCGATGGATTCACGAGTCTGCGCAATGTGATGACGTGGCCGGAGTTCCTCAGCGGGCTCAACCGGCGGCGGGAACTCGAAGCCGAAATCCGGAGGCTGGGCGGAGAAAGACGGCTGGCCGCCGAGCGGGTTCTGCGCACCCTCGGGCGCGCGCTGCTGGGAATCGCCGTCGCGGCCCTTGCGGTCACCGGCTTCATTCTGTGGCGGAATGCGCGGACCCGCCGCAGGGATCTGGCCCTGCTGCGGCAGCGACTCGCCCGGGACATTCACGACGAAATCGGCAGCGGCCTCGGGACCATTTCCCTGATCAGTCAGATGAACGGTGGTCACGCCGGTCATGCTGAACCCGCCCGCCTCGACTTTCAGGAAATCCACCGGATCTCGCGCGAAGTCACGGAAAGCCTGCGCGACATCGTCTGGCTCATCCGGCCGGAGACACATACGGTCAGCGACCTTGCGAGGCGCCTCGAGGAAACTTCGGCTTCGATGCTCGCAGGAATCGACTACGAGTTCGTGACCGAGCCGCAGAGCGCGGAGCGTGAATTGCCGCTCGAGCACAAGCGACAGGTCCTTATGCTCTTCAAGGAAGCCCTGCACAACATCATCCGGCACAGCGGAGCCACCGGCGCCGGCATCCGGGTTGGCGGGGACGAAAAGTGGTTCAGCCTCACGGTTTCCGATAATGGCTGCGGGTTTGATCCGACCGTGGCGCGGAGCGGAGCCGGTGTTACGGGGATGCGTCAGCGGGCCGAGACCCTCGGCGGAAGTTTCACCGTCGAGAGCAGCCCCGGGGCCGGCACGACCCTCACCTTGCGCGTCCCCTGGAAAGCTCCGCGAAAAAATGGTGCACAACGGCCCGTTTAGTGGCAGTTCCCTTACGAATTTCCTCCCCTGATGAAAAAGAACGCTTCTGATACCCCACCGGTGACCGTCTGGCTGGTCGAAGACTACGCTCCGTTCCGCAATACGGTATCGAGGCTGCTCAATGCAACTTCGGGGCTGGCCTGCACTCATCTGTTCGCCACCGGGGAAGACGCGCTGCGTTCGCTGCAGACGCAGCCGAAGCCGAATGTGATCATGCTGGATGTCGGCCTTCCGGGAATGAATGGACTGGAGTTGCTCGCGAGGGTGCGCGAGGTTTCGCCGGATACCCGGGTGGTCATACTGACGGCATTCGAGGACGAGGAAAAGATCTTCCGGGCCATCTGTTCCGGAGCTTCCGGCTATCTTCTCAAGACGGCGACAGCGGATCAGATCACCGGGGCCATCGCCGAGGCGGTGGCGGGGGGCGCTCCCATGACGCCTTCCATTGCCAAGCGGGTCCTCGAAATGTTCAGTCGGATGGCTCCGGCTAAGACGGACTACGGCCTGAGCGACCGCGAGAAAATGGTCCTCGAGAAGATGGTCAATGGACTCACGAAGAAAGAAATCGCGGCGGTTCTGGACATGAATTTCCACACGGTGGATGCGGCCCTGCGCAGCATTTATTCCAAGCTCGAGGTCAACACGCGGACCGGTGCCGTGGCCAAGGCACTCAAGGAAAAACTGGTCTGAGGCACGCCCCGCTCCGGGAACCGGTCGAACGGAAACCGCCGGTCATGGAGACAGGGCATCTCATGGATTATTCCGACAGCCTGCCGCCGGTGGCGGTGCGGGAATGGCGTCAGGGATTGCGTTCGAGGATCTTCGTGGGGCCATTCATGGCGCTCCAGGCCTGTCTGTTTCTGCTCACGACATTTCAGCTGAACGAACCACGTTCGTCAGGTGTTGCCGGACTCTACTGGCTGGCGGTGCTGACGGTGCTGGTGGTGGTGCTGCCGCTGCGCAGTCTGGGATCGCTGAGCGACGAACGGGAAGGAAGCACTCTCGATGTCCTTGTGCTCACGAATCTGGACGGATGGAGCATTGTGTCCGGAAAGTGGCTGGCCACGGCTTCGATGATGGTGCTGGCAGCGGTTTCCGTGCTGCCGACTCTCGTGCTGCGCTGGCTGGTGGGAGGTTGGTCTCCGCTCGAAGGCCTTGCCGGTCTGGGCACTGCCGTCCTCATGGGCTGGGGCGTGGCGGGTCTTCTCACCATGGTTTCGTGGCTGCGGCCGACCCTGCTGCGGATGGCCATCGCCGTGCTGCTGCTGCTGTGGATCTTCCTGTGGGGCGTCGTGGGTTTGTGCGCCGAACTGGCCCGCAGCGGCGTGGCCGTCGGCCTCGGCGCAGTGGCATGGCCCCGCATCATTCTGCTTCTCGCCCTCGGATGGTGCGCCCTGCTCGCGGCCGCATACCCCCTGAGTGCCGGACTGCCCGTCAATCCACGCCTGCGGCAGTGGGTCGTCCTCGGTTGGGGCCTGCTGTCCTCCGTGGGCCTGCTCTGGAGCGATCAGAAGGAACTGTGGATGGGACTCGTCCTGCCCTGCGCCGCCGTCGTCGCCGTCGCCGGACTCGTCACCATCGGTAACTCGCGCAACGGGGACGCCGCCGCCAGCCGGGCCGTTTCGTGGTCCACTGGCTGGGCCCTGATTCCCGTTGGCCTTGCGCTCGGCTGGGTCCTCCGCGAGGCCGGTCAGCGCAGCGAAGCATGGCTCGTCACGCTCCAGGTCGTCGGCTTCGGTATCGCCCTCATCGTGCGCGGCCGGCCACGCCGACAGCCCGCATCAGCCTGATTCCGGCGGCAGGGAAAGTAGCGGGAAATCGGAGAGAGGGCTTGCCGGGGAGTGTGAAGATCCATTATTTTCCGGTGGCTGGAGTCTCCCGGGGATGGGGGATGGCTGGCGTCATTTCCTGTAAACATGCAACTTCCGAACATTGTGGGTGTGCTGCTGGCGGTGGCGGCGGTGTGCCGTGCCGGAGTGGTCATCAATGAATTCCAGGCCGCTCCGAACGAGATTCTGCTTGAGTCGAATGGGACAGGCATGGGGAGTCCGGGGTATGGACCGGCGTGGTGGGAACTGGGATTTTCCGATGAATCGTGGACCGCGGGGACCGCGCCGCTGGGACACAGTGCGGCCGGGTTGGGGACGACCGTGATCGCGATGGACGACCGGACACCGAGCCTGTGTGTGCGGCGGAGCTTTGCGGTGACGGCGGGCGACGCGGCGCAGGGCAGTGATCTGATGCTGCGGGTCTGGTACGACGATGGATTCACGGCCTGGATCAACGGGCGGGAAGTGGCGCGGGCGAATCTGGGACCGCCGGGTCAGTACACGTACCGTCATCAGGTATCGTACCGGGCGACGACCGAGGTACAGCCAGTGGAATACAATCTGGGTCCGGCGGCGCAGTGGCTGCGGGCCGGGGAGAACGTGCTGGCGCTGCAGGTGGCCAACCGGGATCTGGGGAGTGGTTGCCGGGCCGATGCGGCCCTGTATTTCGCGGCTCCCGCGGTGCTGCGGCCGATTGCTGCGGATGATTTTGGCGGGGCGAATGGGGCATCGCGGACCGTGCGGAGGACCGGAGCCAGCGTGGTGACGACCGTGAGCGGGGAACCACCTGCGGGGAGTTGGCTGGTGCAGAGTCCGGATCCTTTGAGTGACCCTGCGTGGGAGAGTCTGGTGGTGACCTCCGCGCTCGATGTGGGAGCCGGGATTGGCGGGACGGGAGCCATGAAGTGGCAGTTTGGGGCGACCGGGGTGGCGCGTGCGGTTTCCGTCTTTGGCCCCGGGATCCGCTGTGGAGAGCCCGGGGCGTCGGGGTTGCTGACCCCGGATGATCTGGCGCGGACGGAGATCCGGTTCCGGTACCGGGTTTCGTCCGGGGCGCAGTTTGCATTCCGGTTGGAACCCGAGCCGGGGAATGTGGGGTCGGCGCTCTCGGGATTTCCCGTGCTGCTGGCCGGGGCCGGGGTCAGTGAAGATGCGGTGCGGAGCTATGCCACGAATTCCGGTGGAGTGCGCACGCGGATTGTCAATGCAGCCGGCTCCGGCAGCACCGCGAGCGCCGGGACCGTGCTGACCTCCGCGGTGCTGAGTCATGGGTCGACGCTGCGGAATGCCGTGTTCCGGATTGCCGAGGACACCGCGGCCGGGGCGGGTGGAACGGCTGGAGTGCTGCGGATGGAATGGACCGATGCCGCGGACGCCCCCGATGCCGAGAGCTGGGGACAGGTGGCCTTGCCCGGCTTTACGGTGCGCAACTGGATCGCTGGCTCCGTGACCGCGGCCGACATGGCGAGGGTGAATCTGGTCTTTCAGCACCGGCTGGCGAAAGGGCAGCAGTTCCGGGTTTTTCTCGAGCCCGACCATGCCTCCGCGGGATTTGCCGACCGGGCCGATTTTGGAATCGTGAGCGGCAGCGGGGAATGGAGTCAGTTTGACCAGTCCTTTGCCGAGGCGGGGAATACTTCCGCCATGATCTCCCGGCTGAACGCCCTGCGGACGACGACCTTCCGTCTGGTCCTCCGGTTGGAGCCAGGTCAGCCCGTGGGTGAGCCGCTGTGGATTGACAATCCGGGATTCAGTTCCGCGTGGCGGACGTACGCGGTGTCGCTGGGCTCGGCACCGGTGGCGGCGCGGACCGCCTTTCTGGCTGCCATGAACGCGGCCGGCCGGAGAGTGGCGGTTCCTGCGCTGGCGCGGCAGGCCGGGTTGTCCGTGCCGCTGCTGGACGAACTGGTGATGGATGACTTCAGCGTGCGCTGGCGGGAATCGGGCGGAAGTGTTTCCCTTGTCAATGCGGCGAGCGGTGGCTGGCGGTATTTCGTGGGACGGTGCGAGCCGTCCGGGGGACTGACGGATCCCGGGAATTTCAATGATCCGGCGTATGACGGCGACTGGCATGACTGGGTTGAGCTGCACAATGACGGGACGGAGCCGGTTGATGTGGGGGGCTGGTCCCTGACCGACGACGCGCGGGATCCCGCGAAGTGGAAGTTTCCGGCTGGGGCGGTCATTCCGGGCGGGGGATATCTCGTGGTGATCTGCGATGGGCGGACCACGCCGCTGGCCGGGGCGCGCTATCTGCATGCCTCCTTTGAACTGAGTGCCGGGGGCGAGCATCTGTCCCTGCGGGATGCTGCCGGGGTGGTCGTCAGCGAGATTGCCGCGTACCCACCGCAGAATGCATTTCACACCTTCGGGCGTCGCCCCGGGGGAGGAATGATTGGCTGGCTGCGGCATGGCACACCCGGCCGTGCCAACGACGGGCCCTTCCGTCCGGCCGCGGCCGAAGCACCGCAGTTCAGCGTGCCTGGTGGATTTCATGCGTCTGCCGTGACCGTCGTGCTGAGCAGTGCGACCGAAGGAGCGCAGATCCGCTACACGACGGACGGGTCCGATCCCGGGGAGGCGAGTTCATTGTTCACGGCCCCGCTGGTGCTCAACGCGGTGGGATCGGCCAGCGGGCATTGCCTGCGGGCGCGGGCCTTTGTGGAAGGTGGGGTGCCATCGGAGGTGCGGACGCAGACCTCTCTGATAGCCCAGGATGCGCGGCTGCGGTCGGTTCCTGCCGTGGTGCTGACAGGCGATCCTGGAAGGTCGCTGTTCAAGCCGTATGGGATTACGGCGATCGAAGGCGGGGTCCGGGACAGCAATGGCGTGTGGTCGCCGACGGGTGTCCATGATTACAGCAACGTGCTGGGAGATCTCAACAATGCGCTGACCGGCGGGCAGGCGTGGGAACGGCCCGTGCACCTTGCCCTGCAGTATCCGGACGGGCGGGCGGGAATCGCGGCCGACTGCGGATTGCGGATTTCCGGGAGCGGTCATGCGCGGCCCCGTTTTACGCTCAATGGAATCCAGGCAGCTCCGTGGTCGTATACGTCATATCTTGAGAAGCCGAGCTTCAACGTCTTTTTCCGGGGCGAGTACGGCAGCGACGGCGTCGAGCACGATTTGTTTCCCAAGGGGTATCCGGTGAACTATTTCGAGCACTTCCGGGTCCGGGCCGGGAAGAACGATGTATCCAATCCCTTCATCAAGGACGAGTACATGCGGCGCGTGTACCTGGGGACCGGGCAGCAAGGGGCCCGCGGGCTGATTACGACCCTGTATGTGAATGGGAAGTTCCGCGGGACCTACAATCTGACCGAGCGGCTGCGCGAGCCCTTCATGCGGCAGCACTTCCGGAGCAATGCGGACTGGGATGTGCGGCAGGTGCAGGAGATTGCCAGCGGGGATGCCGTGGCGTTCAATAGTTTCAAGTCGCTTCTCGATGCCTACGCGGCCGATTCCGGAAATCAGACGAAATACTCGGCCGCCGTGGCGCAGCTCGATGTCGATGCCTACATTGACTATGCGCTCGTGAACATCTGGGGAGGGACCGGGGATTGGCCGCACAATAACTATGTGGTGTCGCGCGAGCGGTCGGCCCAGGGGAAGTGGCGCTGGTTTGTGTGGGATGCCGAGGGTGCCTTTGGAGGGTTCAGCAAGCATCTGGGCTACAACGTGATCACGCAGGACCTGCTGGTATCGGCCTCGGATCCGGGTCGGGAGATCTGTCAGGTGTACGATCGGCTGTCGCGGAATGCGGAATTCCGGCTGCGTTTTGCCGACCGGATTCACCGGCATTTCTGCAATGGCGGGGCGCTCAGCGATGCGCGGCTCACGGCCCTGAAGGATCAACTGGTGGCCGAGTATCAGCCGATGTTCAGCTACATGTTTCCGGCGTCGACGCTCAATCTGAACTGGTTCACGTCATGGGTGGCGTCGGTGGCGGTGGACAAGCGTGACGTTCTCTTCCGGAGTGCGCTCCTTGATGATCCGGCGACGGGCGCGGTCGATTCCGTGCAGTTTGGCTATCAGTTTCCGCGGGCGGGCCTGTGGCCGGCTGTTGACGGGCAGGGATCGTGGGCGGCTCCGCTGCCGCCCCTGTTCAGTCAGCATGGTGGTGATGTGGCGCAGGGTTATGCGCTCGGCATGCAGCATACGGTGGCCGACAGCGACCGCACGAAGGATGCGCCCTACCGAGCGGTCACGGGAGCGGCTCCGGCCGGTCGGATCATTTATTTCACGTGGGACGGCAGTGATCCACGAGTGACGGGCGGAGCGGTGGCGGCGGGGGCCCGGACGTGGACGGCACCGGTGGTGCTGCCGGCTGGCTTTGTGTCCGTGCGTGCGAGGATCCGGGATGCGGGCACGGGTCAGTGGAGTCCGCTCACCGCCGCTGATTTCCGGGTGGGGACCGAAGCGGCGTCGTCTGCCAATCTGGTGGTTGCCGAGATCATGTATCATGCACCCGAGCCGACCGCGGTGGAGAGTGCGAACCTTGACAGTGGGGCCTGCGAATTTGTGCGGGTGATGAATGCGGGGAACCGGCCCGTGCGGTTGTCCGACTGCCGCTTTGTGAATGGGATCACGTATGATTTTGCGGAAGGAAGCGTGCCGGTGCTTGATCCAGGGAAGAGTGTGCTGGTGGTGGCGGATCGCGCTGCGTTCCGGTCGCGCTATGGTGAGGCGCTGGCGGCGCTGGTGGTGGGGCAGTATGCGGGTTCGCTGGGCAATGCCGGGGAAAGGCTGCGGCTGGAGCGTTCCGATGGAATGACCGTCGTTGATTTTGCGTATGATGACAATCCGCCGTGGCCGGAGGCTGCGGATGGCATGGGGGCGTCGCTGGTGCTGCGGAATCCGTCTTCATTCCCCGATCATGGCCGGGCGGAGAATTGGCTGGCGAGTGCTTTGCCCGGCGGGATGGCAGACTGGGCCGTGGACGGGATGAATTACGGCCGATGGAGATCGCTGTACTGGTCCGTGGCGGAATCCTCGCAGGAACAGGTGAGCGGGATGATGGTGGACAGTGATGGAGATGGGGTGGTGAATCTGCTCGAGTATGCGGTGGGCAGTCATCCCCGGCGGGCGGATCAGCCCGGGCCGCGGGCCTTTCTGGAGCAGGTGAGCGGTGCGCCCGTGCTGGGGATTGAGTTCCGCATGGTGCGCGGGTTGCCCGGGGTGACGCTCGAGCCGGAATATTCGTCCGATCTGAGCGCGTGGTCGCTGGCTCCCGAGTGGTCGCCGCCCGTGGCGGTGGGCGACGGGAGTCTGCGCTGTCGGCACTATGCGCCGTCCGGGGCCCGCTATCTGCGGCTGCGGGCCGTCGCCCGCTGATGGCGGGCGGATCGGTGGGAAAACCGTCACAGGGCCGGGCCGGGTGCAACTTTCGGGCTTCCGGTATCGTATCCGGAGGCCATGAAGTTCTGTGTTCGATCCCGGATGGTGGCAGCGTCGGCAATGCTGCTGCCGGTGGTCATGGCCTGCGGCGCAGAATTCAGCGAGGAACCGCATCGTTACTGGGAACGGAAGCCCTCCGATCGTTTTGCGAGGCTCATGGAATCGGTTGGTTCCGGCAGTAGTCGGCTGGATGGCACATCCGAGCGCGCGCTGCTGGCATCGCTGCTGCGGGAACTGCAGATTGATGAATCGACGCAGTTGCTGGTGTTTTCGGCGACGAGCCTGCAGAGCGGCATTGTCAATCCGCGGAATCCCCGGGCCCTTTACTTCAACGACGACACCTACGTCGGCTACATTCCCGGGGGAAGGCTGGAAGTGGCGAGTTTCGATGCTGCCACCGGGATGAACTTCTACATTTCCGACCGTGCGCGGGTTTCCGGGGGGGCTCCCGAATTCACGAGGTCGACGCGCTGCATGAACTGTCATGCCGACACGCAGAGCCGCTTTCTGCCCGGCTTGGTCATCAGTTCCGTAGGGGTCACGTGGGATGGTTCGACCCAGGAAACCTACCGTTACGAAGAGATTGGGCACCACGTGCCGCTGCGCGAGCGGTTTGGCGGCTGGCATCTGACCGGTGGGCATGGTCTCGGGCAGACACATGCCAACAAAGTGGGCAATCTGATTCCCGGTGGCTTCAAGGCCGAGGCCAATCCGCCCGGGAGGCATTTCCCTCTGGAGAACTACCCACGCGGCACGAGCGACATTCTGCCGCATCTTGTGATGGAGCACGTGGCCGGGTTCACGAATCGGGTGATTGCAGAGATCTACCGTCAGCGGGAGAAGCCCGA
>JBIICE010000292.1:0-4183 GCA_044239025.1 Verrucomicrobiales bacterium
CTCCATGAAATCCGCGCTCTTCCTCTTCGCTCTCTCTCTCGCCTGTCTTCCCGAGGCCCACGCCGACTGGCAGCAATGGCGCGGACCGGAACGCGACGGATCGGTCGCCGGCAAGGCATGGCCCCAGTCCCTCGCCGGAATCAAGGAACGCTGGCGGCTCCCGCTCGGCCCCAGCTACTCCGGGCCCGTCACCGACGGCAAACTCGTCTTCACCACCGAAAGCCTCGACAAACGCATCGAACGCGCCCACGCCATCGACACCACCACCGGGAAAATCGTCTGGTCGGCCGAATGGGAGGGCTACCAGGGCGTGCCGTTCTTCGCGAAACGCAATGGCGACTGGATCCGCGCGACCCCAACCCTCGCCGATGGCACTCTCTATGTCGCCGGCATGCAGGACGTGCTCGTCGCCCTCGACGCCGCCACCGGCAAGATGCAATGGCGGCTCGACTTCAAATCGGAATTCAAATCCGACGGCGAGGCCTTCGGATTCGTCTGCTCCCCGCTCGTCGATGGAGACTTCCTCTACACCCACGCCGGGGCCGGACTCTGCAAGGTCGACCGGAAATCCGGCAAAGTGGTCTGGCGCACCATGGACGAAGGCGGGGGCATGATGGGCGGCTCGTTCTCGTCCCCCATCCTCACCACCATCTCCGGAAAACGCCAACTCGTCATCCAGGGCCGCAAATTCCTCGCGGGAGTCGACCCCGCCGACGGCAAGGAACTCTGGGCCCAGGAAATCAAAACGTTCCGCGGCATGAACATCTTCACGCCGGTCGTCCAGGGGAACCGCCTCTTCACCAGTGCCTACGGCGGACTTTCGCAGGCGTGGGATATCACCAGGAATGGCGATAAGTTCTCCGTCCAGCTCGCATGGGAACACAAAGCGGAAGGCTATATGTCCACCCCGGTCATCGTCGGCGGCAAAATCTTCATGCACCTCCGCAGTCAGAAGGTCACGTGCCTCGACCTCGCCACCGGTACCCAGCACTGGCTCTCGGACGACAAACTGGGGGAATACTGGAGCCTCGTCACCCAGGGGAACCACATCCTCTCCCTCGATCACAAGGGCACCCTGCATCTCATCCGCGCCACCCCGGAGAAACTCGACATCGCAGACAAACGCAAGCTCTGCGACGAGGAAACATGGGCTCACCTCGCGGTCGATGGCAACTCCCTTTTCATCCGCGACCTCAAAGGCCTCGCGGCCTTCGACTGGAATGCCGGTGAATCCGTCAATGCCGAGGCCCCGGCTCCCGCAGCCACGGCGAGCCGCTGAGGTCACGGCCGTGGGCCGCGATGCCCCTTTGCAGGCAACTCTGCTCCGGGAGATAGCAGCGCCACCATGCCCAGCGCCCACCTTCCGGCCGATTACCACCAGCACACCCCCCTGTGCCGCCACGCCTCGGGCTCCCCAGAGGAATTCGTCGCGCGCGCCATCGAACTCGGCCTCCCGGAAATCGGCTTCTCGGACCATAACCCCATGCCCACGGAGTTCGATGACTGGAGGATGCTCCGCGACGAACTCCCCCTCTATTTCGCCTGGGTCCAGCGCGCCCGCATCGCGGCCGCCAACCGCATCCCCGTCCGGCTCGGCCTCGAAATCGACTGGCTCGAGGGTGCCGAACCATGGATCGATGAACTCACCGCCATGGCCCCATGGGACTACCTCATCGGCAGCGTTCACTACCTTGGTGCATGGAATTTTGACAACCCGAAGCTGGCAGCCGGATTCGATTCCATCGGCACGGAACAGGCATGGGACCGCTACTGGGACCTCTTCGCCCAAGCCGCCCGCAGCGGTCGCTTCGACCTCATGGCCCACCCGGACCTCATCAAGAAATTCGGCCACCGTCCCGCCGGAGACCTCCGTCGCTGGTACGAACCCGCCATCGCCGCCGTCGCGGAATCCGGGGTCGCCATCGAACTGAATACCGCAGGCCTCTTCAAGGATGTCAGCGAAATGTACCCCGCTCCCCTCTTCCTCGAATTGGCCCACAAAGCCGGCATCCCCCTCGCGATCAGCTCGGATGCCCACGCCCCGCAGGAATGCGGCCGCGCCTTCCCCGAAGCCCTCGCGCTCGCCAGAATGGCCGGCTACACGGAACTCGTGCGCTTCTCGCAGCGCCAGCGCACCTCCGTCCCGATCGGCTGAACGCCGGAAACACGGCCGCCTGGTCTCTTCCACTGATCGCCATTCCGCAGCTCAGAACCGCAGCTCAGAACCGCAGTCCGGTCCGCACCCCAGCCGCAAGAAGCCAGCCGCGACCCGCCGAAACCCGATCTCCCGCCGCTGCCTGCGCAAAGCCGGTGACCTGAAGATCGGGCGTCAGCTGCCACCGGTAGAAGGATTCCCCGGCCAGCTGCCAGTCCCGGTCGCGCTGCCGGTCCGCTCCCGCTGAAATCCCCAGCCCCCAGCAGTCGCTCTGCCGTGCCCGGAAACTCACCCCGGCGGCCCCGAATGCCGTCGCCGCAACCGTGCCTCCATCGGCCACCGCAAGCCGCCCGAACCACCGCGTGTCATTCCCACTGACCCGGCTCCAGGTCAGGCTGACACCGTGGTCGGCCTCGAGCGATTCCTCGGCCAGCGCGTCGGTCCGCCACATCAGCAGCTGGAGCCGCTGCCCCTCCCCGAAATTCCAGCCACCCTGCACCCCCTGAAACAGTGCGTCGGATTCCAGGCTCCAGCGCGCCCCGTCATCCAGATTTCCCGTCTGCACATTCGAGGCGGTCACGGTCACATCGGCCACCTCGCGGAAATGCCAGCGCCCCATCAGCCCAAGCCCGGCTCCCGGAAATCCCACCGCCGGACTCGACGAAAAGGCCTGATTCAGAAACTGCTTCTTGGCGCTCCGCAGCGGATGATCATCCAGCAGATCGTCGGGTGCCATCTGTCCCCACCGCAGCAGCATCCGCTTCCGGAAGTAGTGCTGCTCGAGATACAGTTCGGGAACCTCGAGTCCGCGGTCGTTGAATCCATCGACGAGACGCCATAGCAGCCCACGGCCGCCCGACACCACCGAGGGCGCCTCTTCGCTGTACGCATGCCGGTGCCGCAGACGCCATGAGAGTGCCAGCGGAGCCCGCCGCTGCTCCGCCAGCAACTGCCACCGCAGCGACAGGGCCACATCTCCGGACGCCGCCCCGGAGGTGCCGTCGCCAAGGGTCCCCAGCCCAAGCGCATCATAGGTCAGCGCAAATTTCATCCGCAGACGCTCTGCCAGGGTCTTCTCCGCGGCCTCGGACCAGCTCTCGGGAATGAAGTGCCGCCCCGGCCCGCGGAACAACCGCTGCTTCTCGGCAATCTCCCCGCCAATCCCGTCCGACGATCCTGCGGTCACCGCTGCCACTGGCACGTCCGCCCCATGGAGCGACTCAAGCCCCAGCAGCACGAGCAGCACCAACGCCTTCTCTGGCATCCTCACAGAATTTTTCACCCTGACAAAACAGCACATCCCGCAGCAATCGCAAATACTCCCCCGCACCTCAGTACGGAATCCGGTCGGTCTTGCTCAGCCACGCCCCGAAGACCGCCACCGCCTCCCCGCGCAGCAACTGCCGGCACGGCAGCTTCCTTTCCTCCACCGGCCGCTGCACTTCCCGGTAAAGCTCGGCATCATCAAAGCCAGCCACGGCCGCGTCCTCGCGCGATGCCGCATACACCACCGCATCGACCCGCGCCCACCACGCCGCCGCCAGACACATCGGACATGGCTCGCAGCTCGCATAGAGCACGGCCCCCGTCAGCGCAAAATCACCCACCGCCCGGCAGGCCATGCGGATCGCCACAACCTCGGCATGCGCCGTCGGATCGAGCGCGCTCGTTACCTGATTCCATCCCTCACCCAGCATCCGGCCGCCACGGACCACCACCGCCCCGAACGGGCCACCGTCCCCGGCTTCCATGTGCCGGCGCGACAACGCAATGGCCTGCCTCAGATACTGCTCGTCATCCATGGCCGCCACCATGCCGCCCTGCCGACCGCGCGCAAGCTTTACTGGGCAGCGCCGCACCATGAGCACAGGCATTGACGCCTCCTCACCTTCCCTGGCATCATCGGCCCATGACGTTCCCCCGCCCTCTTGTGACCGCTCTTGCCGCGCTTGCTGCTTCGGTTCGAACCCAAGGCGCCGACCCTCCGCCCATCACCTTGCACCACGATGGCCACCTCCTCACAATCCG
>JBIICE010000293.1:0-4174 GCA_044239025.1 Verrucomicrobiales bacterium
AACCGGGGGCACCTTGAATTCCGTGTGGAACTGCTGTTTGCCGAAATAACGGTCCGACCATGCCTTGCCGTCCTCGGTGATCCATGCCTTCCACATGACAGGCATGTGACCGCGCCTTGTAAGCGCTGCGGTGAATTCCGCGATGAGGAGCCAGCCGTTGACCGCGTTTGCGAAGTGGTTGGTCTTGCCGGTCCTGCGGCCACTGGGAAGCGTGACCGTGCGGTCATCATCACCGGCTCCGGTATCAATCCAATGGTGACAGCGCGCGGCAACTTCTCCGGAGGCACGCGACTTCCGGGGCCCGAAGCCAACCACCAGCCGTCCGATGCCTCGATCCTTTTCCAGTCGCTGGATGGCATCTTCGCCGGGTGCATCATCCCACGCGTAGATCACCGCATCGAGGGCCTGCTCCTCCGGAGTTCTCTCCTTCTTCCACGGGCGCTCGAAGCCAATATGCATCAGGCCGCCGGCTCGCCCCATGAGTTCCTGTTCCAGGGTTGTGCCGATCCATGGAAAACCGATGAGGCCACCCTTCTCATGCCGTTCCGCGAGCGCTTCGGCAAGTCTGGTGATCTCTGCAATGCGTTCCGCCGACTGGTCGAGGATGCCCAGCAGAGAATCGAGATAGCGGGCTTCCGGGGACGGAGATGCAACGGGCAGGCGGAACGCATCAATTTTCAGCAGGGTGAATGGATAGATTACGGTCGCATAGAGGGTGCCGTCGCGGGTGGCGATGAGCGCCATGTGGGCGTGCATCGGCGTGAGGGTTCCGTCCGGGAGCCGGTGGAAGCCGTGAGTCCATGGCTTGGGCTTCCCATCGGCTGCAGGCGACCAATCAAAGTATCCGGGATTGGAGACCTTCAGGACGCCGAGATCCTCGTGCCTTTTCGCGTCAGGGTCATACCGCAGGAGGTGGTGGAGATATCCGCCGCCGAAGCTCGTCTCGTTGTCGGTCCGGACGATCGCGTAGATCCGGCCGTCGGGATGCTGGGTAAGCGCGCAGCGCGAATCGGGATTGCGTCCACTGGTCATGCGTCCGCATTCCTCCGCGATGCCGCTTCCGAGGTCGATCCGCAGCAGAGTCGGATCGTTCATGAGAATGGTCCACGCATGGCTCCCATCGCGGTCAAGAACCCAGGTTGGGATCGAGTTGAGATTGGCGCGCTGCCATGGTTTTCCGTTGATGAGAATCGGGCGGATCCCGACGCTTCCATCGCGGTCGCAGCGGGCGAGTTGGAAATCCGCGGTGATGGCGCAGGCGGTGCCCTGTGAGTCGATCAGGGTGCTGGCATACGGAGTGAGCTTCGGGCCGAGTTCCTTCCATGGTCCGCCCCGGGCGGCGCTGCCGAGCATCCAGTGTTGTTCCTCGCAGGTGACCACGAAGAGCCGGTCTCGGCTTTCATCGGCCATCACGTCGATGACTCCCTCACCGGGGAATGGCATGCCGAGGTTTTCGGCTTTTCCGGTGCGGGCATCGTACACCATGGCGTAGCCTCCGGGATATTTCTGCTGGTCGCCATCCTTCGGGTATCCCTGCTTGCTGCCGACGTAGACCCGACCAGAGGAGCCCACGGAATTGCGGGTATGGAGCTTGGCCTGGGCCGCATATCCCGTGGCGCTGAGACCACAGGTGCGATGAGTGTCGAGAGCAATCCGCTGATGGCCACTGCGGGGATCGAATTCCACGAGGTAGGCGTTGTGACCGTACTTGGCGGTACCGATGCCGATGGTTCCATCATGGGCCTCGTGCAGTGAGAAGTACCCGGATTCCTCGCTCGTGGTTTCCGGAAGAATGTGAGTCGCGGTCGCTCCCACGTAATGGGGAGCCTCTGAGGCGGGAAGCACCCCCGCCATCGCGCCAGCGGCCATCATTGGCAGAAGGAATCGGAATGGATTCATGAGATTCCTGTACTCCGGAGCCTGTTGGTGACGCCAGACCCTGGACTGCCGCAATCGTGGCTCGATTCCCCTGGCGGAAGTCTCTGCGCCGTTCAGCATCCCCGGCGTGTCCTCGCCCGTTCCGCGCAATTCCTTCACGGCTCCTCTCACCATGCTGCAGACGGACAAACTCCGGCGCGTGCTGCGGGAAAATGGCTGGACGTTCGAGGAAAAGGATCACACGCTCTATGCCGCCCGCAAAGACCGCACCTCCGTGTCCGTCTATCAGAAAGGGCCCAAAGTTCTCGTCCAGGGGAAGGGTACCGCGGAATTCGTGGAATTCATCCTGGAACCTGAAATCCTGGGCTGCGCGAGGGTCGGCTACGAGGAGGTGCACCAGCCCGAGATGTTCGCCCCCCATTTCGGCATCGACGAAAGCGGCAAGGGCGACTTCTTCGGTCCGCTCGTCATTGCGGGCGTCTACGTCGAGCCGGGTGTCGCCCGGGCTCTTCTCTCAGCTGGGGTGCAGGACAGCAAAGCGATCGGATCCGACGTCCGCATCCGCCAGCTCGCCGAGGCGATCCGGGCCGTGCCAGGCGTAGCCTTTGAAGTGATCAGCATGGGACCGGAACGCTACAACGACCTTTACGGGAAATTCGGCAATCTGAACCGCCTGCTGGCATGGGGGCACAGCCGGGCCATCGAAGCGCTCCTCGGGCAGATACCGGATTGCCCGCGTGCCCTCAGTGACCAGTTCGCTCACGAAAGTGTGCTGCGCCGCGCGCTGGGACCCAAAGCGAAGGAATCCGGCATGATTCTGGAGCAGCGTACCAAAGGAGAAAGCGACATCGCCGTGGCGGCTGCCTCCATCCTTGCAAGGGAACGCTTCATCGACTGGATGGACGAAGCATCCCGACGCCTTGGCATGAAACTTCCGCGCGGGGCCAGCCAGGTGAAGTCTGTGGCCGCCCAGTTATTGGCCGCCCGGGGTTCCGGATTCCTCACAAAGGTCGCCAAGACGCATTTCAAGACCGCGCAGCAGGTGCTCGGCCTATCCGGTATCTCCGGTGAAGACTGAGTGGTCCTACCATTGACAGGGGGCAGCGCAACTTCATCTTCGGCTAGCCATGCTCCGCCCCGTTCTCGCTCTGCTCGCTGTCCTGTTACTGCCCGCCGGACTCGCGGCCGCGCCCGCATCGCTTCCGCAGATCATCAATGTGTCGTCCTATGATCCGAAGGAAAAGCAGCGTGCCGGCCGGGCTTTCTCCGAAAACGACGTTTCGGCGCTGCGCGACAACGGAGCCTCGGGTCTGATCGCACGCGCCGGCAAGGGCGGCAATCTCGATACCAAGTGCTCTGCTTTCCTCGCGGCTGCTGACCGCGTGGGGCTGTGGCCCGGCGTCTATTACCGGGTGCAGCGTCATGTCGATCCAGTGGCGCAGGCGGATCAGTTCGTGAACCGGGTGGCGGCGCTCTCCCGCAGCCGCGACTGGAATGCTCCTTCGCTTCTGCTCTGCGGCGACTACGATGGCGATCTGCTCCTCTCCGCGGTTGTCGCTTTCATGGACCGCGTCGAGGCCCGCACAGGCGTTGTCCCGGTGGCCTACCTCGAAAACAGCCCGCAGCTCAAGCTGCAGACGAGGTCCGCCGACCGGGCAACCCGGGCACGGTTGGCGCGGGCACCCTACTGGTTGGCCCTTTATTCCCACGAGAGTGGCGCCGGACCCATCTTTCCGGCTCCCGGCTCTCCAAACGGTCTCCTCGATCAGTACCGGCTCTGGAACCAGTGGGCCATGTGGCAGTACGGCGGAGTCGACTGGGAACGCGGGGGATCGCGCCCCAAGGTCTATCAGCACGGACGCTGGAAATTTGCCGCGTGGTTCGGCAATCTCGACCGCCCGGTGGAGCGGAATGTATTCAATGGTTCCTCTTCGCAGATGGGGGCTTTCTGGAAGCGGCATGGACTCCGTCTGCGCTGACGACTCCCATTGACTCCGCCCATCCCGCCACCGACGTTTCCACACTACCCATGAGCAATCTCTGGAACGGACTCAACGATGCCGCACGCGGATACCTCGAAACCCGCAGCTATGCCCGCGCCCCACTTCCGGAGCGATTGAGTACGACAGGGGTCGAAGCCCGTGAAATCGCTTCTCCGGATGGGCCGCCGGACGGTCTGGCCAGTGTCTGGATTCCCGGGGTTGTCGTCTTCCCCCGCACTGTCTATCCGCAGCACTGCCGCGGGTTCTTTGGCGAGTTCGCGCGTTCCACCGAGGGGCCACTGCACCGGATCGGT
>JBIICE010000003.1:0-55939 GCA_044239025.1 Verrucomicrobiales bacterium
GGAAGCCGCGGAAGGCAGGATCACGGATGCCTCCGGCACGCAGCTGCGGGCAACGGCGGCATTCCGCACGGTAGGCCTCACAGTCATTGTTCTGATGACACCCGCCGGTCAGAAAGGAGGCATCATGGAGGGACATCACCACAGGAACCTCACGCGGAATCGCCGCGAACAGGGCGCGGTAATCGAGCCACTTCGCGATCCAGTGAAGATGGACTACTTCCGCACCCGCAACCGCAGTCTGCATGTCACCGCGCACGAAGCGACGGCTGCGGCTCCAGAGCGGGGCTTCCGGCACTTTCACCGCCCAGATCCGCTGGTCGGCAAACCGGTCGAGGTATCGCCGGGAAAGATTGCCGGCCGGGTTGAAATGACGGGCGGCTGGTACGCCCGGTACCCCGCTGCCATGCACCAGCTCGGAGTCGACACCGCTCGTCCGCAGGCCGGCATGCAGACGGAGGGCAGACAGCCCGGCCCCTCCGGTCAGTTCCGAGGTGAGGTGCACAACTTTCATTGGAACGGGATGCGGTCGGAGGTGCTGCCAGTCAGGATGCGATGCGCTGGCGGGGCTGGTCGGCGACAGAATGCGCCTCCGGGAACGCCGGAGGTCTCGGTTTCCCGAAGAATTCCACCCTTGCTCAGCAGCGTTCAGATCCGGTAGGCAAATAGATTGAGCCTGAAATCCTTGCGGTTATGCACCGGTATCCGCAGAAATGGCTGCGGTTCTTCCATGGACCCATGAGCGTGCAGCCGGAATCCGGCATCTTCGAGAATCTGCACGAGTCGGCCGAGCTGCTGCGGCCTTCCCTCAAAGGAGTGAAATTCCACAAACAGTCTCCTGACCATATGCAGCCTGTCCTCGCAGTCTCCCAGCACCTCAAGCTCGGACCCTTCAATGTCCATCTTCAGGAACTCGACTGGTTCCACCAGATAGTCCCTCAGCCTGACGGCCTTGACCCGGATACGGCTCTCGACTTCCCCGGACCCTGAAAGCGCGGCCACGTGGCCGCCCACCGCCCCGACCGGATCAAACTCCAGTTCGCAGTCGCTGGTCCAAACCGCAGCCTGCACGGTATCCACTCCGCGGAATGGCCGGCAATTGTACTGCAGTGCCGCAAAGCAGTCGGGGTCCGGCTCAAAGGCAACGACTCTCGCCTCGGGAAACCGGCGCTTCAGATACGCGGTCACCAGCCCCACATTGGCACCACAGTCGAGCATGAACGGCCGAGGCGAGGCTGATTCAAACCGGAAGATCTCCTGGTGGAACTGCTCGCGGTAAAGCCACGCAAACGATGGCCCATCCACCACCCGGAAAGACTCGCCGTGCAGCTGGACTTCCACAGGCTGCATCGGAGGCATCGTGTCCAGTCTGGCAAGGACCTTGTCATCTCCGCCCGTTGCGGGAGCAGCGGAATACCCGCCATGCAACCTCCGCAGACAATCCACGAGGATGGGAGGAAGCCAGCGGGCTGCCACTTGTCTGACTCGCCTTGGAATGTTCATGGTAAATGGCTTCTCCCGGACTCCCCCGGAAGGAATGATGCCGGAAGGACTCGGCTGAAGCAGCTGGATAGCGCACGGCTTCCTGCCGATGCGGAGATCTGCGGCTCAGGTCCCCCGGAACAGTTGACGCAGCATGTGCCTCCGCTGGCCCTGGAGCCACTTCCGGGCGTGAGCGGCACCCACGCCACCTCCCGCCTGCACCCGATCCAGCAGCGGCGCCAGCAGGTCGGGATTCGACCAGGGAGCACTCAGCTTCGCAACCCTCGCAACTATCCGTCTGAGCTTCCCGGGATCCTCCGATCTTACCATCGCTGTAAGCTTCGCGAAAGCGTTGTTGAGGTGAACCGAATTTTCATAGAAATGCCAGACCACGGCACCCGGCAATCCCTGCCAGATGAAGCCTGCCTGCACGTTGTAGTCTCCCGGAAGCACCGTAAACTCCACACCGGACTCGTAGAGAGCACGGTTGAGCGAGGGCTGATCCCTGAGGCGCCCGGTGGTCAGTACACTTCTCTTCCATCCATCGTGCCAGAGCGTAAACATCTGCCTCACCTGATCTGAGTCCCGATAGCACCACACACCGCCGTTAACGTAGGTTGCGTATTTGGCATCCCACTGCAGCTCAATTTCATTACGACGGTCTTCCGACCATACCTGCTCCTCGAGGGTGGAGCCATTGTGATTGGCAACTGCACCGAAAGCATTGACCCGCGCAAACACGGGCAGAATCGGTCGGCGGACGAATGTGTCGGCGTCAAGGTAGAGGACGTCTCCCTGAACCCATTGCGGCAACTGCGTCTTGATCCAGCGGTTGCGGAAAATCCCCGCCCCCTGCGGCGTTTTCACATCGATCAGGTGATCGCACACCTTGAGAAGCGGGTGGGCCATGTCCCGCAGAATCCGCGCGGATTCCCGGTCGCATAACACCTGAATGCATGCGCCCGGATCGCTGCCGCGGACCGAGAGGGCCGAAACCACAGCCATGTCTGGATACCGCAGCTGACTGTCGCAAGTTACCACGTAGGCGACCGTCCCTGTGCCGTTATGTGCTGCTGCGTCCACCCTCTCGGAAAGGTTCATGGTTGATAGTTGCAGCCCGTCACCACGGTGCCGGATTCCCCGCGCTCACCACGGTTCCCCCGAGCCTCCGCCATGGTGCCCATCCTCGCCTGCAGCCGCATTCCGTCATCCTCTGCCATAGCTGTCATTCCCGCATCGTCATGGTTCCTTTCATGACCCCTCGGCCGCCGGGAGCATGAGACTCGGGGGCTCGATCCTGATCTCCGGTGTTACGGCGAGGAGCCCAACCGACGCGTTGTCTCCCGACACCTTTACGGGGATGCCCTTCTGCCAGAAGATCAATTCCCTTGCGGGCAATGCCCAGACTCCCACCGACAGGCGGTAGTTGCCGGGACTCAGCGGCAGCGGAGGAAGTACCGCCGTCAGATGACCTCCACCATGCGTGTCCGCGTGGTACTGCACATCGTGCGAGCTCTGGACAAGGGCTTCATCGGCACTGGTGCGGAGCACAAGGTCGACATGCCAGGAACCCGACGGAAGTCCCGGCAGCACCTTCCATCTGACCGCGAACCCTTCCCCCGGGTGCAGGGCTGTCAGCAGCCCACCCTGAAGACCGACGAACTGAGGGTCGGAAAAGCAGTGGGCCCACCTTCCTTCCGTCTGCGATTCCGGAACCTGATCCATGTTCTCCGCCTGGAGACAGTGATAATGCTCAATGCCTCCTCCGGTGGATCCGGAATACACCACGCGGCCATGGTCCAGAACGAGGACCCGGTCGCAGATCCGTGCAATCTGGTGCATGTTGTGCCCGACGAGGATAAAGGCACTCTTCATGAGCCGCAGTTCGGAGAGACGGCGGAAGCATTTCGCGTAGAACGCCATGTCACCGACCGCGAGAACCTCATCCAGCAGCAGCACATCCGGACAGATGGCGGTCGCCACCGCAAAACCAAGTCTCACGGCCATGCCTGAAGAATAGCTTTGCACAGGGCTGTCGATGAACTCCCTCAGTTCCGCAAAATCTATGATTTCTTCGATTCCGGCATCGATTTCGCTGCGGCTGAGACCAAGAACTGAGGCGTTCACATACACATTCTCCCGCCCGGTCAGAACCGGGTTGAATCCGGCCCCCAGCGCAATGAGCGCCCCCACCCGGCCGTGGATAACGGCTTCCCCCGCATCCGGCTTGATGAGGCCGTTGAGCATCTTGAGAAGCGTAGTCTTTCCGGCGCCATTGTGACCAATGAGACCGATGCATTCACCCCGTTTGAGTTCGAAGGAGACATCGCGGACCGCCCAGAATTCCTCCCGCCGGAGGCTCCCTCCGGCAGCCTGCTCCCTTTGCTTTGGAGCGCGGCGAAAGCGGAACTCCGATGCGGCGTCGGTGATGCCGTACCAGAGAGATCTGCGGAGTGAGCGGCAGAATTTCTTTGATAGTCCCGTGACCCGGACAACGGTATCAGCTTCGCTGTCCATGCGTCTCTGCCATGTGATGGTGTGCGGGAAAGCCTTTCCGGTTCCCAGGATGGCCGAACCCCGGTGCAGCGCGGTCCTGCGGGCTGAATGGAAACCTTTTTGCCGACGATGGATACCGCGTTCGCTTACGGGTTTCCCGAGAGCTGCAGCCAGTCCGGATGGGCTTCCGCATGCCGGGCGATTTCCTCGAAGATGCTTTCCGGCGTGCGGGCCGGAGCCCATTCCCAGCACTGCCGCGCAAGGGCTGAATCGAGAACCACCCACGGAAGATCAAATCGCCGGGGTGAGGGATCGGACGAAACAGGATGCGGGCCAAATCGGGCATCGCACCAGTCGGTCAGCTGCTTTAGCGACCGCGCGGAATCCATCCCCCCGGATGCATTCACGATCCGCGGCTTCGAACTATCGGAGCCGGCGGCCATCTGTTTGCGCAGCAACGGCACGAGATCCTCCGGATGCAGGCAGTCCCGGACCTGATGCCCCCCGCCATCAAAGCCAATGTACCGCAGCGGACGCCGTCGCAGATGGGAATTGATCCAAAAGGCAAAAATTCCCTGATCGGCGCGACCGAACTGCCCCGCCCCGGCAAGCACCCCGCAGCGGTTTACATAAACCGGGAATCCGTTAGTCTCTCCGTATTCCAGCGCGAGGACCTCACTGGCAATTTTCGTGGCCCCGTAAAGAGAAACCGGTGCAGCGGTGCTGAATGCTTCGCTGATCCCTGCTGCAGACACCCCCGGAGGCAGCGGACCGTCCCTGCCTGGCTGATAGGCATCGCCGCGGACTGCGACATCCAGACCAGCCAGTGGCGGAATGCTGTAGACGCGACTCGTGCTCAGCAGCATGAACCCAGCCCCATCCCGCCGGCATTTCTCGAGCAGATTCACCGTACCGAGCAGGTTGTGCTCGATGAGTTGGCGGCTGGTGGTGCGTCCATCGGCCCCCGCGAGCACGCTGGGATTGGCAGCACAGTCGATGATCCAATCGACCGCGGGCAAGGCATCCACATCGCTCTGACAGCGCAGATCCCCATGGATCACAGGGATGCCCATGCGCTGAAGCCGCCGCCGATGGTGCTCACTGCCGGCACGGCTGAGATTGTCCACCCCATGAAGGCTCGACGCCACGCCGTCGGCGCGGAGAGCGCAGGCAAGGGTTGCACCGACAAACCCAGAGGCTCCCGTAATCAGAATTCTCATTTCACTGCTTCTGGTCATGCGCCGCAACGATCTCCCGGAAGGTTTCCGCCAGTCCCTTGGTGAGATCCCACTGCGGATAGTGATTTCTCATCTTCGAAAGGTTGGAAACGTAGCAGATGTGGTCGCCCTGGCGGTTCTGGTCGACGTACTGCCACCGCATCGGTTTTCCGGTGATTGATTCCACCAGCTGAAAGGCCTCGAGAATGGAGATGGAATTAGCGGGACCGCCGCCAATGTTGTAGACTTCCGCAATCCTCGGTTTGGCAATGAACTGATCGATGAAACGCACCACATCCTCGCTGTGAATGTTGTCTCTGACCTGCTTGCCCTTGTATCCGAAGACATTGTACTGTCGCTCCTCGAGGTTGCACTTAATCAGGTAGGATAGAAATCCGTGGAGCTCGACCCCTGAGTGATTCGGCCCGGTCAGGCATCCCCCGCGCAGACAGCAGGTCGGGATGCCGAAGTACCGACCGTACTCCTGAACCATGATGTCCGCGGCCACCTTGGATGCCCCGAAAAGCGAGTGTTTGGACTGATCGATCGAAAAGTCCTCGGGAATGCCGGCCGTGTAGGCCGGATCGGAGTACTCCCAGCGGGTCTCGGTTTCGTGCAGGGGAATCAGATTCGGGCGGTCACCATATACTTTGTTGGTGGACATGTGAACGAAGGGACTTTCTGGACAATACTGCCGGACCGCTTCCAGAAGGTTCAGCGTGCCCACCGCATTGGTTTCGAAATCATCGAAAGGTATCGCCGCAGCACGATCATGCGATGGCTGTGCTGCCGTGTGGACGATCGCCTGCGGCCGGAGTTCCCGGAGCAGGGCCAGGATACCCTGTCGGTCACGGATATCGACCTCGTGATGACTGAAGCTGCTGCCGAGCCTGTCACAGAGCCTCCGCTGATTCCAGCGGGTGTCGCCCTCGGCACCGAAGAACACGGCCCGCTGGTTATTGTCGACGCCATGCACGTGCCACCCAGCTCCAGCAAAGTAGGAAGAGACTTCTGAGCCAATCAGCCCGGATGATCCAGTGACGAGTATGTTCATGCTTAGCTGTGTAGTGTGTGATGGTTTGGTGGACGATAGAAGATTTTCCGGCGGCCGAGTCAGGCGAACATTCGATGGGAGGGATGAGGGTGCGCCACTGGAGATCATGTGGCCGGATGTTGCGTGCCTCAGGCATGACACTGGTGCCCGGCACTGTCACTGCAAAGTCGTTCTCGTACTTTTCCGCCCGCCTTTCAAGAGCTTCCAGCAATTCCTGCCGGGAGCCTATCCGGGAACGCTACCGCACTTGGCCGGAGTTTCGTTCAGGCCATTTCCAGGGATTTTCCGTCTTCTGCTCCGAGCGCCACCTCCCGCTATATGCGGCAGCGGGTGCCGTGCCATGTGGACACCCCGCTGGACCGCCCCAAAACGGGCACCGTTCCTGCAGCGCTAACGCGTGGGTGTGGCCCCTCGGCCGATGTTGACGTCATGCCTACCTTCCTCCCCTCCCGAAAATCGTGACATAGGCAGTCTTCACCACGATCACAAAATCGAGCAACAGTGAAAAATTGCGGATATAAAAGAGGTCGTAGGAGAGTTTAGCCCTCGCGTCATTGACATCCTGACCATAAGGATAATTGACCTGCGCCCAGCCCGTCAGGCCCGGCCTCACGAGGTGACGAAGATCATACAAGTCGATTTCCTGGCTGTATCGTTCGGCGCACCGGATCCACTCCGGTCTCGGTCCGATCAGGCTCATGTCCCCCCTGAGAATATTGTAGATCTGGGGTAGTTCATCAAGCCGATAGCGCCGCAGGAATCCACCTCCTGGAATGATGCGCTTGTCTCCGAGAGTCGTGGTCCCTCCACTGGACCCGACTGACATGGTGCGGAATTTGACGAGATTGAACGTTTTGCCGAACCGACCCCGGCGTTCCTGAAAGAAGAGCACGGGACCAGGGGATGCCAGCCGAACGTAGGCGGCTATGCAGATCATGGGGAGCAGACCGGCTACCGCCAGAAGCAACGATGCGATCACGTCGAAGGTGCGCTTCAGAGCTTCGTGGACCGTCTTGGATCCCAGCCGGAACCCGCTTTGGAAGATCCAGTCGGGAGTGACGGAATCGAGGCTTACCTTCTTCAGGTGAGCCTCGTGAAAGCCTTCCCACGTGTAGACCGGCACACAGCCGAGATGGGTCCCGATGAGCGTACTGAACTGCTTCATGGAAAGTGATTCCACGGACGGGCCCAGCACAATCGCGAGAGCGCAATCCGGCCTTCCGTCAAATGCGAGAAAGATCTGTTCGGGAGAAGACATTTTTCCGAGTTCAATCCGGATGGCATTTCCATGCCATTCCTGCTGCGCGAGTTCCCCACTGAGCCGAGTCAGTTCCGAATCGGTCCCAACAACGGCCACGGTTGGTGTCCCCTTGATCCGGCGCTGGTGGGAATCGATGGCCCTTCTGAGAAAGAGCGACACACCAAAGAAAAGCAGGGGCCACGAGAGGAGAAGTCCACGGCTGGGCAACCGAAGCGAACCATAGGTCAGGGCCACGCTGATGATGGCGGTGGAGAGGATCGCGCCACCTGCCAGATAAAGCAGGTGCTCGACCGCAAACCGCAGCGAGAGAAAATCCTCCTTCGGGCGATACCCTCCACTGGCTGCTACCGATCCCAGGCAGATGATCATGGGAACCACGGCGATCATGACCGGTTCAAGATTGGTTTTCCAGATGATGGAAAACGTGTAGAAAATTCCAGCCGCGACGATGAGATCGAGCAGAAACAACCTCAGGGCCGAGGATTGCCCCTGATGAAGCAGCAAACCTTCCGGAATGTCGGACGCTGAAAAACCCTTGACCGAAGCGCCCCGATGGAATCGACCCGGAGTCGTCAGTGATTGTGTTTCCTCCAGCACAGCGCTCATAAGGTCCTCTAAATCAGTCGATCCTGTGCGAGTACGAAATGGACCGCAAGCGAGAAACGACGCCTTTTGCTCGACCTGCGGTGACTGGCGGATCCGCGGTCAACGTTACTTGCATTTCCGCGATGTTACCATGGAATGAGCTTTATTCCAATGGATTCCTCGGATTTGTGTCGCTTCCTTAATCCTGCGTGTTCGTGGCGCGGTCTGCCTTAATGTAAGGGTCGTATCTGTAGTTGTAATAGTAACTATAGACCCCTGAACGCTGACGGTTCAGGATCACTCCGGCAAGCCTTCCGCCGGCCCGCGTGAGGTTCTCCAGCGCGCGTTTAACCGCCCGTCGGGGGGTGTGACCGGCCCTGACGACCAGGCAGACGGAATGCACATGCGGCAGCATGATGATGGCATCGCTGACGGAGTTCACTGGTGGGGTATCCACCACAATGCGGTCAAATTGCTGCTGCGCCAGTTCCATCATGTCACCGAAGGCCGCCTGGGCGAGAAGGTCCGCCGGTTGAGGGCTCCTGCCTCCTGCCAGGATGACCGTGAAATTGTCTACAGTGGTCTGGGAGCAGGCATCCGCGAAGGTACACAAGCCGCTCAGATGCTCGGAAAGGCCAGGTTGCTTCTCTCCACTCCCGTCTTCCTCGGCGGGCTTGAGCGCGTCCTCCAGCACTTTCTGCTGCGATGGTCTCCGCATGTCGGCATCGATCAGGAGGGTACGCAGGCCGCGCTGGGCAAAGGCGACCGCAAGGTTGGCCGAGGTGCGGCTTTTGCCCTCACCTGGAAGTGCGCTGGTCACGAGGAAAATGCGGCGGCGGGACTCATCACCGAGAAGGCTGAGAGCGGCGCGGAGGGTTCTGTAGGCCTCTGCCTGGAGCGAGTTGCGGTCCGCAACGGCAGCGACTCCCTGACTGCGTCGCTTTTCGACGCTGTCATCCGGGACAGAAGCCAGCACCGAAATTCCCAGTTCCGACTCGAGGTGCTCCACTGACTGGTAGGTCTGATCGAGGCGGTCGATCAGGAAAATGAGCGCCAGACCGATGGCAAGGCCGGCGAGGGCGGCTTTGGACAGCATGCTTCCGGTCCTCGACATGGGCGTCGAGGGAAGAAGGGCCGCCTCGGCGATGGTGACGGGAACGCGGTCGGCGGCCTTTTCCTTCATTCCGATTTCGGCAATCCGGTTGGTCACTTCATTGTAGCGTTTCTGAACCGAATCGACCTCAGACATGAGAATCCGGAAAGGAACCATGACCTTGGACAGTTCCGAGTTGCCTTCGTTCACCTGGGCAATGGCTTCCTGGATCTGCTTTTCCACAAGTGCGGCCTGACTGGCACGTTCTTTGAGCAGAGGCACCGCCTCTGCCAGGAGTCTCCGGAGGGTCTCTGCGGCAGCAGCCACGTTTTCGCTGGCCTGGATGTAGCGAGGGTGCTGATCGAGGTAGCGCTTCTTGATCTGTTCGAAGACCGCTTCCTGTTCTTTGAGTTCGGAGTTCGCCTCGGCGACCTTGGGGATTCCAGCGAGGGTGCTGATCTGCAGCAGTTCCTTTTCGGAGCCTGGAGCGACGGTGTTCGCCCTGGCAAGGTCAGCTTCGATCTGTCCCCGCTGACTCCGCACGCTGAGGAGTTTATCGCTCAGCTCGGTGGCCCCGGTTCCCGGGGCTTGTCCATCCTTTTCGAGCGGGAGGTCCTTGTGCTTGAGGCGAAATTCGCTGACAGCGTTCCGCGCAGCAGTGAGTTCCGACTCCAGCCGCTTGGCCTGATCCTTCAGATAGTCGGTGGCTACTCCACTGCGGGAACTGCGGTCAGTGGTGGAGCGGTCGAGGTAGGCTGCTACCACAGCGTTGGCAAGTTTCTGTGCCCGTACTGGATCCACATCGGAGGCAACCACATCAATGAGCCTCGTGCGCCCGCGAACCCTGCTGGCGACCTTGTTGCGCAGCGTTTCGACGATGGCGGAATCGGTTTGTCCGCTTTTGCGCAGCTCGTCATAGAGATCGATCTCTCGTGCCGCAGCGAGCAGCACGCCGTCGCCCATGAGGCTTTCGGCTACGGTGGACAGGTAATCGGAACCAGCCGGGTTATCTTTTTTGACGCCTTCGACTTTGAGGATCACGTCCTCCTGCTGAGCCACTTCGATAACAGCGCGGGAGGAGTAGACCGCGACTTGACGCTGCATCCAGGCGAAGGTGGACAGCATGGTGACGATCACCGCCAGCAGGATGAGCCACCAGAATCGGAAAAGCAGGAGTCTTAGTCGGTTTTTATCGATCATGAGGCTGGTGAAAATCAGTTATCCTGGGTGGTACGCCGGGAGCCAGAGTTTTGCTAGTGGCAAGTGGATTTCTCGGAGGTCAGAAGAGCCTTTCCTTGGCTTCGATGTGATCTCCGGGCGAGATACGGATGCGCTGGGCCTCTCTGCGGTCGGCAGCGTCCACCTTGATGACCGAACCGGACTTTCTGGTGATGACTACTTTGGAGTTGGCAAGCCTTGTGAAGCCGCCAGCCTGACTGATGGCATCCAGGAGGGTCAGTTCTCCGGATTCGGGGAAGTAATAGGGGCCCGGTCTTCCTACGGCACCTTCGAGATTGAATCGTTCGCGGGTCTTTTCGAGTACCGTAACGGTAACCACTGGTTTGACGAGGAAGCCTCTGCGGAGCGCCGCCTCGATGGCAGCGGCGGCCCCTTTGACGCTGCTGCCGCTCACGGTTAATTCGCCGACGAGAGGCAGGGTGACTGTGCCATCGGGAGCCAGCCGGACCTTCGCGTCGAGTTCGGGTTCCTGGAAGACCCTGACTTCGATCAGATCGGAGGGTTTCAGTACATAATCCAGCTTGGATGAGGAAGACAGCGGAGCGGCGGGGGCGGGCGCATCCATTTCGCTGGGCGACGGCACTGCGGGAGGGCGAGCCTGACCCATCGCCAGAGTCGCTGATACCAGAAATGCAAAGACTTCTCCAGAAATACGCATGGATGACTATCGCCTCAGGTGGCAGGATGAAAAGGGGAAACTTGCCGCAGTGAATGGTAGGAGAAGACCAGTGCCTAAGTGTCTGGGGCTCGGTGGTCTAGGGAATGGGAGCGGAGTTGCCGGACATTTCGTCGTGACGGGCGGCGAGGTCCGGCAGATTGAGCGCCCGGTAGGCAAAGGCTAGGGAGCGGTGGGTGGCTGGACTATCTGGCCCCATCCGGGGGAGTGCCGCGCTGAGTTCGGTGACGGCATCGGTATAGCGGCCCATGAGGAGAAAGATACGCCCCTTGGTTTCCCGGGCGATGGGGAGATCGGGCTGCCGGGCGAGCACGGACTCGGTCAATTCCATCGCGTAATCGACGGGAGGTTCTTCTTCCAGAATGATAGCGCGTGCGAAGTGGACTGCGACCAGCGGAGCGGTCGGCTGCTGGCGGAAAGCGAGGTCGAGATGGGTCTTGGCGAGGGCGGAATCGTTGTTGCGCAGTGCTGCTGCGCCGAGGGCAAAGTGAAGCACGCCATTATCACCGCCCCTGGCAATGAGGTCATTGATCATCCCGGTAGCCGCCACGGCGGAAGGTCCGTTGCTGTTCTGGATGCGGATAAGTTCGTCGAGGAGGCGGCGGTTGGAGGGATCGTATTCGAGTCCTTTGCGCACGTGTCCGAGGATTTCCTCCGAAAGTTCTCCTTCCTTGGTTCTGAGGCTTTCGATCCAGTCGGCGTAGATGGTGGCAGCGGCGGCCGCGTAGCGCTGGTCGCCCGTGCGTTTGAGGCCCGTGATGAAGTTCTCGATGGCCCCATCGAATTGGCCGAGGAGGACGAGCGACTGGCTGTAGCCGATTCTTGCTGAGGTGTCTTCCTGAACGGAGTTCTCTGTTCTTGGTTTGAAGAACTGGGTGGCTCGGCCGGCCCACTGCCGGGTTCCTTCGGAGTCCCCCAGTCCTTTTGAGACAAATGCGAGGGGAAGCATGCAATCGCCGCTCCGGTCGGCGAGACCAAGGAGGTACTGTCTCGCTTTGTTCCAGTTTTTTTCCTGAAGGTAAAACTCTCCCAGCAGGCGACGGGCTTCATCCATCTCGGGATCGTCGGTGGCGGCCCGGAGGAGATATCGTTCGTAGGCGGCCTTCACCTCGGGAGTCTTGTCTCTGGCGAGCAGCCATGTGGTCTTGGCCATGTGCAGCAGGGCCGGGGGATAGGCAATGAACGACTTGTCATCGAGGGGAGCCACTTTGCGGATGAGATGTTCGGCCGAGTCGAATCTCTCGAGGCCGGTGAGGCTGGTCGCGAGGTCGAAGGTATGCTCGCTGCGGCGATTGCCGAAAACCGGATTACGGCTGCTGATTTCGAGAAGGCGTTCGCAGGCAACGCGGGCACCAGCGAAGCTTCGGGCGGCCAGCGATGCGGTTTTGGCAAACGCAAACCGGTCGTGGACCTTGAGGTCGCTCCACTGCGAGCGGTAGACGTATCCGACAATCGCCGCGAGGAAGAAAATCAGGGAAGGGAGACCGATCCAAAGGTCCCTGAGATTCCGGTTTGCCAGCCATTTTTCGAGCATGGGTTCAGTGGGTCAGGGTTGTCCGAGGTTCCTGCCGAGCTGGGAGCGCAGCTGCAGCCCCGCCTCATTGAAGAGCTGGTACATCGCGATCTCATCGTCTGGCTGAAAGGGAATGTCACCGGTCCACGCGGCGTGGACCAGCATCTGCGGCCGCTCGGCATCGTCTTTGGGATTGATGCCGTGTCGGAGCCAGGCGACGAATTCACGTGATCGTTTCAGGAGGAACATCGGCAGGTTTCCCGGTGAGACGGCGGGCGGATCGCTGGAGATCCATTGCCCGTCCGGACCGAGTGCCGAACAGAGAACCTCAGCGCGTTCGAACCGCGGCCTGCGTAACTGGAAGCGGCGGAAGGACTCGGCTCCCGGAAACAAGTTTCCCGGGGAATCGCTGAGAACGCGCCATCCCATGGCCTCATAATTCGCTGCGATACTCTTGAATCCCCGGAAGGGAGCGTGAATGCTGATGGTGATCTGAAGCGTTTCCTTCCTGAACTCCCATCGGCTTGCTTTTGCACTGAAGCGGAAAGCGATGGCGGGATTGTCCTGAGGCGTCTGCTGAGACCAGCCTTCGAGTTTCTCCGTCAGGTTGAACGGAAGAGTCTCGGTCTGCACCGGCAAACTGTCTCCCGTCAGCGAGGTGGACACGAGGTCCCGGAAATGGCGGAGTGAGGCGGCACCGGGCAGGCACATGGCGAGGGCGAGGACCATGGCCGCCCATCCCGGAATGCCGAAGGTCGGAACTGATGGCGGCGGCGGTTCTGCTGGTGCATCGGTCCGTTTTGCGGAGTTCCTGCGGGGCATCGAGAAAAATGCCAGCAGACGGTCAAAGCAGAACACGAAGAGCGCCGCCACCAGCAGGAGGCTGACACAGAAGAAAGTGTACATGGGCTGCTGCCAGACATCTCTTTCCTCCGTATAAAGCCACTCGATCCCAAGGGTAACGGCGGCGATGTTCAATCCCATGGCCACCACGGCGGTAGCGATGACGAGGATTACCAGGTGCCATGCGGGCCGGTGCCGCAAGGCGGCGAGCAGAATTGCCCCGCCCAGGATAAGGGGAATTCCGTGAATGCCGGCGGTCGCTGCGGCCACGGTTAGGCCCTGGCCAGGAAGCTCAATCCATGGACCAGATACGGCATGGAGAACATTCCGGAGATCCAGGAATGAGCTGGCGAGCCTGGTGGAATAATCGCTGGCCCATTTCGTCCATGCCTGCTCCATGCCGAAGGGGAGGGGAACGGCACAGGCCATCAGCGCAAGGGGGGCCAGTGAACGTTTCAACCCGGCCGTCCCGTTGGAACGCCAGGCAGAAGCTGCGACAGCGGCAAGAACGGAGTGCGCCACGAGTTCCGGGGCGCGCAGCACGGCTCCCAGCAGAATTCCCATCGCGCTCGCCAGCCATAAGGGCGAGGCCCATGGTGTGGGCTGCCCGGGAGGTGGGGCGGGGTCGGTCCCGGAAATGTCAGGCCGCCGGAGCAGCCAGCATCCGAGCGCCCACCCGAGGGGCAGCAGGGCCATTCTGACGGGGGAAATGGCCCACAGATTCATGGCGAGCCAAACTGCCACCGGAACGGCAAGCAGGGAGGCGACGAGCAGAAGAAATTTGGTGGGGCGGGTCACGGTGGCGCAGTCTCGTCGCGGGAAAATGAGTTCGGCAACCGATGGAACAGTTCTGCCCCGGGGATCGCTGGCGCACGCAGACGACTCCGTGACCATGACCAGGAAGGAGGTTCCGATCGGCCGGAACGACCGCACCGCAGTCGAGACAGTTGTGCCGTGTTTCCCGCCGGCATGACTGGGTTCGGCACCACCCCGACAGCGCATCGGCTTACTTCTAGGAGCGGGATCGACGTGGTCATCTTCACTCCATGCACAAAGGATCCGGTGGGACGGTAGGTTGCGTCCCTTTGTGATCTTCGCGGCAGTCTCAGAACTGGACGGACAACTGGCAGCCTATCCGGTTGTTGCTGAAGTCGACCCCCTGGTTATTGGAGGAGTTGTCCCGGAACTCATAGAAAGCAGTGAGGGATGCCCTTGTGGTGAAACGCCAGGAAAGCGACGCCGTGAGAGAGAGGAAATCGTCCTGTCGGCCCCCGAATGCATCCTGTTCGTCGGCATTGA
The DNA here is from genome assembly GCA_044239025.1 of Verrucomicrobiales bacterium. Lineage (GTDB taxonomy): Bacteria > Verrucomicrobiota > Verrucomicrobiia > Verrucomicrobiales > V1-33 > V1-33. The sequence goes on from JBIICE010000003.1 coordinate 14,756, forward strand.
ACTCATCTGACTGATAGGCCACCGAAGCTGTTGCGCTCAACGTGTCGGTGAGGCCCTGACTTACGGACAGGGAAACGGTGGTGAAGTTGATGCTGCTGCCTCCGTTCACGGGAGAGCCGGTGACATTCCGGTTGAAGCCGAGCGAGACGGACGTGCGATCGGCCGCCTGCCAGTTTCCGGATACCGAGGCAACCCATCCGGGCCCGCTGCTCGTGGCACCATTGAAGTTACCGATCTGAGGACCGAAAGATGCCGTAAAACCCGTCTTGGGGGTAGCCTGCCAGGCGGCGGTGAAATTGATGGTGCTCCAATCTCTGTTGTCGTATCCATCCTGCTCCATGGTGGACCATCCGTAGTTGATGCCGCCGCGGAGTTTAGGACTGAACTCGTAGTCGAATCCTGCGTTGAGGGCCCATGTCTGGGTACCGAGAAGATCTTCTTCGTAGTCGAAGGCATTCCAGTTGCCGCTGGCGACCAGCCGCACCTTGCCGGTGAGACTGTAGGCAGCACTCAGGGACGCGCCATAGGATTGGCGGGTTGCAAAGTTTCCGGCCCAACGGTCTGCCGAATTCATCTGGGAGGCGAAGAGACTTCCGCTCAGTGCGAGATCGCTGAGGTTGCGGCTTGCGGAAATACCGGCGTTGTAGTTCCACCCGCTTAGGTCGTCATTCTCGAGATAACTCTGATAGGATGCTCCCGCGGTCAGGGAGAGGCTGTGGAAGAGCCCACTGCCTGGAAGATTGTACGAGGACGAGATACCATTGTTCAGGATGACATCGGAACTCTGGTCTTCTCCATCGCCTGCGAAACGGATGTTGTCATCGTATGTGGCACCTGTGAAGAGGGACACACTCCACGGTTTCTGGACGTCTGGATTCGCCGGAGTGCTCGGGTCGCCCGCGAAGGCGCTGCCGGCTGCCTCGAGAACCGAGGCACTGGAAGAGGCTGCGGGAGCACCCTCGGCAGCCGCCGGGGTTGCCGCCATCGGGGCCGCCTCCGCGGCGGAGGCCGCAGGACTGATGCCGGAATTCAGCGGGGAGGCGGGCAGTTCGGCCGGGATGGAAGCCGCGGCTGGTTGGGCTGGGGTGTTGCGGGCGGAATCCGCTGGAGTTCCGCTGGAGTCCGCAGGTGGTTCCTGCGGAGCAGAGGGTGCCCCTGGAGCGGAGGCATTGGATGACGGGGGCGCAGCATCGGATGTGCCCGTGGCGAGGCCGAGGGTGAGGTCCGGGTATTCCGGGAGTACGCTGCTTGATTCCGTCTCGATGGGCGCTCCGCCGCCGATGAGGTCTTCGAGTGGAACAACTGCCGCACTCAGATTGCCCCCTGAAGCCAGGGAGATACCGAAGGCTCCCCCGGCTAGCCAGCGGGTCATCCCCGTTCCGGAATCCTGAAGCGGGGAGATGGGTGTTTCGCCGAGGAGGCGGAACTTCTCCTGAAAGAAAGTATCCGGACGGCGGCGGACGGCGTTTTTTTGATTTTTGGGGGGCACAGCAGGAATTTAGCTAAAAAGTTGGCGGAAGCGGCTGGCGTGGGAAGGTGTTCCTCCTACGCTTAGGCGATGGGCGGAGCCTCGGCTAATCCGTCGGTTCAAAGGTGGTCGCAGGCTCACTCGGAAATTTCATCGGCCGATAAAAAATGTCAAGTGGGCTTCCGACGAACTCGGGTCTCATCCCAGGGAAAGCCCAGAGCCATCCTCCCACGTCACCGTTCTCGAGGGCGGCCCGGACCGCCGCATCGGTGGCGTTGTCGATCTCCGCGAGAGCCACTGCGGGTTCCTGACCCCGGCCGACCGGTTGCTTCCCGGAAGGCACAATCGACTTCCCGGTGGCGACCGGTTGTTTTCCGGAGGGATCGCTTGCGTCGTTCTGCCGTTCGGCAAAGGCGGCCGAACGCCGGATGGCTCGTTTGGCCTCGGCCGTGATGCGGCTGGCAAAGTCAGGCCGCATGCCTGCCGCGGTTGCTGCCACGATGGGAGCGAGGAGGGGTTGTGCTTCGCAGACTTCCCCCACGCGGGTCACGAAATCGTTCGGCCATTCCCGCACGGCCGCAGCAATGAGAGCGGATGCAGCCACGTCATCGGATGGGGAGAGAGACCGGGCACGTCCGGTGAAGTCTGCGAGGATCTTGTCGGGCGCATCAGTGCCCTCCCAGGCAGCGGCGAGTTCCGCTACGAGGGTGTCGCGGCGCACGGCAGCGAGGGGCGGGCCTGCCGACAGAGTGCCGGCGAGCAGCATGCTGATCGCGGCAACGAGGTGAAGGTTGTTCATGAATTTGCTCTTCTGGTCAAGAGTTCACTTACATCGGGCGGAAGCCCGGCGAAAAGTTCAGGTTAGTTAACGAGAGTGTAGCTGTAGCGTCAATTGAAATTATCAGAAATTCTGGGAGTTTCTTGATTTTCGGTATCGCCTCTTTTTTTTAAAGACTTCTGTTGGTCCACCTGTTATCGGTTTCCCGGGGTGTGTCGACCTAAGGCGTTCGGGATGAACCAGGAGTTGCCGCCGAAGAGTCGTGCGGCTATGAGCAAGAGGCTGGAGTGGTGAGGCTTCCGCTTGCGCATTTTATGGGTCGTGTAAATTCCCCTGATGCAGCTTTTTGGCATTCCGGCACGGTCTGTGATGGATGGCGGCGGGGCGGCGGTGGAAATGGCCCCGGGGAGGTCCGTTTCATGAAGGCGGGGCGGGGTGGGTGGGGGAACTGGCTGCTGGTGGCCCTGCTGGCTGGGAGTTCCGCGGTGCTGTGGCTGCAGTGGCGGTGGACTCCGGAACCGGGGCGTTTTTCAGACCGGAAGCAGGAGGCGGAACGGTCCTGGCAGCGACTGGAAGGATGCCGCATGGTGGCCTATGGGGCCAACGATGGTGACAGTTTCAAGGTGGACACGGGGAACGGCGAGCATGTTTTCCGGCTGTATTTTGTTGACTGTCCCGAGAAGCAGCGGCACCCGGCGAACGGGGATCGGTTGGCCGACCAGGGGATTTACTTTGGCGGGCTCGGGGAAAGCGGCGTTCTGCTGGCGGGTGCGGCGGCGCGGGAGTTCACCCTGAAGAAGCTGCGGGCTGGGACTTTTGCGGTGGTGACACGGTGGGAGAAGGTTTTCGACAGCGGGCGTTTTTACGGGCACGTGCTGGTGCCCGGGCCTGATGGCCGCATGGAAGATCTTGCGGAACTGCTGGTGGCGGCGGGCCTTGCGAGGATCCATACGCTGGGGTCGGACCATCCCGGAAGAGGTCGTGAGCGGGACGTGCGGCGGCGGTTGCTGCTACTGGAGGCGGAGGCGCGGAGCGCGGGCCGCGGGGCATGGGAGAATGGCGCAAAACGGCCTGGCAAGGGGCAAGGGTAGGGTACATGCATCGCTTCATGACTGAGCCGATTCCGCGACGCCCTTTTCTCCTGGGTGGCCTTGGGCTGCTGCTGCTGGGCCGGGGTGAGGGGTCGGCTCCGGTGGATGGGACGCTGCGGGGCGTGCTGGAGCGGGTTTACATTGGCTGGTCCGAGGCCATGCGCCGGAGTGATCTGACGGGGTTTTCGCGTCATACCTCGAGATACCGGCAGATGTGTCTGCGGAACGAGGTGATATCGCTGCGCCAGCCGTGGCCGCGCGCGGTATTCCGGGGAATTGTGCAGGCTCCTCCGCTGCAGGGACTGAACTGCGTCGATGCGGCGGAGCATGGGGACACGGCGCGTCTGGCGTATTTCGGCAGAGTGGATTTCGGTCTTGAGGCAGGGGGAGGGGAGAACCCTGTGGTGCTGCGGTTTCTGCGGGAACCGGATGGCTGGAAGTTCGACTGGATCCAGTATGTGAACCTTGGTCGTGACGAGGCCGCCCGGCAGGCGGTGCGGCGAGGCGACCGCAAATGGCTGGAGTCGCCGCAGTTTCAGCTGACGGGCATCTATCCCGAGGTGCCGAAGCCGTGCCGGGAGCCTTATCAGGTGGCCGGTCTTTCCGTGGTGGCCGCGGGGTGCCGGGTCACGGTGGAGCTCAATGGCGGTGTGCACCGGGAGACGGTCGAGAACGACACCGGCGGCCGGGTCATCACGGGAGGCTTGCAGAAGGGGGTGAATTCGGTGGTGATTCAGCCGGCGGTGCTCCCTGGAGCCAACGCGGTACGGCTGCAGGTGGCCGTGCTGACGCGTCAGGGTTCCGCGGCGCGGGAACTGTGGAAGTGGTCGCCTCCCGACCCGGCGGAACGTTGGAAGGGCCGGTACGATGCCAGTATTTTCGTGCGGTCGGCGGCGGCGGTGCGCTGAAAGAGGCAGCGCATGAGCTTCGGGGTCATTGCTCCGGTCAATGGCAGGGCACTGCAGATTCAATGAGCAAAAAGGCACGCCGCGGGTATGCTCCGCGGCATGAGATCATCGATTTTCCCAATCGTCCGGCCAAGATGTGGTGATGTCGGCAACCGGGCGACCACTGGTCCCCGGGGCAGGGTTTGGCGTTTCCGCGTGGCCGGGCTGTGGAGTTGCCTGCTGGCGGTTATGCTGTCAGCAGGGCGGACCTGTGGTGCCGATGCCGATGTGCCGGGGACACTGCGGGAATGGGTGCCGTGGGTGCTGCGGGGGGAAGCCGGCAGAAACAGTCCGCGGGATGCGGCGGCCGGAGACAGGCGGCAGGCCGTCTGGCCGGGAGAGCTGCAACTGGAGGCAGAGGGGACGGGCGGACGGTTCCAGATGACCGTGAAAGCGTTCGACGGGTCCTGGCTGCGGCTGCCTGGCAACGGAGACGCATGGCCCCGGGAGGTGACCCTTGGGGGCACTCCGGTGGCGGTGGTAGCCCGGGAGGGAATTCCTGCGGTGCGGCTCGAAGCGGGTCAGCACACGCTGGGCGGTGTCTTTGTCTGGCCTGCGGGTATGCCCGAAAAGATTCAGGTGCCTCCGGACATCGGAATCCTGCGGCTGTCGGTGGAAGGCAAGGCCGTGGAGGTTCCGGGATGGGATGCGGACGGTTCGCTCTGGCTCAGGCGGACGCGGGCCGAGGCGGCCGACCGGGATCTGCTGACTCTGAAAGTCTACCGGGTGATCGAGGATGGAATTCCCATGTGGCTGCGGACGGAGATTGAGCTGAGCGTCTCCGGGAAGAGCCGCGAGGAGGAACTGGGCTACGCGCTTCCCGAGGGCTGGCAGCCCGCAGCGGTGACCGGGCCGCTGCCCTGCGCACTCGACCGGGATGGCAGGCTCCGCGTGCAGGTGCGGGCCGGCAAATGGCAGATCGGGGTCGATGCTTTCCGCACGCAGGCGGATGGGAACTTCCGTCACGCCGCGGGCCGGAAGCCGCTGGTGGAACAGGAACTGATTGCCTTTCAGGCCGATCCTGCGCTGCGGGTGGTGGAGCTGCGGGGTCTGGTTTCCGTTGATGTGGCGCAGACCACCATGCCAGAGCGCTGGCGTCGGCTACCGCTCTGGCTTTGGGATACGGCGCAGCCTTTTGCGCTCGAAGAGAAGATGCGGGGCATGGGAGAACAACGGGCACCGGGGCTTCGGTTTGAGCGCGAGTTCTGGCTGGATGAGGATGGCCGTGGCTTCACGTGGCGGGATCGGCTCAGCGGGAGCGGTCAGAATACCTGGCGGCTCGATGCCGCGGCGGGGCAGGAACTGGGTTCCGTCAAGATCGATGGAGAAGGTCAGCTCATCACGAGGCATCCGCTGAGCGGCACCTCCGGGGTCGAGGTACGGCGGCGCGATCTGAACCTCACGGCGACGGGCCGCGCGGGATTTGACGGTTCCGTGCATGCGACCGGCTGGCTGGCGCATGCCGAGAGTCTGGAGGCGAAGCTGCATCTTCCGCCGGGCTGGCGGCTGCTGGCAGTATTTGGGCCCGAATGGTCGCAGGGCGACTGGCTGACGTCCTGGTCGCTGCTCGATGTGTTTCTTGTGCTGATGCTGGGGCTGGCGGTGCAGCGGCTGCATGGGCTGGGAGCGGGACTGGTGGCGGTGGCTGCGCTGATTCTCCTCTGGAAGGAGCCAGGGGCTCCGCGCTGGAGCTGGGGAGTGCTGCTGGCCCTGAGTGCGCTGCTGCGGGTGGTTCCGGCGGGACGGGCGGCCGCTGTGCTGCGCTGGGGATTTGGACTGGCGGCACTGGTCTTTGCCGTGGTGAGCGTTCCCTTTGTGAGCCGTCAACTCACCGGCATGCTGCATCCACAGGTGGAGACCCTCCGCAGTGGATCCGCGTTTGTGCCGGGAGCGTCAGTCATGGCAGCCGAGAGTTCGATGCGGGCGGCGATGCAGGACGACGGTGTGCAGACCCGCGCCGTGCAGCAGCAGGCGGTGAAGTCGAATCTGCTTTATGACAGCAAGGCGAAGATCCAGACAGGCCCGGCGATTCCGCAATGGGACTGGCGGACCGTGAATTTTGGCTGGCGTGGGCCGGTGACTCCGGAGCAGCGGGTACGGCTGGTTCTGTTGCCGGCGCTGCCGCAGAGAATCCTGACCCTTGCGCGGATTCTGCTGCTGCTGGGTCTCGCGTACCTGCTGCTGCGCCCGGGGCGGGAAACGAGGGCCAAGGCTCCGCCCGTTCCGCCGGCGGCTCCGGCGGTGGCCCTTGCGGCCCTGCTGCTGATGGTGAGCGGGATGCCGGCCGGTGCGCAGCAGGAGGCGCGGGAGAACGCGCTGGCTCCGGAAAGGGTGCCGGGGTCGGCGCTGCTGCGCGAACTGAAGGCGGAACTGCTGAAGGTGCCCGATGCGTTTCCCGGGGCTGCCGAGATCCCGGCGGTGAAGCTCCGGCTGGTTGACCGCGTCCTGACGATGGAGGCGGTGGTTCATGCGGCGGCCGAGTGTTCCATTCCGCTGCCGGGGCAACTCTCCGCCTGGTCTCCGCAGGAAGTCACTGTTGATGGCCAGAGTGCTCCCGCCCTTTCCCGGCATGATGGGTTTCTGCAGGTGGCGGTGAGCGCTGGCGTGCACCGGGTGACGGTGCGGGGTTGGCTTCCCCCTGGAAGCGAGTGGCAGTGGACGTACGCCCTTAAGCCCCGGACCGTTGAAATCGAGGCTCCTGGCTGGACGGTCACAGGAGTGCGGCCCGATGGCGTGCCCGAGGGTCAGGTTTTCTTTGCACGGCAGCAGGCCGACCCCACAGGAGAAGCGGCCTACGACCGGCGGGATTTCGAGGCCGCCGTTGCCGTGGAGCGGCGTCTTGAACTGGGGCTCGTCTGGCAAGTGCGGACGAAGGTCATCCGGCTTTCCGGTGAAGGCAAGGCCGTCGCGTTCCGTTTGCCGCTGCTGGCGGGGGAACGGGTCCTGACGTCCGGAATCACGCCGATGGGCGACCAACTGGACGTGCGGCTGGGGGCGGGGGACCGGGAATTCGCGTGGGAAAGCGAGATACCGGTGCAGGAATCGATTGAGCTGAGGGCCGATGCGGAGGGCCGCTGGGTGGAGCGGTGGTTTCTGGAGACCTCGCCCGTATGGAATGTCGCGCTGGGCGGGCTGGCGCCGGTTTTCAGCCGGGGTTCCACCGACCTTGTGCCGGGTTGGTTTCCCTGGCCCGGGGAGTCCGTGACGCTGACCGTGTCGCGGCCCGAAGCGGTGACCGGGGAGACCACCACCGTGCGCCGCGTGCGGCAGGAGACCGCAGCCGGACGGCAGCGGCGGACGACCACCCTGACCCTGGACATTGAAGCGAGCATGGGGCGGGATTTCGGGGTCGCGCTGGAATCCGGGGCGGAAATCGCGGGGCTGACCCTCAATGGGGAATCCGTTCCCGTGCGGCGGGAGGGCAGCGGCGTGATGGTTCCGGTACGGCCGGGCAGTCAGGAAGTGGTGCTGAAGTGGAACCGGGCTGCCGAACTGGGAACCTTGGTGGGAACCGACCGGGTTGGTCTGCCCGTGGAGAGCTCCAACATCACGCAGAGGCTGGCGCTGCCGGAAGACCGCTGGGTTCTGTGGGTACGCGGTCCGCTCATTGGTCCGGCCATCCGGTTCTGGGCGGTGCTGGCGGGTGCGGTGGTTTTTGCGTTGGTGCTCGGAGGTCTGCCGTTTTCGCCGTTCACGAGGCTGCAGTGGGCGCTGCTCCTCATGGGGCTGACGCAGGTTCCGCTCGTGGCCGGCGGCGGGCTGGTGCTCTGGTTTTTCTGGCTTGGCTGGCGCGGGTCGCCTCAGGGAATGCGGCCGGGATCGTTGGGGTTCAATGCGTCGCAGGTTCTGCTGGGTCTGGGAGTGCTGCCGGTGATTGTGGTGGTGGCCATGGTGCTCTACAATGGCCTGCTCGGAAAGCCGACGATGTTCCTTCTGGGGGCGGGTTCGTACCGTACCACGCTGCAGTGGTACCAGGCGCGCGGCGGGCTGCAGTTGCCGGGACCGGAAGCGGTCTCCGTATCGATCTGGGTCTACCGGGGGCTCATGCTGGCGTGGTCCGTCTGGCTGGCGCTGACCCTGCTGCGCATGGCGAAGTGGGCTTGGCAGCAGTATGCGGCGGGCGGGCTCTGGGCCAGGCCGCCGGCCGCTGAGCCCGCCACGGGGGAAACCCGACCCGCGGAAGTCCCCGCTGACGCTCCGGAACCCGGGAACGCCGGATGACATCCGGCAGGGCTTGCGCACCGGGGTCGCGCTGGTATGAACGGGCATGCCGGTGGTGGCTTGTTACTGTCAGGATTTCCTCAAAGCGGACATGCAGCATGTTCACAGGCAGATCGTGTCGCTGCGCCGGTGGCTGCCCCGGGTGATCACCCAGAAGCGGGCGCAAGCCGCGCGGTTTCCATTTGAAGCCAAGCGGATTACGGTACTGCCCCCCCCGAGGTGGCGGAATGCGCGGCGCTGGTGGTACCGGCGGGTGCGGCACGAACCCCTTGTGATTCCCGAGGGAAGGGTGCGGGAACTGCTGGAGGCGGTCTTCCGCAGCGAGGCAGAAGTGGTGCATGTGTTTTTCGGTCACATTGCGGTGATGCTGCTCCCATTTCTGCGGGTCTGTCCCCGTCCGGTGGTGGTGTCGTTTCACGGAGCCGATGCGGGCGTGGATCTCGGGCAGGAATCGCATGCCGCAGCGCTGCGGGAAGTATTTGCGCGAGCCAGTCTGGTGCTGGCGCGGTCCGTGGCGCTGCTGGACGATCTCGCGGCCGCGGGATGTCCGCGGGAAAAGCTCCGGCTGCAGCGGACTGGCATTCCATTGGACGAATGGCCATTTGTGGAACGCCGGCCGCCGGAGGATGGCAGCTGGCACTTTCTGCAGGCCTGCCGTCTTGTTCCCAAGAAGGGACTGGTCTGCACGCTGCGGGCCTTTGCGGAGATCGGCAAGGCGCTGCCGCGGGCCAGCCTGACACTTGCGGGTGATGGTCCCCTTGGCACCGAACTCCGGCGGGAGGCTGACCGCCTCGGATTGGCTGGCCGGGTGAACTTTCCGGGATTTCTTGACGCCGCGGACCTGCGGCAGGCGATGGGGCGGGCGCATGTGTTTCTTCATCCGAGTGAAACTCCGGCGGACGGGAACCGGGAGGGAGTTCCCAATGCGATGCTGGAGGCGATGGCGACCGGCCTCCCCGTGCTGGCGACGCGGCATGGCGGCATTCCGGAAGCCATCGACGACGGAAGGAATGGCTGGCTGGTGCAGGAAGGGGATGCGGCGGCCCTTGCGGAAGCGGCGCTCAGGCTCTGCGCGGATCCCGGAGGGTACGCCGCCATGGCGGGCGCCGCGCACTGCCTCACGCGGGAACGTTTTGAACGTTCGGGACAGACTCTCGTCCTTGAAGCGCTTTACGACGAGGCGAGGCAGCGCGGGGTGCCGCCGCGGAAGACATTTTCCTGCGGTGGAAATCCTGTGGCGACCTGACTATGGAATGCAGGTCACCCACTGTTTTCCGTCCGATGAATTCCTTCCTCCGCCTGCTGCCCGTGCTTCTGCTGATGGTTCCGGCGTTCCCCTGCCCTGCCGAGGACAAGCGCATCGAGGCCTTCAGCCGGATTCATTATCACCGGGATGGCACCCGCACCGAATCACTCAAGGACGGCACCGGAACGCGCATCAGGGAAAAAACCTACAACGAGAACAGCGTGCTTGCCTTCGTGCGGGAATTCGAGACCGACCGAAAGGGGCGGCTGCGCAACGGAGTGATCTACGACGGTAAGAAGAACGTCCTCGGCTCGATGTATTATGGATACGACAGCGCCACGGATCAGATTGTCGAAGAGCGGCTGTTCAATGCGAAGGGGCGGATCATCCGGCGGCTATTCTATCCCGGGGCGCTCAAGGACCCGCGGTTTGCCAAGCGTTTCGTGGCATTCAACTACGATCCGGACAATCCGGATGGCAAGCCGGTGGCGGACACCAAGGATGTGAAGCCGGTGCGGCCGGTGGAGCAGGCCCAGGACAGTTTTGATCCGGGGACGCCGATGGGGAAAGGGCCGGCACCTTCGCTCCATGGGGCAGCCAAGCCATCCGAGGCACCCTCCTCGTCAGGCACGGCGAAACCGGCCGGTCGCTCCTTTCTGCCGCAGCGCAAGCCCGGAGGAACCGCGGGCGCTCCGGCACCGGCTCCCGCGCCGGCGGCCCCGAAACCAGCCGCTCCGGCACCATCGGCACCGCGACCGACGGATCCCCTGCCCCTGCCACCTGCCCCGGTCAAGCCGCGCACCTGAGTCCGACCACCTTACTTCTGCATGCATCCTGGCACTCTTCTGACTTCCCTGGTTTCCGCGGCGGCTGTGACAGGCATCTGGTGCTGGTCGCAGTATGAAACCGGGCGGCTGCGCCGGGGCCCGGAAGCCGGAAGCGGGCGTCAGGCGGGCAGCGAAGCGTCCGTTTCCGGGGCCACGGCCACAGTGGAGGCGCATGCCCTGCTGCAGCGTCAGGCTGCCGGACTGGAGTCGCGCGTCGGAGAACTCGAGAAGGAAAACCGGGAACTTCGCGAGAAGCTGGCGGCTGCCCTTGAGGCGTCCAAACCGCCTCCCGATCCCGGGACCGTGGCGAACCGGATTGCGGGGCTGCGCGAACTGGAATTCCGGAAGCTGCCGGAGTGGGTGCCGACGGCACCGGATGAGATCGTGAAGCAGCTCACGGGGGCCCGCCGGGCATCGATCGACGAGGGGAAGGCAGCGCTGCGCGTGCGGGCGTGGCGGGCGATGGGATTTGTGCCCGACCAGTTTGATTTCCGGGACGCGGCGGCGAGCCTCGCGGCGATGAAGCCCTATGGTTTCTGGGATGCGGAGACCGGGAGATTTCACTACCAGAAGGATGCGTCGCTGCAGCGGGCCGATAGCCGGGAGCAGTTTGCGGGAGCCCTCCTGCCGGTGCTGCTGGCGCAGAATTTTCCGCCGGCGGCGCAGAGTTGGGAGGCGACGGACAATGATGATGCGGCGCGGGCGGCACTCTCGCTGATTTACGGCGATGCGAACTTCACAAGGGTCCGCTTCAGCATTTCGGACCAGATGAACACCAACTACGACAAGGGGCAGGCACCACCGGCACCGCCGCCGTCGTACAACGCACCGCAGTTCATGGGTGAGACCTGGAAGTGGACCGAGGACCAGGGCAATCTTTTCGTGCAGACCCTGCATGGGTCGGGAGGGTTGGCAGCCGTGAATGCGGCGTACCAGCGGCTTCCGCAGAGCACCGCCGAGATTCTGCATCCCGATACCCTCTACCTGGCCAATCCCCCGTTCCGTCCGGACGAAGTGGAACTCGACCGTGCCCCGGTGCGCGGCAAGGCGCCGTATTTCAGCAACGTGGCGGGTGAACTGGCCTGTTATTTCCTGCTGCGACCGTGGGCAGATGTGGATTTCAGCACGGCGGCATCGGAAGGATGGAAAGGGGACCGGTATCTTGTCTACCCTGGAGCAGACGGCCGGGGCGACCATGTGCTGTGGCGGTCCCAGTGGATGACCGGGAAGGATGCGGAAGAATTTCACGCGGCGCTGCGGCGGATTCTCATGCAGCGCTACAGCATCCCATGGCAGCCCGAGTACGACATTTCGGCAGAGCGGTTTGCGGTGGACGAGCCGGGCCGGGCCATCCGCATCGTGCGGCAGGGAGCAGCCGTGACCCTGATCGATGCCACGGATGGCAGCTTTGCCGAAGCGCTCGCGGCGGCCTTTCTGCCCGCGCAGCAGTGAGCGGTCAGAGGCCCGGAAATCAGCGCCGGGCGGCAGCGGTGGTTTCCTTCTGGAAGGCGGAAAGGAAGAGCAACCCGGCGGCGATGCAGATGGCACTGTCGGCCACGTTGAAGGCAGGCCAGTGATAGCCGTGGTATTCGAAGTCGAGGAAATCGACGACGTAGCCGCGCAGGATGCGGTCGAGCAGATTGCCGAAGATTCCGGACAGCAGAAGGGCCACGGCCACCTGGCTCAGTCTCGTCGGAAAGGCATTGGTTTTCCAGAGCCAGGCGATGAAGCCGAGAGCTGCGAGCGAGACCCCGCCGAACACCCAGTTGGCCCTGGCGGTGCCGTTGGCCATGCCGAAGGCGATCCCGGTATTGTGGACGCGCACGAGATTGAAGAATCCTTCGATGACCGGAAAGCCCGCGTGCGTGGTTTCCGTGGGAGCCGCGAACGAGCGGACGCACCACTCCTTGGTGATGAAGTCGAGCAGGAAAAGGGGGAGGGTCAGGAAGAGAAAGTAGCGTCGCATGAAATCAGAGAAGCTGCGTTGGAGCGGGATGGGCGCGCCGTCATGGGGAACTTTGCCCGTCCGGGCGTGGTGCCCTCGCGGTGGCCGGAAGGAAGGGAATCCATGCGTCGCGTTCGCGCGGACGGCCGACGATGAGGAATCCGCCTGTGCTGCCGTGCGTTTCCATGAAGCTGCGGAAGGCAGCGGCACCAGCCAGCGGAACGACCTCGCGCCGGGCGCTGTCGCTCATGTGAAGCAGGGCATCACCCTGCTTCAGGAGGCCCCGGAAGGGAGAATCGTCCGCGATGGACTGCACACAGAGTCCGATGGATTCCTCGAGGCCGAGGAGATTGCGCTCATAGCGGCGGAGCGGCCGCAGGGAAAGTCCGAGGACGGTGTCCGTGCCGCCCGGGGCTTCCGGAGGCAGCGCGCGATCGAAGTCTGCCACCTTGAGCCGGCAGCTGACCGCTTCTTTGCCGCGCCGGATGGTGAGGGTAATGGTGGAACCGACCGGGTAGGTGCGGAGCGCCCGCCGGTATTCTCCCGTGCTGGTGACGCGGCGACCGTCGAGGGCTTCAATGATGTCGTCCTTGCGGAGGCCCGCCGACTCGGCAGGCGAACTGCGGGCGACACCGCGGACGATCAACGCTTCCGGCTCGCTGCCCGTCTGGTAGTAATTCTCCGGCCAGTCATCGACGGTCAGGCCGAGGTACGTGCGCGGGCGCGAGCGGTTGAGAAAGCGGTCGAGGGCATCGGCGATGTCGTTCGACGGAATGGCAAGGCCATACCCTTCGGCGGAGGCGTCATCGTCCGGGCCCATGAGCTTGCGGGTAACCATGCCGATGATGTCGCCCCGGAGGCTGACGAGCGGGCCTCCGGAATTGCCTGGGTTGATGGTGCAGGTGGTCTGCAGGTATGTGGTGTAGGTATCGCTGACGCGGCGGTCGCGTTTGCTGATGATGCCGTGCGTCACGGTTTCGCTGAGGTTGAACGGGCTGCCGAGGGCGAGGACCATGTGTCCGGCGCGGACTTTGTCGGAGTCAGCGAGACTCAGGGGGTTGAAGCGTTCGCCGGGCGAGCGCGGTTCCACCTGGAGGACTGCGAAATCGAGCTGATCATCCTTGTCCACGAGGGCGGCCTTCCGGGGAATTTCTTCGCCGTGGAGGGTGACCGTGAGCGAATCGAGGCCGCCTTCGATGACGTGCCAGTTGGTGATGACATGACCGTCCCGGGTTACGATGGCTCCCGAGCCGACCCCGGGCTCGCGGGATTCGGCGGTGGTTTCCTCCGGAGCCCGACCGGGCCGCAGGATGGGTTCGGTGGTGGCAACGCGGCGTTCCACGTGAATGCTCACAACACCGGGCAGGACCTGCTGGACGACCGAGGCGAGTTCGTCATTGAGCGCCGTCGCCAGAGGCGTCTGTGCGAGCCGGATTTCCGGCAAGGGATTCGCTGCGGGGCCGTCGGCCGCCGCCTTCTGCTGCTCCCGTCCGCGCCATGCATAACCGAGCGACGCTGCGGCCACGAGAGCGGCAACCGCGGTCAGCCAGGAAAAGGGTGCCGATGGCATGCCATGAAATGCTTCCGGCGGCCGTTGAATGCAAACCGGAATGAATCCGGGCGCGCTGCGTTCACGGTTGACCCGCGGGCGGGTGCGGCGGCTGCAGTTCCGCGATTCTCAGACGGTTGAATTTCGCGGAGTAGGTGACCTTGAGGTCGAGGGGCTGGCCGGGTTTGAGTTGAGCGATCCAGGCGAGCTGGGTGGGATCGTGAGTCCATTTGCCATCAGGCTGACGGGTGCCGCCCGTGGCGATGGTGACGACGAGGCCGACGAGCGACTGGGGCTGCGGCGCGGAACTTCCGGTGGCCGGTTCGGACCGGGTGATTTTGGCTTTCAGCGAAGTCTTGCGGTCGCTGATGGTTTCCACGACGCCGACGATCCGGCCCGAGAATCCGGCAGCCTCCGTGGGCACGCCGCCATCGGTGACCTTGGGAACCTCGGGTCTGGGTGCCTCCGGGGGTGGCGGAGGTGACGGCGGATCGTCGGCGAAGGCCGCCCGGATCAGGAGGCCGGCGGCCATGGAAACGAGAAAGAGGCGGGGCGGCATGGGGGCACGGAGGCGACAGCTCCATCATGCATAGCGTGCTGACTGGCGGACCGGAGCGAGGTCATTCCCCCGCATGCGCGTAGCTCCGCGTTTCATCCGCGGGCGACCGTGAGAACGGCGACCGTGTCGGCTCCGCCGTCCCTGCGGAGCACCGCGCTGCAGGCGTTGGCGGTTGAGCCCGTGGTGAGGACATCGTCGATCAGCAGGATGGACCGGCCGTGGGTGAGCCGCCGGGCACGCCAGCGGAGTGCAAAGGCCCCTTTGAGATTGCCAAGGCGGTCGTCGCGCCGGAGCGCCGCCTGAGTGGAGGTGTAGCGGGTACGTCGGAGGACACGGGCAAACGGGAATCCGGAGAGCCGGGCGAGCGAGCGGACCAGTTCTTCCGACTGATTGAACTCGCGTTCGCGGAAGCGTTGCGGGTGGAGCGGCACCGGGACGAGCAGCCAGTCACTGCGTCCGGCGATGCGGGGGTCGGCGAGACCCTGCGCGAGAAGGCGGGCGAGCGCTTCGCGGAGGGCGATGCGCCGGCCGTATTTGAAACGGTGAATGGCCTCGCGGACGGGACCGCGGCTGAGCCATGGGGCCACGGCGAAGTCGAACTGCTGGCGTCGGCCGAGGCAGTTCGGACAACTGAAGGACGAACCGATGGCTCCCTGAAACGGTTCCGCGCAGATGGCGCAGAAGGGAGGTTCCACGGGTCGGGCCGCACGGGAGCAGGCGCGGCAGAATCCGGGGGTGGCGCGGTCGTCGAGCGGGTCGTCGCAGGCAACGCAGCGCGCGGGCCAGAGCAGGCCGGCGGCGGCGCGGGTCCAGTCGCGGAGAATGGCAGGGGCGCCGCTCATGCCGGCTGATGGGGTGGGCCCGGCGGGGGGAGCGGGTGGGTAGCGATGAGGTAGTCGGCCACTGGCTGTCCGCCGATCAGGTGTTCGGTGAGGATGCGTTCGAGGACTTCCGGTGAGCAGCTGTGGTACCATGTGCCGTCCGGGTAGACGACTGCGATAGGACCCTGGGAGCAGAGGCGCAGGCAATTCGCTTTGGTGCGGAAGACCACCGGGGCAGTACCGCCGCTCAGCTTGAGTTCCGCGAGGCGCTTCTTGAGGAAATCCCATGAGGCGAGCGATGCCTCGCGCGGGCAGCATTTCGGTTCCGACTGATCGGCACAGAGGAAGATGTGGCGCTGGATTCCGGGAATGCCGAGCGGCCCGGCGATGCTGGCCAGTGATTCCATGGCAGCGGGAGAAAGTCAGCGGCGCATGGCCCCGAAGTTCACTTCCTTTTCGATCCGTTCGCCACCGGGCATCAGTTTGCTTTGTCCGTCACCGTGGAAGTCCGACCGTTCGACGGCCCATGGCTGGTTGGGGTAACGGAAGGGTTCGTACTCCCCGGCGGGGATCTGATCGGGAATGTAGCTGGGATCCTTGAGACCCGCGGTGATGCCCATTTCCTCCTGGCGTTCACCTTTCTGTTTGCGCTCCATGCGCAGCTCCGCGGGGCAGAACCAGGAATTCCGGTCCATGCCATAGGGTTTCATGGTCTGCATCCACCATTCCCAGAGCTGGTCTTCGCTGACGTCAGCTTCCTCGTCGTCGGCCCCGGGTTCCTGGGGCCATTCGTGCTTGTCGACGATGTAATTGTTCAGCGCGGCCCCGAAGTTCCGGAGGCGCTGCATGCAGGCGAGCGAGTCGGCGCGTTTGATCCAGCGGGAGTAGCTCACGAGGGCGACGAGGGAGAGCAGCATGACGATCACGATGACCAGCATGATCTCGATGAGCGTGATGGCGCGGCGGGAGCGGAGGTGCTGGAGGGAACGCGGGAGGGTCATGAGCGGGGGTGGGCAGCCCGTCAGGATAGCGGGAACCTCCCGGCGGTAAAGGAGGATTCAGGCGGTCGGGACGAGCCTGTGGAGGCGGAATCCGTTTTCGCCGAGAGTTTTCGTGCAGAGGGACACGAGATGATCATGGTGCGTGAAAAGGAACACCTGGGTGCGCGTGGCCATGGCGGCGAGCACCGGTAGCATCGCGCAGGTGCGGTCATCATCGAAGGTGACGAGGAGGTCATCGAGGATGAGAGGCATGGGCTCATGGGAACCGAGATGGGCTTCGAGGGCGGCGAGCCGCAGCGCCAGGAAGAGCTGATCGCGGGTTCCTTCGCTGAGGTGTTCCACGGCAACGGAGCGGCCGTTCCGGCGCAGGGCGGTGAGGATCGGTTCGTCGTCGTCGCTGAAATCTGTCTGCAGGCCCGCGAAGGCGTTTCTGGTGATGGTGGCAAAGATTTCGCCCGAGCGGCGCAGCATGGGTGCCTGGTTGGCTTCGCGGAACCGGGCAATGCTTTCCTCAAGAAAAGAAGTGGCGAGGCGGAGGCGGAGGAACCGGGCGGCATCTCCGCGGAGAGATGCAGCGATCGAGGCAGCGGCCTGGCGGGCGTCTGCGGCGGCGCTGCCGGCGAGTTCGAGGCGGGCGAGTTCGCGCCGGGCGTCGGTGAGTTCCTGGTGGGCGCGCTGGTGGGCATCGCGGGCAGCCGAGAGGGTGGCGGCGGCTTGCTGGTGGCGGAAGGCAAGGTCGGCACCGTCTTCCGATTCCATGCTGCCGAGGAAGGAAGCGAGCGGCTGGCCGCGGGCCGCCCCGGCGAGGGTACCCGTGAGGGTGTTGATGCGGTCCCGGAGCGTGGTGCGCGATTCGAGAGCGGCGGCGAAGGGATCGAGTTCCTCCACGGAAGCGAGGTGGGCAGAGTGGAGGAGATCGCTCAGGAGAGCCGAAGCCGCGCTGGCACTGCTGCGGGTGTGCTGGAGGCTGTCGCGGGCGGTCTCGAGCTGCGCGGCGAGCTGCCGGTGGTGCTGGTCGGCGGTGCGGGCGGCCGCGAGGGCCTTCCAGAGCGCGGCCTCCGTGGCTTCGGTATCGGTTGCGGGAATGGAGAACCGTGCCGCAGTGCAGGCGATCCGTTCCGCGCAGTCGTGCTGCGCGACGGAGAGGGCTTCGGCCTGGGCTGAGCGGGAAAGCCAGGCATCGAACAGGGAGAGCAGCTCCGCCCGTTGTCCGAGGAGGGATCTGCCGGTTCCGGGAGAGCAATCCGGCGGGAGGCCCGCCGCGGAGCAGGCCGCTTGCCATGCGGTGGTGGCGGCCTCGTGCTGGCTGGTGATGCGGGCGATGGCTTCGTCGAGCGCGTGGAGCTGCTGGGTGAGTTCGGCAATCTGCTGCTGCAGCGCGCGATGGTCGGCAGCGGCAGCGGTGGCCGACTGGAAGCGCGCGGTCGCTTCTGCGAGGAGCGAGGGGAAGCCGGAGGAAGGAGGGGAGCCGAGGGCGGCGGCGAGTGTCTGCGCGGCGGCATGGACCGTGGCTTCCTGGCGGGCGAGCGCAGCGGCGGTCTGGTCGCGGCGCGCGAGGGCGTCGCGGAGGCGGTTCCATGTGGCGCGCCATTCCTCCATTTCCGCGGGGGTGCGCGGAGTGAGGCCGCTGGGTTGCCAGATCTCCTGCCATTCCGTGGAAGCCTGAGCGGAATCCGCGGCAAGGGAGGCGGCCTCGGCTTCGGCCTGCTGGGCGGCAGCGGCAGCGGCGAGGATCTGGGAACGTTTTTCCGCGGCCTGGGCGACGGTTTCGGCTTCATGGCGAAGCCGGTCCGCCAGTTCGTCAGCGGCGAGGAGCGCATCCTCGAATGGGGCGGCGTGGGGTTCCGGCGATTGTCCTCCGAGCCATGCCCTGCGGAGCTGGCTCCACCGTTCGGTGCGGAGCTGCCGGGCCGAGGCGAGATCGGCTTCCGATGGAATGGTGCCGCGGCGTTCGAGCCGTTGCAGTTCCGCCGAGAGATCGGTGGCGCGGGATGCCGCGCTGGCGCGGCGCTGCGCAGCGTCGGCAAGACGGCTTTCGAGGCGGGCGAAGCGCTCGCGGAAGCTCCGGATGGTGGTGTCGAGCGGGACCGGCAGGGCGGCTACGGTCGCCGGGTCGTGATGGGGGAGGCCGAGGGGCGCGAGGAAAGCGATGACTTCCCTGCTGGCGGAGGCGAAGGCCACGCGGGCTGGTTCGAGGGAGGTGTGGGCTTCCGTGGCTTCGGTGCCGGTGCGGAGGGCGGTCCCGATGGCAGCGGGGTCGCTAACCGGAAGGAAGGCGAGTTTCTGCCCGGCCGCGGCCTTTCGCTGGACAAGGCCGGCTTGCTGCCTGCGGTGCTCGGCGAGTTGTTCGGCCACGGCGGTCAGCTGGTCGGCCGCCTCCGTGACCGCGAGCGCGGTGGCTGCGGTGATGCGGAGGGATTCGATGGCGTGGAGGTCCGTGAAGGGGAGTCCCTGCGTGGCCATGCTGCTGCGGAGGGCAGGTTCGGCTGCGCTGAGTTCCCGCTGGAGGGCAGCGAGCGCTTCCCGGCGCTGCCGGTAGGCACCGAGTTCGGAATGCAGCGCTTCGATTTCTGCGGCGTGAGCGAGGAGGTCGGGCTGGGTCCGGCAGTCGGCGAGGGCGGCAGCCAGTTCGGCGGCGCGGCGTTCTTCTTCGGCGGCACGGCTGGCGGCCTGCTGCCCGGCGGCGCGGGCGCTGCGGCAGCGCTCGGGGAAATCGGCGGGCAGTTCCGGCATGGGCCGCAGGCTTTCGAGCTGCTGGATGGCCTCGCGGTAGCTGGCGAGGGGCACGAGGGCGTCCTTGCAGCGCTGGAGCCAATCGCATTTTTCCGCGAGGGTGTCGATTTCCTGCTGGTGGCGGGCGAGTTCGGATTCCGCGGCCTCGATTCTGCGGGAGAGGCTGGTCCACTGTTCCGGGGGAACGACCGCGTCGCGGGATTCCCGGATTTTTTCGTTATAGGCTTTGACGGCCGGACGGATGGTGACACTGGCGTGGGCTCTCCCAGCGAAGAGGCGGCGGGCGTCGTCTCGGAGGGCCGCAAGGACCCGCTGGACCGGGGTGCCACCGAGGCTTGCCGAGAAAATGGTGGTTCCGAGCTGACCTTTTCCTTCGAGGAGCGCCGCGGCCCCGGCGCGGAGGCCCGTGCTGCCGAGGCCGAACATCGTTTCGAAGAACGGGCGGTCGACGCTGCCGAGGAACGGAACGAGGGCATCATCGGGCAGACTGGAACCCTCCCTGTCGAGGAGCGTGCGCTGGTTTCCCTTGCGGCGCTGGAAGGCAAGCGTCTGGCCGTTTCCGTTTTCGATTTCCGCGGCCAGCCGCAGGTCCGTGAAGCTGTGGAGGAAGTTGTCTCCCGTCTGTGCGGGGATTCCGTAGAGGAGCTGGGTGATGCCGCGGAGCAGCGAACTTTTGCCAGCTTCGTTGGGTCCATGGATGACATGGAAATCCGGGTGGTCGGAGCCGAACGCAAGGTTGAGACCGGTGAACGGGCCCCATGCGGGAATGGCCAGCTGGCGGAATCTCATGCGTCAGCTCCGGTGGTGGCGAGGGATTCGAGAATGATGGCCTGGACGTCAGCCATGAGAGCAGCGTGGTTTTCCGGTGTCAGTTCCTGCAGGAGGTCCTCGCGCAGTTCGCCCGGGAGGAGCTGCAGCATGTCGGTGCATTCTGCGGGGATCGCGCGGGATTCGGGGACCGCTGCCGCGAGGAGTTCAAGGACCCCTGCGGTGAGGGCATCGCGTTGGGCGAGAGTGGCGGGATCGATGACCGGGCTGGTGCGGACAATGATTTTTTCGAGCCAGAGGGCAGCCGGGCCGAATTCAAGGGCGGCGGCCACGCCGAGAGCAGTCCATTTGTCCGGACGGCGGTGAAAGTCGCCATGGAGGGTCGTGGCTCCCGTGAAAGTGAGGCGGGTCGCGACAAGGCGGTCACCTGCGGCCTGCACGGCGGAGCGGAGGGCGGCGACGAGGCGCTTTTCCACATCGTCCGCCGTGGGGAGGCCGCCGACATCCACTTCGATCTGTTCCCAGCGCATGACATCGAGGTCGCGCCACTCCACCGACTGGACGCTCAGCTGACTGCTCACGGTGACGAGGCGGCAGCCACGGGGGCCGCATTCTCTGGCGTGCCGGCCCTGGCAGTTTCCGGCAAACACGATCCACGGACTTTCGCTGATGATGGCGGGCTGGTGAATGTGGCCGAGCGCCCAGTAATCGTATCCCCTCGAGACGAGGTCCGGAACCGTGCAGGGGGCATAGGTCCCGTGTTCCGTGCTGCCTGTGAGACTGGTGTGGAGGAGGCCGATATTGAAGCGGCCGGGAACGGCGGCAGGATATTCGATGGCGAGATTCTCCGGCACGGCGCGGTCCGGGAAGCCGCGCCCGTGAATGACCGCAGCGGTTCCGGGCACTTCCCTTGATTCGGCGGTGCGGGTGGAGAACGAGTGAACGTTTTCCGGCAGAGGGAGCCGGCGGGTAATCACTGAAGCGGCATCGTGGTTGCCCGCGATGAGGTAGACCGGAATGCCCTCGCGCTGCAGCAGGTGCATCTGGGCCCGGAAGAAAAGGCCCGTGCTGTAATCGCGCCAGTCGCCGTCGTAGAGGTCTCCGGCGATGACCACGAAGTCCACCCGTTCGGCGATCGCGAGTTGCACCATGTTCTCAAACGCCCGGCGGGTCGCTGACCGGATGAGGTCAGTGGGAGCATCCTCCCGGCAGGCGAGGCCGTGGAGAGGGCTATCGAGGTGAGGGTCGGCGACGTGGAGGAAGCGGAGCATGGACGATTTCCAACGGTGGAGTCGTGCAACTATGGCATCGAAGCCCCGGGTCGGCAAGCGGGTCCCGCGCTTGTGTTGACGGGATTGGGAATCGGGGGAACGCTGGGGATCCCTGTCCGCGGGCTTTCCGGTGCCGCGGTCGGCGGGACCCATACCCTATTTCACGTACTTTTCTGTCATGAACGAACGCAAGACCCTCGATGAACGCGCTGCGATGACCGACCTTGAGCGGCTGCGGCATTCCTGTGCGCATGTCATGGCGACGGCGATTCTGCGGATCTGGCCCGACGCGCAGTTTGCGTACGGGCCGCCGATCGAGAGTGGGTTTTACTATGACTTCGAGATGGCGCACCGCCTGACGCCCGATGACTTCGAGAAGATCGAGGCGGAAATGCGGAAGATTGCCAAGGAGAACCAGAAGTTCGAGAAGCGGGAGATCACGCGGGAGGAAGCGAAGCGTCTCGCCGGAAGCGGGCGTCTGGGCGGGCTGACGGAGCGCCCTGGGAATGCGAGCCGCTTCAAGCTTGATCTGATCGACCGGATTCCGGAGGGCGAGGAGATTTCCTGTTATCAGAACGGGGAATTTCTGGATCTCTGTGCCGGGCCGCACGTCGGCTACACATCGAAGTGCAAGAACGTGAAACTGATGGCGGTATCCTCCTCATTCTATCTGGGGGATGAGACGAAGGGGCAGCTGCAGCGGCTTTACGGGACGGCCTTTGAGACGAAGGAGGAACTCGAGCAGCATCTGGTGGCGCTGGAGGAAGCGAAGAAGCGGGACCATCGGAAACTGGGGCGTGAACTGCAGCTGTTCCACATTGATGAGGATGTGGGCCAGGGACTCATTCTGTGGACGCCGAAGGGCGCGATCCTGCGTCAGGAGCTGCAGAACTTCATCAGTGCCGAGCTGACAAAGCAGGGTTACAGCCAGGTTTTCACGCCGCATATCGGCAAACTGACCCTGTACAAGACGAGCGGGCATTTTCCCTATTACAAGGACAGCCAGTTCGGGGCGATCATCGAGAACGACGAATTTCAGAAATGTGCCGATGCCGGCTGCGGCTGTGCGGAGGTGCTGCACCGCCTCGACGCTGTTTCGCAGCGGCTGGCGGATGGGATCAATGAGCGCTCCGGCAAGGAGGTGATTCCGCCTGAGCGGATTCTGCCCGATGACCAGTTGCTCGATGGCTTCATGCTGAAGCCGATGAACTGTCCGCATCACATCAAGATTTTCGACAGCGCGCCGCGCAGTTACCGGGATCTGCCCGTGCGGCTGGCGGAATTCGGCACCGTGTACCGCTGGGAACAGAGCGGCGAGCTGAATGGGATGACGCGCGTGCGCGGTTTTACGCAGGACGATGCGCACCTCTTCTGCACTGAAGACCAGGTGGCCGGAGAAGTGCTGGGCTGTCTGAGTCTGGTGAAGACCGTGCTGACGACCCTCGGGATGACGAATTACCGGGTGCGGGTCGGGCTGCGCGATCCTGATTCCAACAAGTACACGGGGACGCCGGAGAACTGGGACAAGGCGGAGGCGGCCTGCCGGAGTGCGGCCGCGACCCTGGGCGTGCCCTTCACGGAGGAACCAGGCGAGGCGGCGTTCTACGGGCCGAAGATTGACTTTGTGGTGAAGGATGTGATCGGACGGGAATGGCAGCTGGGAACGGTGCAGGTCGACTACAATCTGCCGGTGCGGTTTGATCTGAGCTACATTGGTGCCGACAACCAGCGGCATCGTCCCGTGATGATTCACCGGGCACCGTTTGGGAGCATGGAACGGTTCACGGGAGTGCTCATCGAGCACTTTGCGGGGGCCTTCCCGGTATGGCTGAGCCCCGAGCAGGTGCGGGTGATGACCATTTCCGAAAAAGCCGGGGAATTTGCGCAGTCGGTGCATGAGCGGCTGCGGTCGGCCGGTCTGCGGGTGACTCTGGATGATGCCTCCGAGAAGATCGGGGCGAAGATCAGGAATGCACAGCTGGAGAAAGTTCCCTACATGCTGGTGATCGGGCAGAAGGAAGCGGAGGCCGCCAGCGTGGCTGTGCGGCACCGGGTGCGCGGCGACCTTGGCGTGCAGTCCGTCGAGGCCTTTCTGGAAGCCGTCACGGCTGAAGTGCGCGACCGCAGTCTCTGAAGCTTCCGCCTTCCTCCGGTCATTCCGGGAGGCTGGCTTCGACGACGACCGGGAGGTGGTCCGAGAGAGCTTCCAGTCTGGATTTCCATGCTTTGGAGTCCGGGAATACAAGGTCGGCGCGGTGGACGCTGCGAAATTTCCATTTCTGCTGCGGATGGAAGAAGAGATGGTCGATGGGTTCCTGCGGATTGATGGCGGGCCATGTGGGCGGGGCGGTGTCCTGCCAGCAGATTTGCCATGAGCCGAGCAGCGGGGCCAGGGAGGCATCGGCCGTGGATGCATTCCAATCGCCGGCGAGGACCGCCGGGACACCTTCCTTCTGGCTGCGGAAGAACGCGAGGATGGCGTTGGTCTGGGATGCCCGGATGCTGTCCTTGAGGTGGTCGAGGTGGGTGCCGGCGAAGAGGAAGGGGCGACCGCTGAAGGGAGGTTTCAGTGCAAGGGCAAGCAGGGCGCGAGGCTCGAATCCATCGGGTGCGGGGAGTTTGACACGGTGTTCGCGGAGGATTTCGAAACGGGTGAGGATGGCTTCGCCGTAGGAACCTCCCTGAAAGGGCATGGCTTCGCCGAAGGCCGCCTTGAGGCCGGTCAGTTCCGCAAGCCTTGCGGGAAGGTCGGTGCCGCGGGCGCGGGTGGTTTTCACATCGACTTCCTGGAGAGCGATGGCGTCGGGTTGGAGGATGCGGATGATTTCGGCGAGGCCTTCGTGCGGGTGGGAATTGTCCGGGCCGCGGCCGCCGAGGATATTCCATGAGACGAAACGCACGACCCGCTCCGTGCGGTTGGGTTCCGGGAGCGGATCCGGCAGTTTCGGGCTGTCGGCGGAAGCCGCGAATCGGGTCGTGGCGAGGACAAGGAGGACGAAGGCACGCATCATCGGGCAACGGCGTGTCCGGAGCGGCCTTCGTCAACTCCGCAGCGGCGGGAGCCACGGCGTGGGCACCCCGGTGATCACTTTTTCTTTTCCTTGTCGGCTTCGCATTGGCAGAGCCATTCCGGGGCGCTGCAGCCGTCGCAGGTTTTGGTGTTGTACTCCATGCGGGCGGTGATCGCTTTGGCATCGCTGGCGGTGCGGAACTGCAGGATGAGCCAGCCGCCTTCCGGGACGACCGGCAGCGTGAACCCGTCGGCTTCCGGCTTCACCTCGAGCTTCACCGGTTTGGCGCGGTCGCCGGTCGTGGCGGTGAGCGTCTGCGAGCTGACCGCGACTGGTTTCATGTCCTTGTCGAGGAGCGCGATGTGGAAGCGGCCTTTTTTTACGGTGACTTCGCCGTGCATGGATTCATCCTTGCTGAATTCGAGGATACGGCCGCCGTGAGGACCACGTTCGACGCCTTCGTGGGCGGTCAGGAGGGAAACGGTACCGGCGAGCGTGAGGGCGATGACTTTCATGGTCTGCGTGGTTGTGTGGTTCATGGTTGTTGTGGGTTTGCTGTCAGGAAAACGGGGGTGCCGCTGGGCGGCGCTGCGCGGCGGCTGGCATTCCTTCCGAAGAGCCAGAAAGCGGCCGGGGTGACCATGAGATCGAGGAAGGTCGAGCTGATGAGGCCGCCGGCCATGACGACGGCGACCGGGTGAAGGATTTCCTTGCCCGGCTCGCCGGCGGAGAGGACGAGCGGAACAAGGGCCATGCCGGCGCTCAGTGCGGTCATGAGGACGGGGACGAGGCGTTCGAGCGTGCCGCGGATGATCATGGACCGGCTGAAGGATTCGCCCTCGTGCTGCATGAGATGGAGGTAGTGACTGATCATCATGATGCCGTTGCGGGCGGCGACCCCTCCTACGGCAATGAAGCCGACGATGGTGGCGATGCTGATGTTACCGATGAGGTGTGCCGTGAGCGCGAGGCCTCCGATGAGGGCCAGCGGAATATTGAGGAGGACCTGAAGGGCGAGCGAAAGGCTCTGGAAGCAGGTGGTCAGAAGGACCGTGACGATGAGGAGAACGAGGCCAAAGGAAATGGCGATCCTGCGGGCCGCGGCTTCCCTGGCCTGGAATTCGCCTTCAAAGCGCAGCGCATAACCCTCCGGAAGAGAGACTCTGCTGCGGACGAGGGATTCCCAGCGCTGGGCAAGCGACGCGAGGTCGCGCGAACCGGTGTTGGCGCTGATGACGATGCGGCGCTGCGCGTTCTCGCGTCGCACGACGCTGGGGCCCGACGTTTCCCGGACCGAGGCGATGAGGGCGAGCGGGATGCGCCCGCCAGGGGTCTCGATGAGGAGATCCCCGATGGCGGTCGGGTGGCGACGCCATGATTCCGGGAGACGCAGCACGAGGTCGAAGGTGCGCTGGCCTTCGCGCAGTTCCGCCAGCAGGCGCCCGCCGACCAAGGTCGACACCTGGCTGCTGACGTCATTGGGCGTGACCCCGTGGACCCGGGCCCGCTCGCGGTCGACCGCGATGCGGAGCTGGGGGATGGGGACCTGGGCTTCGAGGGAGACATCGGTGAGGCCCGGCACCTGGCGGGCGAGTTCTCTGACTTCTGCGCCTTTGGAACGGAGAACATCAAGTTCCGGGCCCGAGATTTTGACGGCAATCTTCGCGGAGACGCCACTGAGCATGTGGCTGAGGCGGTGGCCGATGGGCTGACCGACATTGACCACCGTGCCCGGAATGCTGCCGAGCTTCGCACGGATTTCAGCGAACACGGCGTCGCGCGGGCGGCCGCGTCCGTGGAATTCGACATCGAATTCATTGACGCTGACCGGCATGACGTGGTCATCGCGTTCGGCGCGTCCGGCGCGGCGGCCGACCGAGCGGACTTCCGGAATGGTCTGGAGGAGACGGACGGCGGTTTCTCCGGTTTCGTTGGACTGGGCCAGCGAGGTACCGGGAGCACCAACGAGAGAGATGGTAGCGCTGCCCTCGTTGAAGGTCGGGAGGAATTCGCGGCCCATGGAAGGGTAGAGCGTGAGGGCCGCCAGCAGGAGGATGCCTGCGAAGGCGAGGACCAGCGCCGGGGCGGCGAGAGCCGCACGGAGGAAGGTGTGCCGCACGAGCCACTTCATGAGGCGCACGGCGGGGCCGTCGTGATGGGCCGCGGGGCCAGCGCGGGGACGCAGCAGAAACGAGCAGAGGACCGGAATGACTGTGAGGCTGACGACGAACGAGGCGGCCATGCTGGTGATGGTGGCGACCGCGATCGGTGTGAAGAGTCGGCCTTCGAGGCCTTCGAGGCCGAGCAGGGGGAGAAAGACGAGGATGACGAGAACCGTGGCGTAGAGAATCGAGTGGCGAACCTCGCCCGAAGCGGCAGCGATGACCTGCAGGCGTGGCCGCGGAGATGCGGAGGCGGCATTGCTGCGGAGGCGACGCCACACATTTTCGACATCGACGATGGCATCGTCGACGACCATGCCGATGGCGACGGCGAGCCCGCCGAGCGTCATGGAATTGACACTGACTCCGGCGAGACGGAACATGATGATCGTCACCGCGAAAGACAGGGGAATGGCCGTGAGCGTGACGAGAGTGGTGCGGACATTCGTCAGGAACAGCAGGAGCACTGCGGCCACCATGATGGCTCCATCGCGGATGGCTTCACGGAGGTTGCTGATGGCGTGATCGATGAAGTCGCCCTGCCGGAAGAGGACTTCGAGGCGCACGCCCCGAGGAAGCGTGGGCTGAAGTTCCCGGAGGGCTGCTTCGATGGCCCGGGTCAGCTGGAGAGTATCGGTCCCCGGGGCCTTGTCGATGCTGAGGATGACACCCATGGATCCGTTGATGCTGGCATCGCCGCGCATGGGCGCGACTCCTTCGCGGACGGCGGCCACGTCGCTGATGAGAATGGACTGGTTCTCCGCACGGCGGACGACCGTGGCGGCAATATCCTCCGGGCGGACCGAGAGGTTGAGCTGACGCACCATGATTTCGCGCGAGCCGTCCTGGAGGTAGCCGCTGGTGGCATTGCCCGACGCGGTGGTGACCGCGTGTTCCAGTTCCGCGAGGGTGACGCCCGCGGCGGCCATGCGCCGGAGATCAGGCTGGACTTCCAGCTGCCGGACGCCACCGCCGATGGTGAGGACTTCGGCGACGCCGCTGATGCTCTGGAGGCGGCGGCGGATCGTCCAGTCGGCTAGGGTTCTCAGCTGGGGAGTGGGTATGGAACCGTCATCGCAGCGGAGCCCGACAAGAAGGATTTCGCCCATGAGAGACGATACTGGGGTCATGCCGGCTCTGACGCCGGAGGGTAGCGTGCGCAGGGTGGGCTGGAGCCGTTCCTGGACCTGCTGGCGTGCCCGCAGGAGGTCGGTGCCCCAGGCGAATTCCGCGAAGACGAGCGAGAGTCCGACATCGGAATCCGAGCGGAGGCGGTCGAGTCCGGCAAGGCCCTGGAGGGCGGCCTCGATGGGCTGCGTGATGATGGCTTCCGTTTCCTCCGGGGCGAGTCCGGGGGCTTCCGTGAGAACGGTGACCGTTGGTCTGGTCATGTCCGGGAGGACCTCGACGGGGAGTTCCGTGAGCGTGCTGGCTCCGGCGAGGAGGACGAGGAGGGCGGACGTGAGGACCGCGGCGCGATGGCGCAGCGAGAAGCGGATGAGACCGTCGAGCGCACCCTGGGACGGCGGCTCCGGTGGAGGAGGCCCGGTCACGGAGTGGCTCCTTTCCTGCGGAGGCTGAGGGTGGCAAGGAGGGCGAGGAGGAGGCCGCTGGTGGCTGCGAAGAACATCGCATGGGCATTCCATGGGGAAGCGGCCGCGGCGCTTCCGGCGGCTGCGGCGCGCGCGGCCGCGATCTGTTCCCTGGTCATTTCGCTGCCGTCCTCGTTGTGAGGATGGCCGTGCGCTGCGTCCCTGGCCTCCCGCAGGCTGACGCTGCTGGTGGCTGAGGCCAGGTTCCATGCGCCGCGGGTGACAACCTCGTCGCCCGGAAGCAGGCCGCTGACGACTTCCACCGCATGGTCATTCTGGATGCCAGTGATGACCGGAGTGCGGAGGAAGGCATGTTCGAGTTCGTAGTCCCGGACCATTACGAAGTGTCGGCTGCCATCGTTGAGGAGGGCCGTGCGGGGGATGGAAAGGACGCCTTCACGGCGGGCCGTGACGATCGTGAATTCCGCCCGCATGCCGGGACGGAGCAGCCGGTCCGGATTGGCGACGTGAAAGGCCGCTTCCAGCGTGCCGTCGCGGGGGTTGGCCTCAGCGGCGAGGTGGGCGACTGGTGCTTCAAAGACCTTGTCCGGGAGGGTGGCGACGCGGATGCGGGCCATCTGGCCTTTCTGGAGCGCGGTAGCGAGATGCTGAGGGATATGGGCGGAGGCTTCGACCGTTTCGGTGCTGATGATTTCGGCCAGGGCATCGTCCGGGGTGACAGGCTGGCCCGGGGCGATGTTCACGGTGGAGACGATACCTGAGAGGGGGGCCGGCAGCATGATGGTCGGAGGGGGGTCGCCCGGCTGGCGGCTTTCGATCCACGCGACTTCGTCGCCCTGGCTGATTTCCTGATCGGGAACGACGAGCACGGAAGCGGCGCGGCCGGGGATGCGGCTGCTGACGATGGCGCGTTTGCCCGGGAGGACCCTGAGGGAGCCGAGCGCGAAGATGGTTTCCTCGAACGTGGTTTCCTCGGCTTCCGCGGTTTCGAGATCAAGGAGGGCGGCCTCCGCCTCGCGGAGCCGAACCATATTCTGGAGTCGGGCAGATTCCTCCGAGACGGCGGTGGCGGTGGCAAGCAGGATCAGGAAGAGTTTCATGGCCGGGTCTGAGCGATCGCAGATTCGAAGCGGATGCGGGCGAGGTGGAAGTCGCGGCGGACGTCGAGTCCGGTGGCGCGCAGGGCGAGTTGCTGTTCGCGGGCGCGCAGCAGGGTGGCGAAGGGGCACTCGCCCTGCTGCCATGCTTTTTCGAGCTGACTGGTCTGGGCGGCCGCGGCAGGCAGGAGCGACAGGCTGATGCGGGCGGAGAGGCTTGCGAGTGACTCCATTTCGCGGCGGGCGGCCTCGGTTTCCGCGGCGATCAGAGAGCCGAGGGCATGGAGTTCCGCCGTGGCGCGCGTGGCCTCCGCGCGGGCGGATGCGATTTCTCCCTCATTGCGGTTCCAGAGCGGCAGAGGGACCGAGAGGCGCAGGCCGGCAAAGCCTGTGGTCTGAGTGGAACCGCTGGACCTCTGGTACTCGGGGCCGCCGGTGAGACCGGCCGACCAGTCGTCCCAGCGGCGGGCTTTGGCGAGATCGGAGGCGGTACTGGCGGCGGCGACGCGGGCGAGTGCGAGCTGGTAATCGGGGCGGCCCTGCCATACCGGGGAGGTGGCGGGGGCGGTGGGTTCGGCGAGAGCACCGGTGAGATTCAGAGAGTCGGCAGGGGCCAGTCCGAGGGATGGCTTGAGGCGCTCCTGATGGGCTTTCAGTTCGCCCTCCAGTCTGGCGGCCTCGAGTTCAGCGCGGGCGGCCTCGAGTTCGGCCTGGCTGGCGTCGGTGGCCGGGGCTTCCCCAGTGGTGGCGCGGAGTGCGGCGGCGGCCGCGAGGCTGCTGCTCAGGGACGCCTGCTCCGTGGCGAGCGATTTCCGCGAAGCGAGGGCGAGCATCTGGACGGCGACGGAACGGGCTTCGGCGATGAACCGGCGTTCGGCTTCACGCACTTCGAGGGCGGCGGCGGCGAGCTGCTGCGATCCGAGTTTCTTTTCGATGGCGAGCCGACGGGTGACGGGGAAAGCCTGCTCAAGCGAGAAGACGACCGCGGCGGGATTGAGACTGTTCTGGGGACGCCAGTCGACGGAAGCACGCGGGTTCGGGATTTTGCCCGTGCCCCTGAGGCGGGCCGTGGCCTCATCGATGGCGGAGCGGGCGACGCGGAGTCCGGGGTGATGGCCAGAAACACGCGCGGGAATCGATTCCAGCGGGAGGGAGAGGACTTCGGCGGCCGCAAGGGAGGGCGCGAGGCACAGGAGAAATCGGTACATGAAAGGATCGGTCTGAACTGAGAGGTCCAGCGCGTGACCGGAGGCCGGCTGCAGCACGGGATGACACGGATGCTTCCGGCGAGGTGGCCGGTTCCGTGTTTCTCAGATCCTCAGAGAGACCGATCGATGAATGAAATGGGGCTCGCCCCCCGTGCCGCCGCGGCCGGGTGGGGGCGGTCGTGGCAGCGGGGCGCGCGCCTCATGGCTGGTTTCGCCTCCGCAGGCCGGAAGCCATGGGGGCCAGAGGCATACCCATACGGGAGGCAGGAGGCCGACTGTGATGCTGGCGGTGGCGGCATCGAGAGAAGCGACGTCCTCGTCGTGGTGGTCATCGCCATCGGGGTGCTGGTGATCGCTGCCACCGTCCCCGTGTTCATGGTGGCCTGCGGCAGAACACTCCGCTTCGTCGTGGCAGAGGCTGCAGCACGCGGCGCGGGCGATGCCGCTGCATTCGCAGATCCAGCCGCGGTGAAGACCCTGAGCGGGCAGGCAGGCGACTGCTGCAAGGGCGAGCAGTGCGATGAGCCGGCGCAGGCTGGAGAACATGGGGAAGGCTGGCACAGACTGCTGACGCTGCCAACATCATTTGTGCGGCGGGCTGCTCGGCACCGGGGAAAGGAATGCGTGGACGGGAGCGTAGCGCTCCCTAGAGTATTTCCGTCATGAATTTCCGTCTCGTTCCTCCATTCCTTCTGGCTTTGGCGTTTACTGCCCGGGGGATGGATCCTGTGGCGAAGGCCGATCCGTCGATTGCTGCGGATGCGCCGCCCGGGCATTCCGTGCATGGTGACAGCTTCAATGAAGGGCCGCGGAGGAGGCTACCTCTGATTCCCGGGTGTGGCGACGTCAGTTTCCCGGTGACCTCGGCTCATCCCGAGGTGCAGGCGTATTTCAATCAGGGGGTCGCGCAGCTGCATGGGTTCTGGTACTGGGAAGCTGAGCGCTCCTTCCGGACGGTGCTGCAGCTGGATCCGGGCTGCCTGATGGGGCACTGGGGGATGGCGATGGCGAATCTTGAGAATGAGGAGCGCGCCCGGAAGATCATCGGGAAAGTGAGCGATGAAGCGCTGCAGTCGGCGACTCCGCGGGAAAAGGCATGGATGGAGAGTGCGCGGAAATTCTTCCGTGAGAAGAAGAATGACAACGAGCGGAAGGACGCGGCGCGGAATCTGGTGAAGGATATGGAGCGGATTGCCCTGGACTATCCCGAGGACACCGAGGCCAGGGCCATGGCTGTCTGCTTTGTCTGGCGGAATCAGTACCGGCTGGGGATGGAGGCGGGCAGTCATCTGGCGACCGATGCCCTCGCGCGTCAGGTTCTGGAGAAAAATCCTCGTCATCCGGTCCACCACTATTTGATTCATCTGTGGGATCACGAGCGGCCGAAGCAGGCATTGGAGGCAGCGGCGCAGTGCGGGCCGAGTGCTCCGGGGGTGGCGCACATGTGGCACATGCCTGGGCACATCTACAGCGACCTTGAGCGCTGGGCCGATGCGGCCTGGCAGCAGGAAGCGGCAGCGCGGGTGGATCATGCGCAGATGATCCGGCATCGGATTTTTCCGGATCAGATTCACAACTTTGCGCACAACAGCGAGTGGTGGATCCGGAATCTCAATCATCTGGGTCAGGTGAGGAAAGCGCTCGGGATTGCGCGCAACATGATCACGATGCCGCGGATTCCGCGTTCGAAGCAGGTGGCGGACAAGCCGAACCAGGTGTTCGAGGAAGGCGGGAGCTGCTGGCAGTATGGCCGCAACCGGCTGCTGGAGACCCTGCTGCGCTGGGAACTGTGGGATGAGATTCAGGCGCTGGAGGGATCAGTATATCTGCTGCCCGGAAAGGAGTTCGAGGATCAATGGAAGCCGGAGCAGCTCCTGGCCCTGGCGTGCTACGGGAAGGGAGATGCGGTGAATGGGAGACGGTGGCTGGCAAAGCTCGAGGAGCGGCAGGCGGGAGCCGAGCGGGAGAGGGCGCAGGCCGTGGCGGCTGCCGAGGAGAAGGCCCGTGGGGAGAAGAAGAAGGAAGAAGAGGTGAAGAAGGCCGGCGAGGAAGCCGGGAGAGAGGCCGGCAAGCGGGTCAATCAGCTGCAGTATCCAGTGCGCGAACTG
This sequence comes from Verrucomicrobiales bacterium, assembly GCA_044239025.1. Classification (GTDB taxonomy): domain Bacteria; phylum Verrucomicrobiota; class Verrucomicrobiia; order Verrucomicrobiales; family V1-33; genus V1-33. Next base: position 47,120 of record JBIICE010000003.1, read on the forward strand.
CAGGTGCGGGATCACCTCGCGAACGGGCGGATGGAGGAGGCGCGTCCCCTGATGGCTGAGCTGAAGGAAGTTCCCGAGCACCGCATGGCGATGCTGCATCTGGCCCTCGGGGACCGGGACAAGGCAGTGGATGTGGCGAAAGGTTTTGCGGAACGGTCGCCGCGGCATGCGCAGCCGATGGCGCTGCATGCGTGGCTGCTGTGGGAGGCCGGCAAGCGGGACGAGGCGCTCGCGGTTTTCGGGAAGCTCCGTGAAGTGGCGGCTGTGGCGGATCCGGGACTTCCGGTTCTGGCGAGGCTCCAGCCCGTCGTGGAGGCGGCGGGATGCGGAGCGGAATGGCGTCTGCCACCGCCGCCGCCGGGTGATCTTGGGGGGCGGCCGGATCCGGGCAGTCTGGGGCCCATGGAATGGCATCCGTGGGATGCTCCGGCGTGGAGCGCACTGGATGCGGCGGGAGCGGCCGTGGAAAGCGGCCAGCTCAAGGGGAAGGCGCATGTCCTGATTTTCTTTCTGGGGAATGCCTGCACGCACTGCAATCAGCAGATCAAGGCCTTTGCGGATCAGCAGCAGCGCTTCGCGGAGGCGGGGCTTCCGGTTCTGGCGATCAGCACGGACCCGCCGGCTGAGGTGGCGGCGACCGGCAATCCGCCGCCGTTTCCGGTGTATTCCGGGGCCGACGGCAAGTCCTTCCGCGCCTTCGATGCGTGGGATGAATTCGAGGACAAACCACTGCACGCGACCTGTCTGATTGATGCGTCCGGAAAGGTGCGGTGGCAGCATGTGAGCTACGAACCGTTCATGCTGCCTGAGTTTCTGCTGGAAGAGGCGCAGCGGCTGCTGCGGGTTCCGGGGGTCCCGGGGGAGGGTGTGGCGGTGCGCTGAGGCGCTGCAAGTGGCGCTGGTCGGGGGTTGACGGGGAGAGGGGAGGAGGCAACTTTCTCCGTATCCCTGCCGCATGAACTCTCCGCGCCATCTGCTTCCTGCCTTTGTGCTGGCTGCTGCCGTGGTGGCGGGATCGTGCCGGAAGGCTCCGCTGGCCGCGTCCGAGGCCGTGGCCGGGCTTCGCCCGGAGGAAGCCGGGGAGAAGACCACCGAGCCCGGACGTGAGGAACTGGATGGTGCGCTCGCTGCCATCCGCGGGGGTCGGGTCGATGCCGCCATGGCGATGCTGGCTCCGCTGGCGGAGAGGAGCGGGAGTGGGCCGGCGCTGACCGACGCCCGGAGGATTCTCGGCGAGATTCATCTCGACCGGTTGTTTTCGCGGGTTCCCATGCCGGGGAAGTACGAGTACACCGTGGGCCGTGCGAAGGGGGATAATCTCCATTCCATAGCCAGCCGTTTCCGTTCCACGGTCACCTTCCTGCAACGGGTCAACCAGCTCCCTGGCAGTGTCATTCATCCCGGCGACCGTCTGGTGGTTTGTCCGCTGGATTTCACGGTGGAGATTGACCTCCGGGGGAAGCGTGTGACGGTCCGCAGAGACGGGAAATTCTTCCGGGACTATGCCGTGAGCGGAGTGGAGCTGCCGATGGCCACGCTGCCGGAGCATGCCGTCGTTGCCGAGACTTCCGGCTGGATCGGGGATCGCCGCATCCGTCCGGATGCGCCCGAATTCAGCGGGGCGGCGAAGCGGCTGCAGGTGACGGTGGCGGAGGCGGTGACGGTGGTGCTGCGGACGCCGCCTGATTCCGGGGAAGCCGCCAGCCCATCGTTGTTCCTTGCCGAACCCGATCTCGGGGAGCTGGCCACCCTTATCCGGCCTGGGACGCCCGTGCGTTTTCGGATCGATTCCCTGCAATCCTGAATTCCCCACTCCTTTCCTTCCCTTCCCTTCCTTACCTGCCATGAAGCACGCACCGCTTGAATTCGAGAAGCCGATATTTGCTCTCCAGGAACAGCTTGAGGAGATGCTGCGCCGAAGTTCCGGGCAGGACATCAATCTGGCGAAGGAAGCCGACGCCATCCGCGTGAAGCTCACGGAACTCAGGGAGAGCACCTACCGGAATCTGAGCGCTTGGCAGCGGATTCAGATCGCGCGGCATCCGGCGAGGCCCTACATGCTGGATTACGTGGGACAGTGCTTCACCGACTTCATGGAACTGCATGGCGACCGGCACATTGGGGATGACCATGCCATGCCCGGCGGCTTCGCGCGGCTCGGGGGACGGCGTGTCGTGGTGATTGGTCATCAGAAGGGACGCGATACCAAGGAGAATCTGAAACGGAACTTCGGCTGTGCGCATCCCGAAGGTTACCGCAAGGCGATGCGCCTGATGCGGCTGGCCGAGAAGTTCCGCCTCCCTGTGGTCTCTCTCATCGACACGCCGGGGGCCTATCCCGGCATTCAGGCCGAGGAACGGAACATTGCGGAAAGCATCGCCTTCAATCTGCGGGAAATGATGACCCTCACGGTGCCGGTGGTGGCGGTGGTGATCGGCGAGGGCGGCAGCGGCGGGGCGTTGGGAATCGGTGTGGCCGACCGCGTTCTCATGATGGAGAACGCCTACTATTCCGTGATCAGTCCCGAAGGCTGTGCGGCCATCCTCTGGAAAGACCGGAAGCATGCCCCCGAGGCCGCCGAGGCCCTGCGGATCACGGCCACCGACCTGCTGCAGTTCGGCATCGTGGATGAAGTCATTCCCGAACCGCTCGGCGGGGCGCATTATGACGCCGTGGCGGCCGCTGCCTCGCTCAAGGCAGCCCTCATCCGCCATCTGGATGCCCTGTCCGGGCTGCCGGCCGGGGAACTCCGCCGCGGCCGTTATGCCAAGTTCCGCAAGTTCGGAGCTTTTTCGGAAGGTGCCTGACGCGGACAGCCTGTCTGGCCCTCTGATAACTGTTAGAATGGGGCGCTGCGCCCATTGCGCATCATAAATCTCCCCAATTCCTGCGGTTACACTAGTTCTAGGGATAGCAGATGATCTGTTTATCATTGACCTTGAGAGCAGTGATCACTATCAGGGCGAGTTTTCTTTGAAGTTCGCGGCCGAGGTTTGTGACCGTTTCCGTGAAAGCAGACGGGGGCACCCATCTCTTGCATGGGGTGGTGCACCGGACTTGTGGGCCCTGTCCTGCGGGCGTCAGAGATATCCTGATTTCCCTGTATACCCATGAACGCCAGCCGACGAAATTTTCTGCAGACAGCCGCGGCGGGAGTGGCCGCGGCGGCCCATCCACTGACTGCTGCCGATCCCTATGCGCCCGCCGAACCGGGTCTCGCGGGCCAGTGGTTTGCGAAAGGGCGGCAGCACATTCTTCCGAAGTGGGCTTTTGATGGGTATCGGCCGACTCCCGGGGTGGCGGCCAATCCGGCGCGGTTGCTGGCCTTTCCGGCGACGCCGGCATGGGTGAGCGACGCCCCGTGGACCGCGCAGCGGGGGAATGCGCAGGCATTCGGCGATGGAAGCGGGGCGCCCGGGAAGTCCTTTCATGGGATTGCCGCGGAATGGAACGGCGTGCTGATCGGAGGGAATGCGCCTGGCAAGACCGCGTGGGAAACGATGAAGGAGCGGGTTCTGCCGACAAGGGTATCCGAGTACAAGGCGGGTCCGCTGGACACGGCGAAACGGAACTGGGCGGCCTATGATGACCGGGTGCGCTGCTACCGGATTCCGGTGCAGGAAGTGCTCGCTCCCCTGCATCCGGAGGCTCCGCATCCGGCGCTGCTGTATGGGTATGCGGGAATCGTTCCGGGTCCGACCTTCCGATTCCGCCATGGCATGCCGGTGGTGGTTCGTTTCGACAACCAGCTGCAGACCGAGATCTCAGTCCACCATCATGGCGGACACAATCCGTCGCACAGCGATGGCTTTCCCTCTTTCTACGCGCTGCAGGGAAAAGCCCGGGATTACCTTTATCCCAACATTCTTCCCCTCCGCCAGAACGAGGGCGATGCGGAAATGGACTATGGCGAAGGCCAGTCCACCACGTGGTACCACGACCATGCGCTGGACGCGACAGCCTTCAACGTGTCGCATGGCCTGGCGGGCTTCGCACTCTGGTTTGACGAACTGGAGCTGAAGCTGATACGTGATGGCGTGCTGCCTGGCCTTGGGGCGGTTTCGGCTGTCGAGGGCACCATTTCCGCGGCGGAGTACAAAGCCTGGGTGGATGGCTGGAAAGAGCTGTACACGGACCGGGGTCCGCTCTCGCTTGAGTGGGCGGCGCTGATGGTGAAGGCCGGAGTGGTGCCGCGCGAGTCGGCGCTCCCATCATACCGTCCCGCAGCGGGGGACGCGCAGAAGGTGGACGCGGCGGCGCGGGAGGGCACTGGGCGGGGTTTCTATCACCTGCGGCCCGGGAAGGGTGAGCCGGGGGTGGGCACACCGTACTTCAATCCCTACGACCTGCCCATCGTGCTCCAGGACCGCATCATCAGCCGGACAACTGGCCAGATTGTGTATGACACGGACGGTCACAACGGCTACATCGGAGACATACAGCTGGCCAATGGCCGCCCATGGCCGGCCTTGCGGGTCAAAAAGCGGAAGTACCGGCTGCGGCTGCTGGATGGATCGAACGCGCGGATTTACCGGCTGCGGTTTCTGGATGGTCAGACCTTCCGGCTGAAACCCACTCCCGACGGCATGCTGGAGCCGGATCGGATACCGGCCGGGACCCTCGAGGCGCGCTCCATGGATTTCTTCCGGATCGGGAAGGATTCGTGGCTGTGGCCCTCGCCCCGCCGCATGAAGTCGGTCCTGCTGAACATGGCGAACCGGGCGGACGTGGTGGTCGATTTCCGGGAATGGTACGAAAAGGCGAAGGCGGCGGGCCGACTCAATGCAGACGGTCACGCAGAATATTACCTCGTGAATACCATGCCGCAGTATGACGGGCGTGGTCCCAAGGGACCTCTGGCGGAAGACGCCGGGGACCCTCAGGTTTTTCCGCTGCCCTTCCAGCTCAATGGAGCCAATCCGGTCACGGCAGCCATGGTGGCGGCTGGGGTGGTTCCGGGTGCACTGCTCGGCGACGGAGCCGGCGGCCAGATGACAGAACTGGAGCAGCCTGTGGGGCTGATCCGTTTCATCATCGAGGACGATGAGGGAGAGGGACCAGACGCCCCTGAATGGCGCGGGGAGACGACGCTGCTGCGGCCGCGCCACGCGATCCGGGATGACGAGGTAATGGCGGTGCGGGAATTCGTCTTCGAACGCGGCAAGGGAGCCTGGATGGTAAACGCGCGCTTCTACGACCCAACGATTTCGAACGCCAGTCCGGTCATTGGGATCAAGGGTCAGAAATTCCGGGTGCCGGACGGCAGCAAAGAGGAGGCGCAGCGGGCGGAAAAGGAATCGCTGACCTATGCCGAGGAGTGGATTCTCCGGAATGGTGGCGGTGGCTGGTGGCATCCGATCCACATTCACCTCGAGGGGCATCAACTGGTCGGCTACGAAAAGGATTTTCCGGCCGATGGGCTGATTGATGCCGATGGGGTCCTCGGGGCTCCGGCCCAGGCAGCCATGGCTCCACTGCCGGCATGGCCGGAGCTGGTGGGTCGTTTCGGGCTCGATACGCTGCGTGCACCGCAGATCACCAATCCGATTCGGGACATGCTCATCAATCCGCGTCCGGTCCATCTGACCGAGGAATTCCGGAAGCGGAATCCCTCCTTCCGGGTAGCCCTCGCCTCGCCGCATCCGGGAGCATCGCTTTTTCCGGCGCTGCGCGAAGGCGGCATCGCTCTTGAACTGGAGAAGGCGGCCGTGCAGCCATGGAGGGCGGCCATCAACCGGATCCTTGATGCGCTCGCCGAATTCAGGAACTCGTGGGCAGGCGAGATGACCGGGAACCACGACACCCAGGCGCTGGGTCCGAACACGGTGGCGCGGATCCGCATGCGGTTCCGGACGTGGACGGGACCTTTTGTGTTTCACTGTCACAATGTCGAACACGAGGACATGCGCATGATGTTCAATTTCGAACCGGTCATGCGTCTCACGGGGCCCCAGCCCGGGAGCCGTCCCGTGCAGCCGAATAGCCATGATCCCAACGTGGCTCCTGCCGCCCGGACGCATGGCCAGGACGTCACCGACCTTCAGACCAATGCGAATGCCGTTGGTGAAATGCCATGGGAGAAGCGCGACGGATTTCCGCATTTCCACGAGGAACCGGTACCCTTCACCCCAGTCGACCGGGTCGCGGACCCGCTCATCAAACCCCGTCCTCAGCAGCAGTAAACCGCGACGCTCCGACACCGCATGCAAACGCTCCTCACATCACTGCTGACCGCCCTTGCCGGGGCTGGACAGAAACCCGCGCGGGCACGGCGCTCCGATCTTTTTGCGGATACGGAGGTGACCGATCAATTTGGCCGCCGCCATCGCTTCCGCACGGACCTTGTGCGTGACCGGGCCGTGATCATCAACACGATGTTCACCGTCTGCCGGGGAAGTTGTCCGGGTACCAGCGAGACGCTGCAGCGTCTGCGGGAACCGCTGGGACGGGTCTTCGGAAAGCGTGTCACTCTGCTGTCGCTCTCCCTTGATCCAGCGAGGGACAATCCCGAGGTGCTGCGGAAGTATGCCGGGCTTTACGGGGCCGGCGAACCAGCACCGCCTGGGCAGCCTGAATGGCACTTTCTGTCGGCGGGAGAGAAAGAGACGGAGGTGCTGCGCCGCTCGCTGGGGTTCTATGATCTGAATGCGCGCATTGATGGAGACATCACGCGGCATGCCGCGCTCCTGCTGTTTGGGAACGACCGGGCGAACCGATGGTCGACCTCGCCGTCGCAGATCCGCGACGGGCTCATCTGGGAACCGCTGCGGCGAGTCCTTGGCGACACGCCGGCAGAACGATTCGGGATCGAGGAAGGCTGAACCATTTACGCTGCTGATATGAAATTTCTGACTTCTGCCGTTCTCCTGTTATTGCTTGGACCAGCGGCGGCGCAGCTTCCAGCTGATCAGGTGCGGGCCGCGACCAACAAGGCACACCTTGTGGGACACGAGGACGAGGCACTGCTCGCCCGCATCGAGGATGCGCTTGCCACCTGGGATCCGCGCAATCTCACGAGTCCCTACGTTAAGGAAATGCAGACCGACCGCGGGAAGAAGCACGCCCTGCGGCGCCCTGATCTGGCTGAATTCATCGCAGATCCGGATGCGGCGCTGGCTCTCGGGAAGGCTCTCTTCTGGGAGATGCGCGCGGGCAGCGATTATGGGGCGAGGGGCGTCACCCAGGCCGGCACGGAAATCGTCTTCGGAACAGCCTGTGCCTCGTGTCACTACCGATTCGGAGCCGATGCCCGGAACCGGAACACATCTGCCATGGCACTGCAGGCGTGGGAAACCTTTGTTCAGGAACGGAATCTTTCCGCGGACCAGCCCGATGACGTGCCTTTTGCGCAGCGCAGCCGCAAGTATGATCCGGCAGCGGATGGCAACGTGAGCCGGAACGCCTGGGAATTCCAGAAGACCGCCAACAGTCACCGCCTTGTCGGCTCGCAGGGAGTCATACTGCGCAAATTCGCTGGCCTCCGGGCGGATGGCAGTGAGATTTCCGGGCTTCTGCCCGCGACCCCGACGGTCAAGGGATACCGGGATATGTTTGCGGTGGGTGGCGTGGTTTCCCCTGACGGAGCAAACCGGACGCGGCAGATCACACGGCGCAATTCACCGACGGTCATCAATTCCGTTTTCGCAGACCGCCAGTTTCATGACGGACGAGCGGAATCAACCTTCAACGGCTATTCGATCTTCGGGGATTACGACAAGCGGGTCATTCTCAAGAAGGCATCCTTCACGCGGAACGCGGATGGATCGTTCCAGGTGAGTTCCTTTCATCCTGCGACCGTGGCGATTCCGCTGGCCTCGCTGGCCTCGCAGGCCGTCGGTCCTGTCGTGAACGAGGTCGAGATGTCACACTACGGACGGACCTTCCATGACCTCGCGGTGAAGCTGCTGGATGCGAGGCCCCTTGCCGATCAGAAGGTAGCGGCGGGGGATTCGCTGCTGGCGGGCTATCTGGGAGGCGATGCGACGTACCGGCGGCTCATTCAGCAGGCCTTCCGGGCAGAGTGGTGGGCGGATGACGGCGAGACGCCCGCGGAGGGAGGGTTCACTCCTCTGAACCGTTATGCCCCGATTGACCGGAGGGATCTGCCGACGCCGGTTCCGGCAGGGAGCAAGGACCGTCTCCTGATCAATAATTTCAGTCTCTTCTGGGGGCTTTCGGTGATGCTGTACGAATCGGTACTGGTTTCGAATCAGTCACCGTTCGATGACATGCTGCGGGGCAAGGGGGATTCTGTGGAGGCCACGTGGCGGCGGTACGTGACCGCTGAGCTGGCCCGGCTGGATGAGGGAACCCGCGTGGTGCCGGAAGAACCGAGACTCCCGGGAGCCAATGGTGGGGGTACGGAGCATCCGGACGAGGTCATCCGGAAGGCTCAGCTGGACAAGCTGATCACGCTGAATGCGCCGCCGGTGCTGACGGGAACGGCCATGTTCCAGCGCGGCCTGCGGGTTTTTGTGCGCAACTGTGCCGAGTGCCACGTTCCTCCCTATTTCAGCAATGCGGGTGAGGTGGAACTGGGGCCTGACATTCCGAAACCGATCGCCAAGCTGCACGGTCATGCGCTGGTGCGGACGTCGCTGGCGGATGCCTTCAAGGAGCGGCTTATTTCCGAGGGCTTCCATCCGGGTGGGGTGACCGACGCCAACCGCGGCGTTCTCGGGAACCGCCTTTATTTCTTTGATCAGGAGAGGCTCCCGGTCATCACGGGACTGGGGATTCCGCTCATGATCGAGAACATGCCCATCGATGCGGTGATGCCGCTGTCCTTCAATCAGACGACGCCCCCGCCCCGGCAGCCGC
>JBIICE010000083.1:0-16393 GCA_044239025.1 Verrucomicrobiales bacterium
AGCAAGCACGAGGCGCCGCCCATCGCCAACACTGATCACGGGCTGACTGTTGTTGCCGCCGCCCGCATCGTTCAGGTTCAGCAGCTGATTAAGGGTCACGGTGCCTGACCCGGCGTCAAGCGTGACCGCTTCGAGGACGGCTGTTCCGGTGTCGGCAAGATCGACGGTCAGCGGACTGCCGGACACAGTGTAGTCCCCGGAATCAGCCGCAAAGGTCACTTTCCTGACGGTCACCGGTGCCGCCAGACTCACCGTACTGATGCTGCTGGCTCCGAAAACCGCCCGCTCCACATTCGAGTCAGGCACATCCCCGGAATCCCAGTTGGCAGGATTCTGCCAGATCCCATCCGCAGGAAACGGCAGCCAGCTGGTCTGCGCTCCCACATCGGACACCGCAAGGGCCGAAAGGAATGCCGCAGGAAAGGTCAGGATCAGGGCGCCGGTTCTCATGTGTCGATAGATGCGTAAGGTTGCGATGCAGAAGGTGCCCCGCCCACGGGGGTGGCGGGAGCCCGGAAAATTCCAGAGAACCTAACGGCACCGCACAAGCCCTGTCCACTGTTCCCTCACCGGAATTTCATTTCTTCCCGGCACCCCGGCCCGGCATGGGATGCCGTCGCCGCTGCTGACTCGCAAAACGCGGCAGGATCTCCCGCTCAATGAGCGCAAAAGCCGCTGCCAGACCGGACTCCGCATACTCCCGCCCAATGCGCGCCTCAACCGAAGTCGGATTCCCGATCGTGCTCAGAAACTGATTCGATGTCATCGCCGCAAACATCTCGGCGTCCATCCGGCCAGTTGATTCAAGGATCCACTTCCGCGCGTACAAACCAAGCACGGAATCACCGATCCACGCCTCCTCGCGCTCCCGCCGCACCGGGTCGTCCGACCTCATGACCCGATCCCCATGGCTCGCCGACAGCTCACTGCTGGTCGAATTTGATGATCTCGTCGCCCACTTCAAAGGTCATCCCGGTCACCACACTCGTGATGTCTGCCACGGCCATTTCGTCTTCGACCGTGCCCCCGATGATCACCCGTCCAATGATCGCCGTCCCCCGGCGCACCGCAAAGGCATCTCCCTTCACCAGATTCGCCCGCTTCCCACGATCAATCACCACAAATCCCGAGTCTTCCTTGTTCTGCGAAATCCTCGCAATGGCCGGCTGCGCCAGCACGATCTGCTGCGTTTTCGTAAGCCGCTTGCCAGCCGCAAATCCCGCGTCAGGAACCGCCGCGGTCTCAAGCGCCGCCCGATCGGTCTCGGGAAGCGATGTGTTCAGAATGTCCCGCTCCCGCTCGCCAGCCAGACCCTCGCCTGGCACCTCGGGAGCCGCTCCTGGATTCACGGAGTTGACCGCCGTACCCCCGCGCACCATTGCCCCAGGCTCGGACGACGGATCAATTTCTTCACGCGCCGCTCCCGTCCCTGGCTCGACCGGAACCGTCACCGCCGCCGATGCCGCAGGTTCCCCTGCCGCCACCAGATCGGCCGCTTCCGGCTTCGCCACTTCCGCCACTCTCGGCACTTCGGGCTTCGCCACAGGAACAGCCGGAGCCGCTTCCGCCACCACCGCCGCCTTGTCTTCCATCTTCCGGTCCAGATTCCTCATCTGCTCGACCAGTTGACGGTTCAGCGCCTTCTGCTCTTCCAGCTGGGCGTCCATGTCCGACTTGATCGTCAGATAGACCCCCGCCGCCAGCAGGGTGCAGAGACAAGCGAGGGCAATGTGCTGGAGTTTCATGGATTCTCGTTGATTTCGTCCCGGCAGACCATTCCCAGTTGTCTCACCGCCAGTCACGCAGGACCAGCCCAATCCACAGGAATATCAGCCACGGAAAACTGCTCAGTGCCCGGCTTCCGGCTTCGCCCCGGCACCATGCCCGGCGGCCTTCACTGCCCCATGCGCCCCACCATGATGCAGGGTGCTCTTCTGATTGAATTTCTTCGTCTCTTCATAACTCTGCTGCTCGCAGCTCAGCGTGCAGACCAAAGCAATTCCGGAACAGAAAAGGGCAATGCGGGATTTCATGGAGGGAAAAATTCTCCCTCCCGTCTTCCGCCTCGCCTCCCCTTTTGCAACCGATTTCAGCCACCGCCAGCTCACGGCGACACCAACCCGGCAAGCACGACGGAACCCGGCAGTTCACTGACTGTCCCCGGTCCATCCCCGGCTTATTCACCACCCCATTCGCTTCCGGCTAGCCAATTTTTCCGCTGCCCACTTGAGCCCGCACACGGGAGCGACCATCGTCGCCCCTCCCACGCACGCCATGGCAGACACCACCACCAGCAACGGCAAACCACCGGAAGGCCGCGACAGCCCGAAACTTCAGGGCCCCGGCAAACGCAAGCCCTCGGACGCCAGCGCCCTCTACGATCCCGGCCGCCCCATGCCTTCGGCCCTCGACATGGAACGCTGTGTCCTCTCCTGCATGATGCAGGCACCGGATTTCGCCGTCGGTCTCGCCATGGAACGGCTCACCCCGGACCACTTCAACTCGGAAGCACACTCCGCCCTCTACGATATCATTGTCCGCCAGTTCGATGGCGGTAAACCCGTCGACCCGGTCTCCATCACTCAGGTTCTTTTCGACCGCGACCTCATGGGCCAGATGGGCGGTCCAGCCACCATCTCGGAAATCTACACCGCCGCCCCCAGCCCAGCCCACGTCTCCCACTACGCCGAACAGGTCCAGCAGAAGGCCATCCTCCGGAATATCATCAAGGCCTGCTCGGACTGCATCGGCAGGGCCTTCGATGACCAGGAAAATGTCGGACCCCTCCTCGACGAAGTCGAAGCCCGCATCCTCGGCATCCGCGAAACGGAAGAAGCCAAAAAGGGCAATCTCACCATGCGCGAACGCGTCCTCAAGGCCATCGACGACCTCGAATCGCTCGCCAGCAACCCCAACGCCATCAGCGGAGTCGCCACCGGCCTGCGCCGCTTCGATGAAATGACCGGCGGCATGAAAGGCGGCGAAATGATCATCATCGCGGCCCGCCCCTCCATGGGAAAAACGTCGCTCGCCATGAACATCATCGAACACGTGGCCGTCAACCTCAGCAAACCCTGCGCGGTCTTCTCTCTCGAAATGACGGCCGACAGCCTCGTTCAGCGTCTCATCTGCGCCCGCGCCCGCATCAACATGCGCGACCTCACCAGCGGACGCTTCATGAACCAGGGCGACTTCCAGCAGATGACCCGCGCGGCCAGCCAGCTCGCCGAAAGCAACATCGTCATCGATGACACCCCCGCTCTCTCGATTCTCGATCTCCGCTCGAAAGCCCGCCGCTTCAAGAAACTCTACGGCATCGAACTCATCGCCATCGATTACCTCCAGCTCTGCCGCTCGACCAGCAAACGGGCCGCCGATAACCGTCAGCAGGAAATCGCGGAAATCTCCAGCGGCATCAAGGCCCTCGCAAAGGAACTCAACGTCCCCGTCATCGTCCTCGCCCAGCTCAACCGCGGCCCGGAAACCCGCGGCAGCGGAAAACCCAAACTCTCGGACCTCCGCGAATCGGGCTCCATCGAACAGGACGCCGACGTCGTCGGTCTCCTCTACCGCCCGGAATACTACGCGGAAGACGACGAGGAACGCCAGGAGAACAGCGGCATCGCCGAACTCCTCATCGCCAAACAGCGGAACGGTCCCACCGGCGGTATCCCGCTCACCTTCCTCAAGGAATTCATGCGCTTCGAGGACCGCGAAGGCGAAGTCAGCGAAGTGGATTGAGCCACCCCCCTCCCCGGAAGCGGGACGGCCCGCACGTCGTCCACGACCAGCCCGGCCCGGAAAACCATCCGCATCCAGGCCCACGGCCCGCCCCCCGCCAAAAAAAACCTCCCCCGGCAAACACCAGAGGAGGTCTACCGGGGGAGGTTTCTGAAATCAGTCGCGGAATCAAGCCGCAACCCGGCTCAGATCACTGGACCTGGCTGCGGTTGTGCACCACGCCGGAAATGAACCCGACTTCCGGCGGGAATTCCAGCAGGCCAGTGCTCGGATGATATTCTTCGCGGAGCTGCGGGGCATACGGAGGACGGTAAGTCCCCTTGTACGCCGGCCATGGGAAGGTCACCAGTTCAAAAAGGCCGTACCCGAGGCGGGCCACCGTCTTGCCGGTTCCGTAAACGGTCCCGTAGGCCACCTGCTCGCTCGCGCCACCTTCCATCTCCGAGCGGGCCCACTGGACCGGGATCTCGGTGTAGCCGAATCCAATGTTCGCAATGGCACGGCTCAGTTTGCGCAGCATGCCATGCTTGTAGGCCGGAGGCGACTGAATGTCCGCAGTGCCGATCCCGGCAATGCCAGCGGTGAGGAGAATCAGGAGAAATTTCTTCATAGAGAGGGAACAGTACCCCGAAAGTAGGGGGAACCCCGATTCCTTGGCAACATCAAATTTCGGATTTTTGCCGTTTGTACCCGGCCTGCCTCCATCCGAGGCCCCCGCTCGTTATCCCTGCATGAAGACCTACCTCCTCGTCACTGCCGGAATTGCCGGCCTGGTGTTCCTCGCCGCCTGCACCGCCAGCCGCGCGGGTTACGAATCGGCTCCCTACTCGGTCTCCCGCACCGAGGGCAAATGCGAGGTCCGCGATTACCCGGAACTGGTCGTCGCCAGCACCGGAGATGCCTCCTCCTCGGGGCGCGACGGCGGCTTCATGCGCCTCTTCCGCTACATCTCGGGCCAGAACGAACGCAGTGAGAAAATCGCCATGACCACCCCGGTCTTCATGGGCGCCAATGGCGAGGAAGGGAAAATGAGCTTCGTCGTCCCGTCGGACGTCGCGAAAAAGGGTGCCCCGACCCCCAAGGCAGCCGACGTGAAGGTGGAAACCATCCCGGCAGGGCGCTGGGCCGTCCTCCGCTTCAGCGGAAATGCCTCGCCGAAATCGGAGGCGTCTGCCCTCGCGGACCTCCGCTCATGGATGTCCCGGAACCAACTGAGCAGCTCCGGCAAACCGGTCTTCGCCTACTTCGACCCACCATGGACTCCCGGCCCCATGCGCCGCAACGAGGTCATGCTCCCACTGCCCATGGAGCCCGCCAAACCCTGATCCCGCAGCCGCCAGCGGGGATTTGCCAATCCCTCTCCCGGCCCCCATGGTGTCCCCATGGCCCGGAAATCATCGAGAATCCCCAACCACACCAACCGCTGCTGCATCGTCCTCACTGGAGGCCCGGGCGGAGGCAAGACCACCGCTGCTGATCTGTTCCGACGCGAGATCGGCGAGAAGGTCGTGGTCGTGCCGGAGGCCGCCACCATGCTCTTCTCGGGCGGATTCCCCCGCGGAGGCACGCAGCTCGCCATCGAGGCTTCCCAGAGCGCCATCTACCAGGTCCAGCGACACCTCGAGGACATCCAGCACGCCAGCTATCCCGACCGCGTCCTCCTCTGCGACCGCGGCACGGTCGATGGAGCCGCCTACTGGCCGGGCAAACCGGATGGCTTCTTCCGACGGCTCGGCACCACCCTCGAAAAGGAACTCGCCCGCTACGACGCTGTCATTTTCTTCGAAACCGCCGCAGCCGGTGGCCTGAGCATCGAAGGCGGCAATCCCACCCGCACGGAATCCAACCCCGAAGCGGTCGCCCTCGACCTCCGGCTCCGCCAACTCTGGCAGCAGCACCCGAACTTCATCTTCGTTCCCCACAACCCGTCGTTCTTCAAGAAAATCACCTACGGACTCGCCGCCCTCGAAAGCCTCGTCGCCCAGAACCACCACTGCCGGAAAACCTGAACGCCCGGCCAGCCCGACCCTCAGGCGTCGGCAATCTCGCCCTCCAGCTTCTCCACCTCGGCCAGCGCCGCTTCCCACTCGGCCGCCAGCCGCTCAAGGGAGTCGCTCACCCCCATCAGCTCACGGTTCAATTCCATCGCGAGCGCCGAATTGTCATAGGTCTCGGGCTGCTCCAGCCGCACCGAAAGTTCCTGCTGCTTCCCTTCAAGCTTCGCAATCTCTCCCTCAAGCGCCGCCACCTGTCGCCGCTTCTCCCGCTTCGCCTGCTGCCGCAGTTCACGCTCCCGGGCCAGCGCTTTCTTCTCGTCCCGCGTCAGAAACACTTTCGCCCGCCCCTCCCCGGCGACCACCTGGTCCTCGGGCCGCTGATCGCTCAGCTTGGTCCCGCTCGTCAGGGCCGCCCGCTCCGAGGTCGCCCGGCTTTTCTCAAGGTAATACTGATAACCACCCGCGTACGGCGTGATCTCCCCGGCACTCACGTGCAGCACGGTCGTCGCCACCTTGCGGATGAAATGTACGTCGTGACTGATGAACACAAGGGTGCCCTCAAAGCCGGCCAGGGCCTGAATGAGTGCCTCGATGCTCGCCATGTCGAGGTGCGTGGTCGGTTCGTCCAGCAGCAGAAAATTCGGGGGGTCGAGCAGAAGCTTGCACAGGGCCAGACGGCTCTTCTCCCCTCCACTGAGCACAGCCACCGGCTTGAGTACGTCGTCCCCTGTAAACAGAAAACTCCCCAGCAGGGTCCGCACGAACTGCTCGGGCTGCCGGTTCTCCACTTCCATCGCCTCGGCCAGCACCGTCCGGTTGGGCTGCAGCATCTCGGTCCGGTTCTGCGCAAAATACCCGGCCCGCACGTTGTGCCCCACCACCCGCTCGCCTCCCTGCGGCACCAGCAGACCCGCCAGCAGCTTCAGCATCGTGCTCTTCCCCGCCCCGTTCGGCCCCACCAGCACCGTCCGCTGACCCCGCTCGACCTCGTGCTCCAACCCACGGTACACCACCAGCTCCCCATACGCAAAATCCACCCCCCGCAGCGCCATCACCCGCTGCCCGCTCCGCGGCGGCTGCGGAAACCGGAAGGCCACCGTCTTCGCCTGCTCCAAAGGCGCTTCGATCTTCTCCATCCGCTCAATCTGCTTCAGCTTGCTCTGCGCCTGCGCTGCCTTCGAGGCCTTCGCCCGGAACCGGTCCGCAAAATCCTGCAGCTTCGCGATCTCCTTCTGCTGATTCTCATAGGCCTGCCGGTGCTGCTCGGCCCGCGCTTCCTTCTCCCTCAGATAATCATCGTAGTTCCCCTGGTACACATGCAGCCGCTGCCACGCAATCTCCACCACCCGCCCAATCAGCGCATTCAGAAATTCCCGGTCGTGCGAAATCATCAGAATCGCCCCGGGATACCCCTGCAGATACTCCTGAAACCACAGGAGCGACTCCAGATCCAGATGGTTCGTCGGCTCGTCCAGCAGCAGCAGATCGGGCTGCTGCACCAGCAGGCGCGCCAGATGCGCCCGCATGATCCAGCCGCCGCTCAAGGCCCGCGCCGGCCGGTCGAAGTCACTCTCCCGGAACGCCAGCCCCCGCAGAATCCGCCGCGCCTTCGGCTCCACTTCCCACCGGCTGTGCTCCGCCGCATGCATCGTCGCCAGCTCAAGTACCGTCTCGTCCCCGGCCGGAGCACTCTCCTGCGGCAGAAACCCAAAACTGATCCCCCGCTCCATCGTCACTTTCCCCTCGTCCGGTCCCTGCTCGCCCAGAATGATCGAAAACAACGTCGATTTCCCTGCCCCATTCGGCCCCACCAGACCAGTGCGGTCCCCCCGGTTGATCTGAAACGATACGTCACGGAAAAGTACCCGCCCCGCAAAGGATTTGGTGATGTTGGCCAGCTGCAGCATGCGAAACCACCCACAAGGACCTCCCCGCTCCGCTTGTCAATGGCCCCCAGCACGAACCCACGGTTGACGAGCCTGTTCCTGCAACCATTTTGCAACAATCATGAAGCGCCGCCTCCTCCTCGCTCTGCTCGCCGCCCTCCCGATGGCCACGGCCCGCGCCGCAGCCCCCGCCACTCTGCAGGCTGCCACCCTCCATCCCATCCTCACCGACCTCGCCCGCCAGATCGGTGGCGACCGCGTCAATGTCACCGGGCTCGTCCCGCCGGGCGGCGACATCCACCATTTTTCCCCGACGACGGCCGATGTCCGCCGCCTCGCCAATGCCCGCGTCATCCTCGCGGCCGGCAAACACATGGAGAATTATCTCGACAAACTCCGCAGCAATCTCTCCCCGCAGCAGCAGATCATCGAAGTCGGCCGCACCATCCCCTCCCTCAAAATCGAAACCGGAGACGGCTCGCTCTTCCTCTGCTGCCCGGAACATGCCCAGGGAGCCATCGACCCCCACTGGTGGAACAGCATCGATAACATGCAGCGTGCTGCCCGCATCGTCGCCACCGCCTTCACGGATGCGGACCCGGACGGCAAGGCCATCTACAAGGCCAATGCCTCAGCCTTCAGCAACCGCCTCGCCGGCCTGAAGAAGTGGGCCAAAGCAGAATTCGCAGGCATTCCGGCCAACCGCCGCAAAATCGCCACCGCCCACCTCGCCCTCAGCTACTTCGCCAAGGAATACGGCTTCCGCCTCGTCCCGGTCCAGGGCCTCAACCACAACGTCGCCCCTTCGTCTCCAGAACTCGTCAAGGCCGTCCAGACCATCCGCTCGGAAGGCATCCCGGCGGTCTTCCCGGAACAGGGCGTCAATGCCAAATACCTCACCCAGCTGTCGCGCGAGACCGGCGTCCGCGTCGGTGGCGAACTGGTCGCCGACGGCAATGGCACCGGACCGCTCGCCACGTTCGAGGCCGCTTTCGCCCACAACGTGCGCTCCATCGCGGCCTCCCTGAAACCCTGAGATCCCTCTCATGCGAGGCTTCCCCCTGCTCAATCTCCTGCTCTGCCTCGCTCTCGGCCTCGGCTGCGGCGGCCCACTGGTGTGGCGCGCCACCCGCAACCCCACGCCACCTCCGGCCTCCAACGCAAACCAGACCGCTGCCCCCTCCGGAACCATCACCAGCCTTGTCCGCATCCGCTGCGTCCACCCACCTCTCACCATCAGCCTCTCGTCCCAGGGCCAAATCCTCCACTCGTGGGAGAATCCCGATGGCGGACTCTCCTTTGAGGATTCCTTCGCCCTCCCCATCGAAGACCTCCGCACGGAATTCACCATCGCCCTCCGCTGGCCGGACGACACCCCGGAAACCATGGCCGAAATCACCATCGAACCGGATAGCCTCGCCACCCGCACCATCAATGTCTGGGCCTCCTCTCCCTCCACCGAGGAAGTCGTGAGCACCTCATGGCCCAGCACCCCGGCACCATGACCGCCGATCCCCATTGCGACCACTGCGCGCACCACCACGAACTGGAGGTGCGCGGCCTCACGGTCTGCTACCGCTCCCACGTCGCCCTCGAAAACGCTGGTTTCGCCACTTCCTGCGGCAACTGCGTCGCCCTCATCGGCCCCAACGGCGCTGGCAAAAGCACGCTGCTCAAGGCCATCGCGGGCCTCCTTCCGAGGTCGTCGGGCACCATCCGCTGGCGCGGCGCCGCGGTCCAGAAATGGCACCGCGAATTCGCCTACCTCCCCCAGCGCGAGGAAGTCGACTGGTCCTTCCCCGTCACCGTGCAGGGCCTCGTCGAAATGGGCCGCTACAATCAGCTCAGCTGGTGGCGGCGCTGGCGCCCGGAAGACGACCACAAGGTCGAGTCGGCCCTCGCGCTCATGAATCTCCAGGGCCTCGAAAAACGCCAGATCAGCGAACTCTCGGGCGGTCAGCAGCAACGCGCTTTCATCGCCCGCGCCATCGCCTCGGAAGCCCACGTTCTGCTTCTCGACGAACCCTTCACCGGGCTCGACCGACCGGCCCAGGACAACCTCTCGGACCTCCTCCGCCAACTCGCCGCCGAGGGCCGCCTCGTGATCGCTTCGCACCACGACCTCAATACCGTGCCCAGTCTCTTCGATCAGGTCCTCATCCTCAACCGCCGCACCGTGGCCTTCGGCACGGTCGCCGAGGCCTTCCGGCCGGACGCCCTCGCCACCGCCTACGCGCCGGCCGCCACCGCCTGATCTCTCTCATACCGATGCCCGCCTGGCTTCACGATCTCCTCTCGGTCCCGTCCCTCGCACGGTCGCTCCTCGCCGCCCTCATCATCGGCTTCACCAATGGCTGCTTCAGCGCCTACGTGGTCCTCCGCCGCGGGGCCCTCGTAGCCGGATCCCTTTCCCATGCCCTCCTCCCGGGCATCGTCCTCGGCGTCATGGTCGCCGGAAAACTCACAGGCTGGAGTTCCTTCCTCGGGGCACTCTTCGCGGCTCTCATCGTCGTCCTCGCCTCGCTCGCGGTTTCCCGGGTCTCCCGGCTCGATCAGGGAACTTCCCTCGGCGTCATCTTCACCGTCGCTTTCGCCGCTGGACTCATCCTTTTCAATTACCTCCCAGGCGATGTCAAAAGTCAGGTCAAACTCGAGGATTATCTCTTCGGCGACCTCCTCATGCTGGATGCCACGGACGTCTGGGTCGCCTTCGGCGTGGGCCTGCTCACACTCTCGCTCTGCACAGCCTTTCAGCGCACGTTCCTCGTCACGCTGTTCGAACCTTCCGTCGCCGCGGCCCAGGGCGTCCCCGTCCGCGCTGTCCAGTACCTCATCATGACGCTCCTCGTCCTCGTGATGGTCTCGGCCCTCCGTGCGGTCGGCTGCATGCTCTCTCTCGGCCTTGTGGTCGCTCCGGGTGCCACGGTCTTCCTGCTCACCAACAGCACCCGAGCCATGTTCTGGGGCGGTGGTCTCCTCGGAGCCGCCTGCGCCGCCGGCGGCATGATCCTCGCCCACTTGTCGAACCTCTCAGCCGGAGCCGCCATCACGGCCCTCCTCGGTGCGGTCTTCCTCCTCGCCCTCATCTTCAGCCCCAAAAGCGGGCTCCTCTTCCGCCGCTCTGCCGGAAAATCGGCCGCTCTCCGAGGACCCTGACGAAGACCCGGAGCGGCCACGCCGCTTTTTCACGCGACGCTGGCCGCGAAAACAGCGCCGCCTCGCACGTACTCACCTTCACAAGGAATCTCATGCGCGCCCCGTCACCCGCTCTCCTCTTCGTCACCTGCTCGCTCGCGGCCTCCAGCGCCCCCGCCGCCACGGAATTCAACCGCGACATCCGCCCGATCCTCACGAAACACTGCACGGCCTGTCACGGCGGTGTCAAAACAGCCGGCGGCGTCTCCTTCGTCTACCGCGACAAGGCGCTCGCCTCCGGGAAATCCGGTGAACCCACCATCGTGCCCGGCCAGCCCGATGCCTCGGAACTCATCCGCCGCATCACCAGCAACGACCCCGACGAGGTCATGCCGAAACCAGAACACGGCCCCAGACTCAGCACCACCGACGTGGCCACGCTCCGTCAGTGGATCTCCGATGGAGCCCGGTGGTCGGAACACTGGTCCCTCATCCCGCCAGCCAATCCTCCAGTTCCCACCGTCACCCGCACGGACTGGCCCCGCCAGCCCCTCGACTCCTTCGTCCTCGCCCGACTCGAAGCGGAAAACCTCTCGCCCGCACCGGACGCCACCCCGGCCGCATGGCTCCGCCGCGCTTCACTCGACCTCACCGGACTCCCCCCGTCCCCGGAAGAATGGAACGCCTTCGCCGCTGACTTCGCCACCAACCCGCAGCAGGCCCGCGCAAGGGCGGTCGACCTGCTCCTCGCGTCTCCAGCCTACGGCGAACACTGGGCCGCCCTCTGGCTCGACCTCGCCCGCTACTCGGATACCTACGGCTTCGAAAAGGATCCCCACCGCGATATCTGGCCATGGCGCGACTGGGTCGTGCGCAGCTTCAACGCCGACATGCCCTTCGACCAGTTCACCATCCGGCAACTGGCTGGTGACCTGCTCCCCAATCCTTCAAGCGATGACCTCGTCGCCACGGCCTTCCACCGCAATACCCAGAACAATTCGGAAGGCGGCACGGATGATGAAGAATGGCGCGACACTGCCGTCCACGACCGCGTCAATACCACATGGACGGTCTGGCAGGCCACCACGTTCGCCTGCGTCCAGTGCCACGCCCACCCATACGACCCCTTCCCCCACGAGGATTACTACCGCTTCAAGGCCTTCTTCAATTCCACGGAGGACTGCGACCAGAACGACGACTTCCCCCGCTTCACGGTCAGCCCGAACCCGGACGCCGCCGCCCTCTTCCGCAAATCAAACGAACTCCTCCGCCAGATCACCACTGCAGGCATGGCCGCCGGCCAGAAGGTCGCTGACTGGACCTCCCTCCGCCCCTCGGCCGCAACCGCCAGCGGCGGCCAGCTCACCATCGCCGGAAACAACGTCATCACCGCCTCGGGCACCATGCCCATCGGAGTCACCTACTCCATTTCCCTCCCAGCCCCCAAAGGCCTCTCGGCCCTGCGCCTCCGCATCCTCACGGACAGCGAGGACCCGGAATCATGGCCGGAAAAGGGCTGCATGATCACCGAATTCTCCCTCGCCGCGACCACGGGAAATGATGCCGCCATCGCCGAAGTCATCGCGGACCACCACTCGGGTCCCTACCGCCCGATCGCGCTCGCCGGTGGCGGAGACCTCGCCGGATTCGGAGGCTACCCGGTCCTCGATGGCCCCCGCTGGGCGGTCTTCGTGCTCGCCCAGCCGCTCGCCACGGACAGCACCCTCACGGTCACCCTCAAACACGACGCCCCGGTCAATTCGGGCTTCCAGGGCACTCCCACGCGCCACTTCGCCTTCGATGGTTCCGCTGCCCCGCTCGCCAGTCCGGAACGTCAGCAGCTCATCTCCGCATGGCGCGAAACCCGCGCCGCCTACTCAAAAATCAAAGGGCCCTCCGTGCCCATCCTCACCGAACGCCACGCCGCACGCGAAACCAGACTCTACGCCCGCGGCAACCGACTCTCGCGCGAAGCCGCGCAGCAACCCGCGTGGCCCGCCACCCTCGGACCGACCACGGAACAGCCGAACCGCCTCGCCATGGCCCAGTGGCTCGTGAGCGACCGCAACCCCCTGACGGCCCGCGTCACCGCCAACCGCTTCTGGGCCGCCCTCTTTGGACGCGGCATCGTGGAAACCCTCGAGGACTTCGGCTCCAGCGGTGCCCTGCCCACCAACCAGCCACTGCTCGACCACCTCGCCCTCCGCCTCTCCCACCACCACCGCTGGTCCCTCAAATCGTTCCTGCGCGAAATCGCTCTCAGCGCCACCTACGCCCAGTCCAGTCAGGCCGCCCCAGCCCTCGTCGCCCGCGACCCGGCCAACACCCTCCTCGCCCGCGGCCCCCGCCAGCGCCTCACCGCAGAAATGGTGCGCGACCACGCCCTCGCCATCTCAGGCCTCCTCTCCCGGAAATCCGGTGGCCCTCCTGTCTTCCCGCCGCAGCCGGATGGCGTCTGGAACAGCGTCTACAGCGGTGCCCACTGGGACACTTCCAAGGGCGAAGACCGCTACCGCCGCGCTCTCTACACCTACTCCAAACGCACCAGCGGCTACCCGGGCTTCCTCGCCTTCGACGCCCCGGCCCGCGACCTCTGTACACCACGCCGCCTCCCCACCAACACCCCCCTCCAGGCCCTCGTCACTCTCAACGACCCTGCCTTCCTCGAAATGGCCAGCGCTCTCGCCTCGCGCGTCGCTTCCACCGGCGGTTCCCCACGCGACCAGATCGCCCGCGCCGTCTCGCTCATCACGCTCCAGCCAACCCCGGAAGAATCCGTCATTCCCCTCGTCGCACTCCATGACGCCGCCCTCGCCGAGTACCAACGGCGTCCCAGCGAAGCGGCCAAACTCGCTTCCTCACCGGAAGCGGCCGCTCTCACTCTCGTCGCCAATACCCTGCTCAACTCCGACTTCGCGCTGAACCGATGAACCACCGCGACCTCCTCTTCACCCCAACCCGGCGGCACTTCCTCAGAAACTGCCCGCTCGGACTCGCCGCGCTCTGGCTCGGTTCCCGCAGCCGCACCAGCGCCGCTGCCTCCAGACCGACCCACGACCACGCCCAACCGCTCCGCGCCGCCTCCCCCCACTTCCCGGCCCGCACCCAACGCGTCATCTACCTCCACATGGCCGGCAGCCCCAGCCAACTCGAACTCTTCGATCACAAACCGGAACTCTCCAGACTCGACGGTCGCGACTGCCCTCCCTCGTTCCTCGCAGGCAAACAGTTCGCCTTCATCCAGGGCATTCCCAAAATGCTCGGCAATCAATACCCCTTCCAGCAGCATGGCCAAAGCGGCCAATGGATCAGCGACCGACTCCCCTTCCTCGCCAAATCAGCCGACGACCTCTGCATCGTCAAATCGATGCACACGGACCAATTCAATCACGGTCCCGCCCAGCTGGTCATGCACACCGGCACCGCCACCCCGGGAGCCGCCTCCTTCGGCGCATGGTCCACCTATGGCCTCGGCTCGGAAAATGACAACCTCCCCGGCTTCATCGTCCTCACCTCGGGCGGCAAAAACCCCGACGCGGGCAAGTCGGTCTGGGGCTCCGGTTACCTCCCCGGTGTCTTCCAGGGCGTCCAATGCCGTTCCTCCGGTGAACCCGTCCTCTTCCTCAAGGACCCTCCCGGCATCGACCGCCAGCTCCGCCGCCTCAGCCTCGATGCCCTCGCCACCATCAATGCCCAGACGGCAAGGGAAACCGGCGACCCGGAAACCATGACCCGAATCGCCCAGTACGAAATGGCTTTCCGCATGCAGCTCGCCGCCACCGACGCCTTCGATCTCTCCACCGAACCTCAGGAAGTCCACGAACTCTACGGCACCCAGCCAGGACGCGAATCCTTCGCCAATAACTGCCTCCTCGCCCGGCGCCTCGCGGAACGCGGCGTCCGCTTCATTCAGCTCTTCGACTGGGGCTGGGATAGCCACGGAGCCGGACGCGAAGAAGCCCTCAACCACGGCTTCAAGGACAAATGCCGCAGCATCGACCAACCCTGCCACGCCCTCCTCTCCGACCTCCGCCGCCGCGGTCTCCTCGACGATACCCTCGTCATCTGGGGCGGCGAATTCGGCCGCACCCCCATGCGCGAAAACCGCGGCGGCCGCGAAATGTCCTTCATAGGCCGCGACCACAATCCCTCCGCCTTCACCATCTGGATGGCGGGCGGCGGTGCCCGCCCCGGCTACTCCCACGGTGCCACCGACGAACTCGGCTACGAAGCCATCATCGACAAGGTCAGCCCCCACGACTTCCACGCCACCGTCCTCGCCCTCCTCGGCTTCGACCACCTCCGCTTCACCTACCCCCTCAACGGCGTCCCACTCCGCCTCACCAATGTCGCCAAACCCGGCAGCAAAGCCGTCAAGGCGCTCATGGCGTAAACAAGTCTCCGCCGCATGAATCCGGACGATCCCCATGACCTGCAGCGCCCACCCTGTCTGCAGCCGGCAGTCCATTGCATCAGGTCCTCGATGCGTTCTTCCATGGCGTGCCGGACCCCGCACCACCGCATTCCTCAAGGATCACCCACGAAATATCTCCTGCATCTGAACCAAGGATGCCTCTCCAGCCTCACGCCCGGCTCCGCAGGCGCTCCATGAGCAGGTAGATCACCGGCGTAATGTAGAGAGTCAGCAGCTGCGAGACGACAAGACCACCCACAATGGCAATGCCCAGCGGCTTCCGCGCCGCACTCCCGCCAATCCCCAGCGCAATCGGCAGCGTCCCCATGATCGCTGCCATCGTCGTCATCATGATCGGCCGAAACCTCACGAGACAGGCTTCGTAAATCGCATCGGCCGCGGCCTGACCCCGCTCACGCTGCGCCTCGATCGCAAAGTCAATCATCATGATCGCATTCTTCTTCACAATCCCAATGAGCAGGAGAATCCCCACAAAACCATACACGTTGAGTTCATATCCCCAGAGCTGGAGCGCCATGAGGGCACCAAAGCCAGCGGAGGGTAGACCAGACAGAATCGTGAGCGGATGAATGAAGCTTTCATAGAGAATCCCCAGCACCAGATAGATCACCAGCACCGCCATCAGCAGCAGCATGCCAAGTCCCGACAGACTCGACTGAAAGGCCTGCGCCGTTCCCTGAAAGGCGGTCGTCACCGACTCGGGCAGCACGGGCTTCACCGCTGCTTCAATCCGCGGAATGGCGTCGCCCAGCGCAATCCCGGACTCAAGGTTGAAGGATAGAATCACCGCAGGCATCTGCCCAAGATGCTGCACCGTGAGCGGTCCGGCACTCATCGAGGTCGCCGTGACCGCTGCCAGCGGCACCAGCTTCCCCGTACCCGCACGCACATAAAGCGTGTTCAGATCAACGGCCCCGCGCTGATGCTCGGGCAGCAGTTCCACAATCACCTGATACTGATTCGTCGGCGTATAAATCGTCGAAATCTGACGCGAACTGTAGGCATTCGAGAGGGCCGACTCAATCTGCGCTGCCGTCACTCCCAGCGCCGATGCCTTGTCGCGGTCAATCGATACCTTCACCTGCGGACTGGTGATCTGCAGGTCGCTCGTCACATCCATCAGTCCTGGCACCGCCCGCATCTTCGCCTCGGCCTGCGGTGCGGCTTCGTACAGGGCCGCCAGATCCGGCCCGGACAGG